>JBKQKS010000098.1:0-5318 GCA_052147395.1 Roseiarcus sp.
TGCATTGATCGTCGTCCTCGTGCCGGCGAATTTGACGGTCATCGCGTCGTTTCTGCCGACGAAGTCGCGGCGATCGCTCTTGGCCGGATCTGGAATACGACCCGGCCCAATCTGTCGAATACTATCCGGAGGATAGATCAACCCTCCGGTTTCGGGTATCCAGTTCAATAGACTCCAGTATTGCGATTCAGTCAAATCAATAATCTTCCAATCCCTTGGCTTTCTCCGGTTGCCGGTCTCCCAAACCAGGATACCCTTCTTTTCGACATCATCTCTATTCGGGAAGAATGGCACCCGCCAGCTCGCCGCCATATGCTTGTTGGTCAACATAAAGCCTTGCTCGGATATGACAAAAGCACTTCCTTGAATTTTGTTTTCGATCGCCAGATTGGTTCTATTCTCATCATCTAGCGTAAACCATGGCGAAATAGACTTGTCCGCATTTTGCGCGAATAGTGGATACTTGTGACCGTCGTCGGTTTCGATGATCTTGAGGAATATTGGGCGGCCCGTGAGCTGGTCATACAGGCGCCAATCGACCTCGAGTTCCGCCGTTGCAGGACCGTATTCTCTCACGATGTCCTCGGCGCTCATGCCCATCTGCTTGCGGATGTTGGCGGCCGCCTCGTTGGCTTGCGCTTCCGCGTCGAGCTTCGCTCGAGCGGCCTGGTCGGCGACAGCCGCGAGCTGAGTCTGATGCGCCTTGTCGTCCTGGCGCTGCTTCCAGAACAGATAGCCTCCGCCCGCCGCCGCCAGCACGACGACGGCCGCCAAGATCGCCGCCCATTGGCGATTCGAGCTCTTCTTGGCCTGGCCGATCTCGTGCAGCATCGTTTCGCGGCCGATCCCGACCTTTTGCGGCGCCGACAGAACCTCGGTCGTCGCCGACGCGGCGGCTCTCGTCGTGGCGCCGGCGCCCGGAACCTCCGTATTTGTCGTTTTGGCCGGAGCCTCCGCCGCGGAAATGACCCTCGTCGTCGCGGGGGTCGGCTGCGGCACGTCGATCAGTTTAGTCTTGGCGAATTGCGCTTCGGGCGGCGGATCGAGCGTGAAGGTGAAAGCCGGACCACCCGCCCCCAGGCTCACGACATCCCCGTGGCCGAGCGGCGACTTGCCCTGAAGCTTCTTCTTGTTGACGAATGTGCCGTTGCTGCTGCCCAAGTCCTCGATCGTGAATGCGAGCGCGGACGGGTCATCCCACTTGACCGCGGCGTGATGGCGGCTGACGACGTCGTCTCCCGGCGCATCGTAGACGATCTGGTTGCCGGGCTCGCGCCCGAGCTTAAGCTCTCTCGAACCGTCGATCGGAAACGTTTCGGCGCGATTGGCCTTGGCGCCGTTCGCATGCATAATGACTATCCGACGCGAACCGACTTCCGCCATCAAAATTCCCCGATCGACGCTTCTGGCTCTCGGGCCCCTTGCCGGAAATGTTCCTAAATAATTTACATAAGCCGGCGATAGCAGTAAACGAAAATTGCATTTGGAGCGGGGGATCATTTCGTTGCGATGAGGCGACCTCGCGCTCGGAAGGCCGGCCCGAGCGGGTTCGTTGGCCTCCGGGGCGCCGTCAATCGGGGGATGAATGATGGCTCACGATGTTTTCCTGAGCTATTCGATGCGGGATCGCGAGGCCGCCGAGGCGATTTGCCGCGCTCTCGAAGCCGGCGCGGTGAGAGTTTGGATGGCGCCGCGCAATATCGTCGGCGGAGCGACGTGGCCCGAGTCCATTCCTCGCGCCATCGAAGACTCCAAGGCTGTCGTTCTGCTGTTCTCGAAGCACGCCGACGCCTCCGAATGGGTGCCACGGGAAATCCAGATCGCGCTCGACCGCAGAAAGAAGATCATTCCGTTTCGCATCGTGAACGCGGAGCCGACGAAGTCGCTCGAACTGTTCGTCAAGACGCTGCATTGGATCGATGGATTTCCGGGCCCGCTCGAACGGCGTTTGCCCGAATTGACGCGCCAGACGCAAATGATCGTCGGGGTTCCCCCGCCTCGTCACGCGCCGCCGCCTGCGCCCGTCGCCAAGCCTGCAAAGCCGGAGGCGCCCCCGATCTCTCGCCCGGGCCGGCCCGTGTCGCCATTCGTCATCGTCGGCGGCTTCTCCGCAGCCGCGGCGGGCGCGCTCGCGCTGGCGGTTGTCGTCTTTGGCGGATCGGCGGACAACTCTGCGACTACGCAAAGCCTCACGCAGACGGCGCGCACGTCGATTCCGTCTGCGGCGGATTGCCCCGCCGCCACGGGCAACAAGCTGATGGCTGCCACCGAATCCGAGGCCGTTCTTCCCGGCCAGGAAATACTCCCGGGCATGCCCACAGTGCTGGACGTGCGAACGCTCTCCGTCCGAGGCGAAATCGTCAAGCTGGCGGGGGTCGGCAATGGTCCTGCGAGCTCGGCCGCGCTGTTGCGAGAATGGCTCGCGGAGACTGGGCCAACGGTTTCCTGCACGCCGACGAACCTCCAACGCTGCGAGTACGTTTGCGAGAACGAATACCACGCCGATATCGGCAAGCACGTACTCGCGAAAGGATGGGCGAGCGCCAGTTCGCCGTGACGCTTCCTGTTTCGACGGCAAAGTCCCCTGACTGCGTCCGCAATTTGGAGACGTCGGCGCCGCCTCGCAGCGGCGGCGGCCGGCGCCGGTACGCTCATCCCTTTAGCGCCGCCTCCGCCGGGGTGTAGGGAAGGCCGTGGGCTTTTGCCACCGGCTCGCAGGTGATGTGGCCGTCGTGGACGTTGAGGCCGGCCCTGAGATGCGGATCGTCGTCGAGCGCCTGTCTCCACCCCTTGTCGGCGAGCGCGAGCGCGAACGGCAGCGTCGCGTTGTTGAGCGCGAAGGTCGAGGTGCGCGCGACGGCGCCGGGCATGTTGGCGACGCAATAGTGAACGATGCCGTCGACGACATAGGTGGGGTCGGCGTGGGTGGTCGGACGCGAGGTCTCGCAGCAGCCGCCCTGGTCGATGGCGATGTCGACGATCACGGCGCCGGGCTTCATCGTCGAGAGCATGGCGCGGGTGATGAGTTTTGGCGCCGCCGCGCCCGGAATCAAAACCGCGCCGATCAAGAGGTCCGCCTTTCTGGCGAGCTCGGCGATCGTGGCGCGCGTCGAATAGGCGGTGTGGATCGCGGCGCCGAACTGAGCGTCGATGCGCCTCAGCGCCTCGTTGGACTTGTCGACCACGGTGACATTGGCCCCCATGCCGAGCGCGATCATCGCCGCATGCGTCCCCGAAACGCCGGCGCCGATCACCACCACTTCCGCGGCCGGCACGCCCGGCACGCCGCCGATGAGCACGCCGCGGCCGCCCTGGGCCTTCTCCAGCGCGTGCGCGCCGACTTGCGGCGCGAGCCGGCCGGCGACCTCCGACATCGGCGTCAGCAGCGGCAGGCCGCCATAGGGCGAAGTCACGGTCTCGTAGGCGATGCAGGTTGCGCCGCTCTCGACGAGGTCGCGGGTCTGCGCCAGGTCGGGCGCGAGATGCAGATAGGTGAACAACACTTGGCCGCGGCGCAATTTCCGGCGCTCCTCCGTCAGCGGCTCCTTCACTTTCACCACCAGCTCGACACGAGCGAAAATCTCGTCGGCTGTCGCCTCGAGCTCGGCGCCCGCCTCGACATATTCGGCGTCGGTGAGGCCGGAGCCGAGGCCGGCGTTGGTCTCGACCCAGACCCGATGGCCGTGGTGAACGAGCTCCGCGACCGAATTCGGCGTCAACCCGACGCGGAATTCGTTGTTCTTGATCTCCTTGGGTGTGCCGATCAGCATGGCGTCCTCCACAGCGCGGCGGTTGCCCTAGCTTCGACCAACGGCCACGAAATGTGCGCGCGAAAGGGGCCGGTGGATCGCTCATTCGCGCCATGATATGCGACGAAAAGACGAAAACGAGACACGAAATGCGAGTCGAAGACCTCGACGACCGTGATCGGGCGATTTTGCGCGCCTTGATGGCGGATGGACGGCTCAGCAACGTCGAGCTCGCCGACAAGGTCCACCTCTCGCCGTCGGCGTGTCTCAGACGCGTGCGCATGCTGGAAGAAAGCGGGCTCATCGAGGGCTACGTGATGCTGCTCGATCCCGTCCGGGCCGGGCTCGCCGGCGCGGCCTATGTCTCGGTGACGCTCGAGCAGCAGGGACGGGCGACCCTCGACCGCTTCGAGGACCAGGTGCGCCGCCATCCCGAGATCATCGAATGCTATCTGCTGGCGGGCGCGGCCGATTATCTGCTGCGGGTCGCCTTTCGCGACGCGCGCGATTTCGAGCGCATCCACACCGACATCCTCACCCAGCTTCCCGGCGTGTCGCGCGTGCAGTCGACGCTGGCGCTGCGCACGGTGAAGAAGACGACGGCGCTGCCGGTGTGATATGAGCCGCCGCTGAACCCTTGCCAGTCGAGCCCCTGCCCTTGAACGACAAGCCCGCCGAAATCGCCGACATGCCCTTCGAGACTGCGCTCGCCGAGCTCGAGACGATCGTCGACCGGCTGGAGAAGGGCGCCGTCGCACTGGAAGATTCGATCCAGCTCTACGAGCGCGGCAAGCGGCTCGAGGCGCATTGCGATTCGCTGATCAAGAACGCCGAAATGCGCATCGAGAAGATCGCTTTGGCGGCCGACGGCAAGCCGAAGGGCGTCCAACCGCTCGACGGCGCCTGAATTTCCCGCCGTCGCGTCGAGCCGGCTCGAGCGGCCCTTGCCGTTGTCGAGCCCTGCGCCTGCGACAAATCTGCGAAGGACACCGGCGTCGAATTCGCCTTCCTGCTCAACCAGTGCCCTCCGGTGCAGCAGAGCCAGCGCATCGCCAATGGCGCGGCCGCGCTCGAGGGGAGGGCGGCCTGCTCTCGCCGCTCATCCGGGCGCGCGTCGACTTCCAGGAGGCGGCCCGTCACGGCCTCGGCGTCACCGAGTTCAACGCCAGCGGGCAAGCCGCCGCGGACATGCGCACGCTCTGGGCGTCGCTGAAGCGCCGCCTCGGACTCGGCCGCGGCAAGGCCAAGACGTCCATTGGCAAGGCGGCGTGACGACGATCCAACCCCGCGACAAGTGGGGCGTTGGCTGACGGGCCGAATTGCCGGGCGCCCTTGTGGGCGAGGTCGCTGACCTCGCTGTCTCCGCTTGGAAGTGTCGTGCGAGAATGAGGCGCTCACGCGCCGACCGAATCGCCCCAATGCCGTCATGGCCGTGCTCGTCACGGCCATCCAGTGCGTCTGTGATTCCGCGTTGTCGGCGGGGTGCAAGTCCCCGTCATGGAGTGTCGTAACCGTGTAGCCGAAGGCAACTGCGTCGCCGGGAGGCGGGGTGGGGAGCAGCCGGAGGCG
>JBKQKS010000099.1:0-18730 GCA_052147395.1 Roseiarcus sp.
ACGAACGCGCGCACGGCCGACGAGAGATGGCGGGCGTGGGGATAGACGGCATTGATCGCGGCGTCCTGCGGCGCATAGGACTCGAGCAACGAAACCAGCGCTCCGCTCTGCAAGTCGGCGCCGGCGATGAACGAGGGCAGCGCGACGACCCCCATGCCTGCGATCGCGCAGGCTTTCAGCGCATCGCCATTGTCGAAGCTGATGCGGCCGGAGACGCTGACCGGCCACGGCGTCCCGTCCGGGCGCTGGAAGCGCCATTCGCGTCCGATCGCAATGTTGCTGTTGGAGAGGCACTCGTGGCGCGCGAGATCGTCGGGCGTCTCGGGAACGCCGCGTTCGCCGAGATAATCGGGGCTCGCGCAGACGACACGGCGCGCTGGAGCGAGCTTGCGGGCGATGAGCCGCGAGTCCTCGAGCGTCCCGATGCGCACGGCGATGTCGAAGCCCTCGTCGACGAGGTCGACGAAACGGTCGTTGAGCGCGACCTCGACATTGACCTCGGGATAGAGGCGAACGAACTCGGCGAGCGCCGGGGCGAGATGCAGGAAGCCGAAGCTCACCGGCGCGCTGACGCGCAGCCGGCCGCGCGGGCTCGATCCATGCTCGCTCACGGCGCGATTGGCGTCCTCGAGATCGGCGAGGATTCGTTGGGCGCGGTCGAAATAGCCGCGCCCCGCGTCGGTGAGGCTCAATGAACGCGTGGTGCGGTTGATCAGACGCACGCCGAGCCCGGCCTCCAGCGCGGCGACGTCTCGGCTCACCACCGATTTGCCGACCCGCATCCGCCGTGCGGCCTCGGAGAACGACTGCGTCTCGGCGACGCGGACGAAGGCTTCGAGGGCGGCAAGGCGATCCATAATGTTGCAATCCCCGCAACGGTGACGCGCGCAGAGCTTACATTCGTCTCGCGCTCGGCGCAATTTGGCGGCCTTGGCAAGCGGGGGCTCGGCGCATTTTGCGCTCAGGTCCCGACTGTCCTAACACCGGCCCGGCGCCGACGGCGACATTCGGGCAGGAGATGGGCTGGCATGAAGAACTATCCGACGCTGGAAGAGAGCAAGACCGCGGCGAGCGACTGGTTCCAGACCTTGCAGGGCAAGCTGATCCTGGCGATGGAACGGCTGGAGCGCGAGTGCGATGGGCCGTTCATCCCCGAGGCGCCCGAAGGGCCCGGGCGCTTCGTCGTCACTCCCTGGAAACGTGACGCGGCCGACGGCAAGCCGGGCGGCGGCGGGCGCACGGCGATGCTGCGCGGGCGGGTGTTCGAGAAGATTGGCGCCCACGCCTCCACGGTCGAAGGCGAATTCTCGCCGGAATTCGCCAGCGAGATCCCGGGCGCCGAGGACGACCCGCGCTTCTGGGCCTCGGGCGTCTCGGTGATCGCCCACCCCTGGAACCCGAACGCTCCGACCGCGCATTTGAACACGCGCTTCATCGTCACGACGAAATACTGGTTCGGAGGCGGCAGCGACCTGACGCCGATGCTCGGGCGCCGCCGCACGGCCGACGACCCCGACACGATCGCCTTCCACCAGGCGATGCGGGGCGCCTGCGAGCGCAGCGCGGAGGTGGCCGATCACCGGCGCTTCGCGGCGTGGTGCGACGAATACTTCTATCTCAAACATCGCAACGAGCCGCGAGGCGTCGGCGGCATCTTCTACGACCACCTCGATGTCGGCGACAACCCTGGCGGCGCGCTGTTCGACAAGCTGTTCGAATTCACCCGCGACGTCGGCGAGAGTTTCATCAGGGTTTACGGCGAGATCATACGGCGCAATGTCGTGACGCCGTGGACTCCTGCCGATCGCGAGGAGCAGCAGATTCGCCGCGGGCGCTACGTCGAGTTCAATCTCCTCTACGATCGCGGCACGATCTTCGGTTTGAAAACAGGCGGCAATGTCGACGCGATCCTCTCCTCGATGCCGCCGTCGGTGAAGTGGCCGTGAACGGTCTTCCTGCGCATCCCGGGCGCCAGCTTGCGGAAGCCGGCGGCGCGGGACCACAATGGGGCGTGCCTTGTCGAGCGGAGACGCGTCATGCAGCACTTCCACACGCCCGGGACGGATAGCCTGGGCCTGCCGTTCAGCTCGGCCGTTCGAGTCCGCGATCTGTTGTTCGTGTCCGGCGCGCTCGGGACGCTGCCGGGGACTTTGAAGCTCGCCGAGGGCGGCCTAGCGGCGCAAGCGCGCCAGGCGATGGACAACATCGGCGCGACGCTCGCCCACTGCGGCCTCGATTTCGCGGACATCGTCAAGGTGACGGTGATGCTGCGCGACATGGCCGAGTGGGACGCCTTCAACGAGATCTATATCGGCTATTTCCCTGCCGACAGGCGGCCCGCGCGCAGCGCCTTCGGCTGCACGGGGTTGGGGCTCGGGGCGAAGCTGGAGATCGATTGCGTCGCGCGCTTCCCGTGACGTTTCGCCGCGACGGCAACCCAGTGCCAGAATTGACGCGGATCAATCCTCGGGAAGGGGAAAACGCGAACCTGCTTTCACGGCTTTCGCAACCCAGGGGTGGGCGAGATGTGGCGGACGGCTTTGCTTCTCTTCGTGATCATTGCGCCGGTGACGGCCGGCGTGCTGGTGCTGGCGGCGCTGCTGACGCCAGCTCTCCAGGACGATCTGGGACGCTGGATCGTCATCGCGGCGATCGTCGGCGCCGTGCTCGGCATTCCGCTCTCGTACATCGCCGCCAAGAACGCGCCGGGTCAGATTAGGACTTGATGTTGCGCTCTGGCGACACGAGGTAGTGGACGCGCGTCGGCGCGCGAAGGAGGACGCTGTCTTCGGGGATGCTCGCGATCGTCTTTCACGTTTTCCTGTGGCCGCTGATCTCCAGCGTGCTGATGGTTTGCGCGCTGGTGACGCCCGCCTGCCAGGATGATCTTCGGCTCTGGCTCGCGCTGAGCGGGGCGGTCGGCTTCGTCGCCGCCACCCCGCTGAGCCTCTACGCGGCCAAGGCCAGCAAGCGCCTGTTGAGCTGAGCAGCGCCCGCTCACAGCCGTTCGATGGTTTTTGCGGCGGCGTCGAGCGCGTCGACGATCTGCTGCAACTGCTGCGGCGACGCCGAGCGCGCGCGCAGCTTGACGGTCGCGCGCAGGTTCATCATCGCCCGGAACAGCGAACCGATGCCGGCCGAGCCGAATGCGTCGTTGCGGGCGTCGAGCCGGGCGAAGATCTGGTCGACCTGCGCCTTGTTGTCGGCCAGGAACTTCTGCCCTTCGGGCGTGGCGGCGTAGAGCTTGCGGCCGGCCTCGTCCTGGCTCGTGCTGGCGTATCCCATTTCTTCGAGCAGGGTCAGCGTCGGATAGATGACGCCGGGGCTCGGGCTGTATTCGCCGCCGACGCGTTCTCCGAGCTCCTTGATCATCTCGTAACCGTAGCGCGGCTTCTCCGCGATCAGCGCGAGAATGACGAGCTTCAACTCGCCGCTGTCGAACACGCGCCCTTCGCGGCCGCCGAAGCCGCCGCCGAATTTTTCGCCGTGCCGTCCCCAAGGCCGACCGAACGGACCGTGGCCGAAGCGCTCGTGATCGTGGAAGTATCTGAAAAACATCTGGTTCCTCCTAGATAGGGTCAAGACATATCGAGATATGTCTCGCTAGAAGATATATCGCAAGTGCCGGCCTGCAAGGGCCGGTAGCAAATTTTCTTGCAGCCTCGGCGCGCGGGGCCGCTGACGTCTTTTCGCCCACTGGACGTCTCCGCTTCGCTCGCTCTTGACGGTAACGACAGTTGGCGCACTTATTTTGCTGCGTCGCCAAAGCCGCCAAATGGCCTCGAGACGCGCGAGCTGCGGCTGTCGAGGCCGCTTGCCGCGCCGCTTCTCCCTCATGCTGGCGATTCCGGGCTCGACCTCCTACGTAGGGCGGACGCCCTTTTTTTAAGATGTGATGCGCTGATGTCGTTCTGGCTCGATATAGCCGCCTTCGCCCTCAAGGCCGCGCTCATCGTCGCGGCGATCGGCGGCGCTGCTTTCTTCATCGCGCTCGCGACGCGCGGCGAGCGCGAGGAACGCTCCGAGATCCGCGTCCGCTCGCTCGACGAGCGCTACGAGGCCGACGAGGCGCTGTTGAAGAGGACGGTGCTCGACAAGCGCGAGCGCAAGGCTTTCGTCAAAGCGCGGAAGGCGGCCAGGAAGGCCGCCAAGCCCGACAAGCGCCTCTACGTGCTGCGTTTCAAGGGCGACATCGGCGCGAGCGCAGTCGGCCGGCTGGCGCGCGAGGTGGACGCGGTCCTCTCCGTCGCGCGCGCGGGGCTCGACGAAGTCGTGGCGCGCGTCGAGAGCCCCGGCGGCACGGTCACCGGCTACGGCCTCGCCGCCGCCCAGTTGTTGCGTTTCGTCGAACGCGAGATTCCGCTTACCGTCTGCGTCGATCAGGTCGCGGCGAGCGGCGGCTACATGATGGCCTCGGTCGCCGACAAGATCCTCGCCGCGCCGTTCGCGCTCGTCGGCTCGATCGGCGTCGTCGCCCAGGTTCCGAACCTCAATCGGCTGTTGAAGAAGAACGACATCGATTTCGAGGAGATCACCGCCGGCGAGTTCAAGCGCACAGTGTCGATCTTCGGCGAGATCACGCCGGCAGGGCGCGAGCACTTCAAGGGCAAGCTCGACGCTACGCACGAGGCCTTCAAGCGCTTCGTCGCCGCACGCCGGCCGAAGGTCGATATCGAAAAGCTCGGCAACGGCGACGTCTGGCTCGCCTCCGAAGCGCTCGAGCTCGGCCTCGTCGACGAGATCTCGACCGCCGACGACTATCTGCTCCGCGCTCGCCGCACGGCGCGGCTCTACGAAATCTCCGCCCGTGCGAAACGAGGGCGGTTGCGGCAATGGCTGATGGACGGCGGCGCGGCGCTGGGCGAGGCGGCGCGCGCCGCGTTCTCGCGCTTCGGGTCCCCACCGCTTTCCTGAGCTCGATCGCCGCGTAGCGGAGCGGAAACAGCAATATCGTCATCGACGCGGTTACGCAGGCGCCGCGCCGCGGCTATTATCCCAGTGATCCCTATCGAGGCAAGAAAATGTCCGTGGTTTCCGTTGTCGCCCGAGCGCTCGCCGAAGCGCGCCAGCCGGGAGATTTCTGCACATCGGGGGTGTTCGACTGGCGCGCCCCGGCGATTTCCGTCGATGGGACGGGCCCCGTCGCGCTGCCGTTGCTCGAGGACCAGGCGAAGCAGCTCATCGGCCTCGGCGAGTTCGCGCCCTTCGGCCGTCGCGACAAGACCGTCGTCGACCCGGCCGTGCGCAACGGCTGGCAGATCGACGCCGAGCGGGTGACGATCAGCGGCGGGCGTTGGAACGAGGCGCTCGCCGGCGTCGTGACGCGCGCCGCTGAGGGCCTCGGCGTCGAGGGCGCGGTGCAAGCCGTGTTCTATAAGCTGCTGATCTACGAGCCGGGAGGGTTCTTTCTCGATCATCGCGACACCGAAAAGCTGCCGGGCATGTTCGCCACGCTCATCGTCGCGCCGCCTGGACGGCATGCCGGCGGCGAGCTGATCGTCCGCCACGGAGATCGCGAGGCGCGGTTCGACTTGCAGAGTCCGGATCCCGCGGAGGCCGCCTTCGCCGCTTTCTACGCCGATTGCCCGCATGAGGTGCGGCCGGTCGAATCCGGATATCGCCTGGTGCTGGTCTACAATCTCGTCAGGAAGGGGAAGCGGCCCGAGCCGCCGGATTACCAGCGACAGGCGGCCGAAATCGCCGCCGAGCTCGAACGATGGCGCGTCGCCGATGAGGCGCCGCAAAAGATCATCTACACGCTCGAGCACGCCTACACACCCGCCGAACTGTCGTTCGCCGCGCTCAAGGGCGCCGATCAAGCCGCCGCCCAGACCCTGGGCGCCGCCGCCCTCGCAGCCAACTGCGATCTCTGCCTCGCGCTGCTGACCATCGAGGAAAGCGGCGCCGCGGAATACTCGGGAAATTACGGACGGCGCGGACGAGCTGACGAGGTCGAGTACGAGGCCGGGGAAGTATTCGATCGCACGTTGTCGCTCGACCATTGGCGGAGCGCGGCCGGCGAAGATTGCGATTTCCCGACCCTGCCGTTCGACGACGAGGAATTGTCGCCGCCCGGCGCGCTCGGCGACATCGAGCCCGACGAAGAATATTTCGGCGAGGCGACCGGCAACGAGGGCGCCTCGTTCGAACGAACCTATCGCCGCGCGGCGCTGGTGGTGTGGCCGAGCGAGCGAATTTTCTCAGTCATCGCCGGCGCCGACTTGGACGACGTGTTGACCCGGCTCGAATCCTCGGTCGAGCGCGCTTCGAGCGCCGACGATCGCGCCCGCGCCGCGAAACTCGCCGACGCGGTCACGACGCGGCTCGCCCATGACGGTCAGCGCCCGCATCGCGCCAACGAGCGGGACCCCGCCGCCCGGGTTCTCGACGTCCTGCTACGGCTCGACGATATCGAAGGCGTCGAGCGCTGCCTGGATCGGGCGTTGACGGCGCGCGGCTTCCGCTCCGAAGACGTCGCGACGATCTCCGCGGCGCTATCGCGGGTCGCCGAGCCGCAGCGCGCGAGGCTCATCGGGCGCTTGTTCGCCGGCGCCGCGGCGAAGTCGTTCGCCGGCGCCGCGAAGCTGCTGCTGAGGCTCGCCGAGACCGAGAGCACGGACAGTTTGGGCCCGGCGGCGGCGCATCTGAGCACCGCCATCGCGACGCGGCCTGCCGACGATCCCAACTGGCGGCCGTTTCGGCGCGATCCGGACTCGATCGCCGATGCGCTCGCGGCATTGCAGCGCATCGACGACGCCGCTACGGCGCGGGCCGTCGCCATATTGCTCGCCGACCGAAAGACGTTTCCTTTCGACGAGACGCTCGCCCCGGCGCTGCGGCGGCTCGCCGAACAGGGCGGTCTCGCGGCTCCCGCGCCAGCGATCGAGAGGCTGAGAGCGGCGATCCTCGATCACTTGCGCTCGCGCGCGGGCGAGCCCCTGGCGCCGCCGGCCGATTGGCGCCGTCCGGCCGCGCTGGGCTGCAAATGCCAAAACTGCGCCGATTTCTCGCGCTTTCTCGACGACCCCGCACGCAAGGACTACGTGCTGCGGGCCGCCGAATCGGCGCGGTCGCATCTCGAGCAGCAAATCCGCGCCGCCGCCTGCGACATCGACGTCGAGACTTTACACAAGGGCCGACCCTACAGCCTCGTCTGCAAGAAGAATCAGGCGAGCTACGGGCGTCGCGCGGCGCAGCGCCAGAAGGACCTGCAGACGATCGCCCTCCTGGAAACGCAGCGCGCGTAGCGCGCCTTGTATATCGAATCCATCCGCAATCGCGGCTCGCCGCCCGCCATTCTGCTGCGCGAGAGCTATCGGGACCGGGGTCGCATTCGCAAGCGCACGCTGCTCAATCTGAGCGACTGGCCCGCCGAGCGCGTCGAGGGGTTGCGCGGCGTGCTGAAGGGCGGGGTCGTGATCCCCGCCGGTGAAGAGGCCTTCAAGGTCGAGCGCCCGCTGCCTCAAGGGCATGTCGCAGCTGTGCTGGGGACGGCCCGCGCCATCGGTCTCGATCGGCTGCTCGACCCCAACGATAGCCGCGCGGAACCGGCCGCATGCTCGCCTACTATCTCGAATGGAACCTGCGCACCCGCCTCGCCCCGATGCTCTATGACGACGACGACAAAGAGGCCGCCGAGGCGCTGCGCGACAGTCCCATCGCCAAGGCGCAACGTTCGCCGAGCGCCCTCGCCAAAAGCGCCACGGGGCGAACCCAGGATGGCCTCCGAGTTCACAGCTTCCAGAGCCTGCTCGCCGACCTCGCGACCCTGGCCCGCAACACCATCGTCACCGCCATCGCGCCCAACCGGCCTTTCACGGTAATGACCCCGCCAACCCCCATCCAGCAAAAGGCCTTCGACCTCCTCGACATCTCCCCCGCTCGTACCCAGTAGCCACGTCCCGAAATCGGCTTGCCATGAGCTAGATCAAAGGCTTATGCTTCGGCAAAGAAGGAAGCTCCGGCTAGCGCTCTGACGAAATGCTGACGCTGCCGGCTTTTCGGTAATTGCAGGCGCTTGCTGTTCCACGCCACAGTGTTGTCGGCGGCCACGATCCGCGGCTCGACGACGCACAGCATCTCGCGCCACATTTCGCCGGGGTCGGGGACGAAGGCCGAGCCCTACTGCTCGGGCGCGACGGCGAAACGGCTGTTGTGCTCTGCGATGGAAAGGGTTTCAGCCGGGCGTTGGCCGCCTCGATCGTGCCGATCCCAGCGAGCCGCAGTTCCTCGGGCGGGCGGTCCTCCAGGGTGGCGAACAGATGCTCGGAACGGATCCTGAGCCTGTCGAAGGGGCGCCTGCGGCGAATTGGCGGCGATGGGCTCGATGCTCCTCGCCTCCATCCGTCTCATGGTCGGAAGGCTATGCAGCGGCTAGAAATAATCCCGGACAGACTTTCGTGCCATCATGATGGCAAGGAGCAGATGTTGACCATGCGCGCTATCAAGCGGCCTCTCGGCCCCGACACGAAGTTGTGCATGTCGCTCGCTGCGCGTCCAGGAAGGTTCGGTACGCGCTTCCACAACTACCTCTATGAGAAACTCGGGCTCGACTTCGTCTACAAGGCGTTCACGACCAACGATCTTCCCGCGGCGATCGGCGGCGTTCGCGCGCTCGGCATCCGCGGCTGCGCGATCTCGATGCCGTTCAAAGAGGCAGTGATCCCCCTCCTCGATCGTCTGGAGGGATCGGCGGCCGTGATCGACAGCGTCAACACCATCGTCAACGACGACGGACGGCTCGTGGGGTACAATACCGATTATTCGGCCATCATCGAACTGCTCGAGCAAGCTCGGGTCGATCCCGCGACGCCATTCCTGTTGCGCGGCGCCGGCGGCATGGCGAAGGCCGTCGCCGCCGCGCTCAGGGATCGCGGCCACAAGGCCGGGGTCATCGTCGCGCGCAATGAGAGGAAAGGCGCGCCGCTTGCCGAGCTCTATGGTTTCTCGTGGGCTGTGAGCGAGGAGGGCTGCTCGGCGGCGCTGATCATCAACGCAACGCCGTTAGGGATGAAAGGGCCCGACGCCGAAGCTCTGTCTTTCCCGGAAGGCATCGTTTCGGCGGCGGATACCGTGTTCGACGTCGTGGCCTTGCCCGTCGAGACGCCACTGATGCAGCTGGCGCTTCGCAAGGGCAAGCGCCGCATTTCCGGCGCCGATGTCGCCGTGCTGCAAGCGCTCGAACAGTTCGCGCTCTATACCGGAGTTCGGCCCGAGCGGGAGCTCGTCGAAGCGGCGGCGGCATTCGCGCGCGCCGATTCCTGAGCCGTTTTGCAGCGACGAGCGAAGCAGATCGAGCGACCGGCCCCGCTACGACGGCATAATTTTGGCATTCGGCGCATGGATCTGCACCTTGCGCTATCGTGAGGCAGCGACCCACGGGCCAGTGATCGGCCCGGGCTCCGGAATGATGGCGGCGCGGCGTTTCACGGCTGGTTCCCGGGAATGAGCGATTGCGTGGCCTTCGCTTCGCCCGAGGCGCGGCGATCGACGAGCGGCTCGAGGGCGGCGTCGAGCTTGCTGATGCGGCGGCGGCGGCCGTTCTCGGCGATGGCGACTTTTCCTCGCGCGCGTCGAGCGACAGTCCCTTCTGCGCCTCGCTGACCGTCCCCGGCGGCTCACGGCGCCGCCTCAGCCGCTGACGCGCTGGCGGCCGCCTCGGCGGCGCGTCGATCGAGGCGCCGCGCTACGCCACCCCGCGCGAACGTCCCTGCCAATAGGGCGCGCGCAGCGCCTTGCGGTCGACCTTGCCGAGGCCGGTGACGGCGATCGTCTCGACGAAATCGATCGACTTCGGCGCCCAGGGGCCGCCGCGCTTCATTTTCACATGCGCATGCAGCGCATCGAAGTCGGCCGCGGCGCCGCTCCTGAGCACGACGAAGGCCTTCACCGCCTCGCCCCATTTGTCGTCGGGGACGCCGATCACCGCGGCCGTGGCGACCGACGGGTGCGACATCAGCGCGTCCTCGACCTCTCGGGGATAGATGTTGAAGCCCCCGGAGATGATCATGTCCTTGGTGCGGTCGACGATGTAGTAATAGCCGTCCTCGTCCTCGACGGCGACGTCGCCGCTGTGCAGCCAGCCGCCGCGGAACGCCTCTTCGGTGGCCTCGGGACGCTTCCAGTAGCCGTTCATCACCAGCGCGCCGCGCATGCAAATTTCGCCGGGCTTGCCGCGCTCGACCTCGCGCATGTCGAGATCGAACAGCTTGACGTCCATGAGCGGGTTCGGCCGCCCGCAGGAGCCGAGGCGCCTCGGATGCGCGGGATCGTGGTCGACCTTGCGCAGCGTGGTGACGCACTGCGGGGCCTCGGTCTGGCCGTAGAACTGCACGAACACGTTGCCGAAGATTTTCACGCCTTCGAGCAGGCGATCGGGCGACATCGGCGCCGCGCCGTAGACGATCATCTGCAGCGAGGAGAGGTCGTATCGGGCGCGCGTCGCGCGGGCGTCGATGAGCGCGTAGACGAGCGTCGGCACGAGGAAGACGGCGTTGATCTTGTCCTCCTGAATCGTGCGGCAATAGCTCTCGAGCTCGAAGCCCGGGACCACGCGCGCGAACCCGCCGCGCATCAGGGTCGGGAAGATGTTGACCCCGCCGGCATGGGTGATCGGCGTCGCCGCGAGATAGCGGATCTCCTCGGGCCAATCCCAGTCGGCGTGAATGATCGCCGCCATGTTGACGATGGTGCGATGCGCGATCATCACGCCTTTCGAGCGTCCGGTCGTGCCGCCGGTATAGGCGAGCCAGCAGATCGCTTGCGAGTCGCCCCCGTCGACGAGCGGCGCCGGCTCGGTCGTTTTCATCTCGGCGACGAGATCGAGACCGCCCTCCATCGGCCCGAACGACATGAGATGTTTCAGATTGGGGACGCGGGACTGGAGGGCGCGACCGCGTTCGGCGAACTTGCCGCCCTCGACGATCAGCGCATCGATCTCGGCGTCCTCGATGATGAAGGCGTGGTCGTCTTCCGCGGCGAGCGGATGCAGCGGGGTGTATCTGAGCCCCATCACCGCCGCGGCGGTGACCACCGCCCAGGTCTCGACCCGATTGGTCGCGATGAGCGCCACCCCGTCGCCCGTCTTCAGTCCTCGCGCGCGAAAAATCGCGGAGAGACGTCCGGCCGCGTCCCCGAGATCGCGATACGTCCAGCGCGTAAAATTGTCGGCGATGGCCGGCCGGTCGGCAAAACGTTCGATCGCCGTGAGCAACATCGCTCCCACCGTGCCGCCCGCATGCAGCGTTCCCATGTCGTCCTCCCTCGTGTCGTGCGATCAGTCTAGAGCGGTTCCCGATCAATGTGAATCGCTGCCGTCAAAAGCGAGCGAAGCGAAGCAATCCAGGGGGGCCGGCTGCGGCGCCTGGATTGCTTCGTCGCTGCGCTCCTCGCAATGACGGGGTGTCGGTTTGATCCGGAACCGCTCTAGCCGGGCCGCGGATGCCTGCCAATGCGCGGCGGCGAGGCGTTTTGCCGCCGCGGCGAATGTCGTGTCGGGGCTCGACGCATTGAGCACGCGCGGCCGAACAGGCGGGCCGCCCGCTATCCCGCCGCGGGGCCGAGAAGGTCCGGCCGGCGTTCGCGCGTGAGCCGTTCGGCTTCGTCGCGCCGCCAGCGCGCAATCTTCGCGTGGTCGCCGCCGGTGAGCACGTCCGGGATGCTGCGGCCCTCCCATTCGCGCGGGCGCGTGTACTGTGGATATTCCAGCAGGCCAGCCTCGAAGCTCTCGTTCTCCCGCGATTCGAGCTTGCCCATCACCCCGGGGATCAGCCGCACGCAAGCGTCGAGGATTGCCAGCGCGGCGATCTCGCCGCCGGAAAGCACGTAGTCGCCGATCGAGACGTCGATGAGCCCGCGCGCCTCGAGGATGCGCTCGTCGACGCCCTCGAAGCGCGGACACAGAATGACGAGCCCCGGGCCTTCCGCCCATTGCCGCGCCTCAGCCTGGGTGAAGGGTTTGCCGCGCGGGCTCATGATCAGGCGCGGGCGCGGATCGTCCGGCGCGGCTGCCGCATCGAGGCTCGCGGCCAGCACGTCGGCGCGCATCACCATGCCCGGGCCGCCGCCCGCCGGCGTGTCGTCGACGGCGCGATGGCGTCCGAGCCCGTGCTCGCGGATGTCGTGCGCCTCGCACGACCACAAGCCGCGCGCCAGCGCGTCGCCCGCCAGGCTGAAGCCGAGCGGGCCGGGGAACATTTGCGGAAACAGGGTCAGCAGCGTCGCGGCGAACATGCGCTTCTTTATCGGTTGCTCACGCCTTCAGCCAAGGGGTCTGCACGCCGTCGGGGTTTACCGGGACATGGCGCCGATTGCACGCGTATCGTTCGGTTGCCCGGGTTGGAGAAATGCGCGCAGTTGCCATCGTAACTCCCCGCAACCCCGGCCGGCGCGCGCGTAGCGGTGAGCCAAATAGGAGCGTCGGCGTCCACGCCGACGTCTCGAGGCGATTGAAAGGCGTCCACGCCGACATCTCGACGCGAAACGTCGGTGTGGACGCCGACGCTCCTCGATCGCGTGTCGCCTCCGGCCTGTCCGGCCTGCGGCGAGGCGTCAGGCCTTCGCGGCCTTTCCCTCAGCAGCGAAGAAGCTGACGTCCAGGGATGCTAGCTGCTGCAAGGTCTCGGTGAACTGCATCTTCAACGGGCCGCTGTAGCTGGCGTTCCAAGGGTTCTGCAGCGTGACCGTATCGGTCGAGGCATTGAAGCCGATGACTTCGTACATATGAGAGGAGACGACATTGCCCGAGGAGAGGTTGCTCGAGCCCATCATCACGTCCTCGCCGCCGGCGATCGCGGTCGCAATCATTTGCGCCGCCTGAGTGGCAGTGGAGGCGTTGGCGTCGCTCTGATTGGTCGTGCTCTGGCCGGTAATCGCCGTTATGCCGTCGCCATCGCCGCCGGCGATGTCGGCATAGGAGTCGCCATGCTGGTTCAATTCCATGCCGGGCTCGACGGAGGTCTGCTCCATCAACTCGGCATAGGCCTTCTCGACCAGCGGCGCCCACAGCGTGCTCCCGTTGGCGAACTCGAGGCTCGAGCCGTCGGCGTATTCGGGCCCGCTCGTCACCGGCAGCTCGCTGTTCACGGTCACATAATCGTCCTCGCCGTCGACGTGGAACAGCACGGAATAGCTTCCGTTGCCGTTCGACTGGATCATGTTGTCGATCAGCGACGGATCGTTCTTGGCGGTCTCCGCCAACGCGGAGACGAAATAGCAGTCGCCGGTGTTGCCCTGGTTGACGTCGGTATATTGCGGGCCGTTGGCGCCGAATAGCGGCAACAACGATTCGTCCTGATACGAGTTCGTCACGTTCGCGCCGCCGACAGAAGTCACGTTGGTCGCGGGCAGATCGGTCCCGAGGAACCACTTGCCGATCAACTCGTCGACCTCAGTCTGGCTCGACGTCGCCGACAGGTCGCCGAGCGCGACCGCGGTGTTGGCGCCGCCGTTCCAATAGGCGTTGGCGCTGTTGCCGCTGACCACGTCGTCGAGAATCTGCTGGACATAGGCGGAGGTTTTTATTTTACCGGAGTCGACTTCGCTGTCGAAGGTCTGCAACCCCGAGAACTTGCTCGCGGTCATGCCGCCGCTCGCCTGCTCCTCCAGCACTTGCAGCACGCCGGAATAGGAGATCGCGCCGTCCTGTTCCTGCGCGGCGACGTCCTGCATCACCGACGACGACGCCGTGGCCAGAGCGGCCTTGTCGGCGGCGCTCATCGCCGCGATCTGTTTCGCGGTGAAATTCGCGGCCTCGGTGGAGGTCAGCGAGGCGATCTCGGTCGTTGTCAGGCCGGAGATCGCGGTTACGCTGAGCGCGGCGACGTGCGGCGCAACGAGGGAATCGAACTCGCTCACCGACATCGTCTGCAGCGCGGTCGCGCGCAGCGCGGAAACCTGGGCGGCATCGAAATCCGCGACGTCGATCGCATCGAACGCCGTCGTCGAAAGGGCGTTGAGCTGGGTCGTGGACAGAGCCTGCACCTGCGTCGAACCGAGATCGCCGAGCAATGACGCCGGCAGTTTGGCGAGCGCCGACGTGCTCAATTGCGCGATCGCCGTCGTGGAGATCGCCGCCGCCGCGGTCGCAGACAGCGCGCCGAGCGCCGTGGCCGAAATCGCGGCGAGCCCAGTCGCGCCGAGCGCGCCAATTTCGGCCGCGGTGAGCGCCGCGCCCTCGGTCGCGGTGAGGGTAGCGAGCGCGGTGTTGCTCAGCTTGGCGAAATTGGCCCCGAGAGCGGCGACGGCGCCCGACGAGAGTCCGGCGACGTCCGCGGCGCTCAATACGGAGAGCGCGCTCGGTTGAATGGCGGCGATCTCGGTTGCCGTCGCTTTGGAGAAATCCGCGGCGGCGAGGCTCTTCAACTGCGTAGCCGACAGCGCGCCCATCTGCGCGGCGCCGAGCGAGCCGAATTGCGTCGCGCTCATGTCGGTGAGGGCGCTGGTGAGGCCTTTGATCTCGGTAGTCGTCAGATCGCCGACAGCGAGCGCCGCGATCTCGGTCTTGCTCATCGCGTTGAGCTCAGTGGCGCTCAACGCCTGAACCTGGTTGGTCGTCAACGCCGCGATGTCGCTGGCGCTGAGCCGTGCGATTGCCGACGCCGCGAGCCCCGCGACCTCAGACGTCGTGAGCTCGCCGATCTCGGATTGACTGAAGGCCGCCCACTGCGCGCCGCTCAGCGCCTCGAGCGTTTTGGCGGAGAACGCCTGGATCTGCGCGGCGCTCATGTTCGCGATGCTCGAGGTGGAGAGGCCGGACGCTTGCGAGGGCGTGAGCGCCGAAATCTCCGTCGTCGTCATCGCGTCGATCTCGCCGGCCGCGAGGCGCGCGAATTGCGCGGCGCTCATCACCGATTCGCCCGCGGCGATGACGCCGCCGATCTGCAGGGCGCTCATGTTTTGCAGGGCGCTGGACAGGCCCTTGATCACGTTCGTCGTCAGCGTCGAGACGCCGAGCGTCTGGATTTGCGACGCGCTCATCTGGTTGAGCGCGGCGGCCGTGTAGGATGACGCGGAACCGGCGGACCCGGCGTAGGCGAGCGGCGTCGTAGAAGCGCCGAGCGGGGCGAGGCTCATGACGGTCGGGTCCTGTCGAAAAGATTGACCGTCGATGAACGGAGTCATTCCGAGGACGGAGAGAAAGCGCCGTCATGGCGTCGTGCGCCAGTCGCCTTGGCGACAGCGCGGGTTGCTCCCGCAATAATGACGCGCAAATCTCGAGCTTCGGTTTGGGCGCCGCCGCCAATTTTAGCCAATCGAACGGAAAGTCCGCCGCGGCGCACCCGCCTCGGAAGCCGACAACTACCGGCGGCCCATGGCCGTCGCGTTCAACCGCGTCCGCGCGCCGCCTTGGCGGGCCGCGCCCAGAACTCGAGAAAGTTCGCAATCTCGCGGCGCCGCTCCGCGGCATCGAGCACGTCGGCGGCGAGCCGGAGGCGCCGAGCGAGATCGCGGCGTCGCGGCTCGTCCTCGAGCGCGACGAGATCGGCCGCGTAGGCGCGCGCCTCGGCCTCGCTGGCGAACAATTTTTCTTCTGCCAGCGCGGGCGCCCGACGCCTCAGCAGGGCCGCGACCTCGCGCAACGAATATTCGGGATGGTACTGCACCCCCCAGAAGCGCCCGCCGCCCCAGGCGATCTCCAGCGCCTGCACGCGCGACATCGCGTTGCAGGCGATGAGCGTCGCCCCCTCGGGCGTCGTCTGCACGTGATCGATATGCGATGAGGGCGCATCGAAGCGGTCGCCACGGCCGGCGATGAGCGGAAGGGCGCGCCCGGCTGCCGTCGGGCGGATGTCGCGGGCGATGCCGATCTCGCGGCCGCGCGGGTTCCTGGCGACCACGCCGCCCGCGACGACGGTCGCGATCTGCAGGCCCCAGCACGAGCCGAAAAACGGCGTCCCCGAGGCGAACACGGCGCGGGCGAGCTCGAGCTGGCGCTCGATCGCCGGCCCGCCGTCATAGACGTTGAGCGACGAGCCGGTGACGAACACCGCGTCAAAACCCTCGAGCGCGGCGCCTCGAGGAAGCTCTGCGCCGGCATCGGCGGCAAAGCAGATGTAGCACTCGGCGTCGGGCGCGATCTCCTCGAGCGTCGCCGCATAGGACTGGCTCGCCGTCTTGCCGCAGCCGGCGGCGTAGGCCTCGCGGTCGGCGGCGACATTGCCTTCGATGACGAGAATCTTCAGCGCCATGCGGGGCCTCCTGGTGACCGGGCAATTTCTCGGGCGCCCTTGTAGGCGAGGTCGTTGACCTCGCTTCTTCCGCTTGGAAGAGGGGTGCAGAATGAAGCGCTTGCGCGCCGACCGAGGTCCTCCTTCGACAAGCTCAGGATGAGGGCCCTCGGCTACAGGATGAGGGCCCTCGGCTACATAATGGCGCCGCCCGGGAATCTGCCCCGGTTGCGCCTCCTGCCGCCTTT
This sequence comes from Roseiarcus sp., assembly GCA_052147395.1. Taxonomy (GTDB): domain Bacteria; phylum Pseudomonadota; class Alphaproteobacteria; order Rhizobiales; family Beijerinckiaceae; genus Roseiarcus. The sequence continues at coordinate 16,415 of JBKQKS010000099.1, forward strand.
GTCGCGCCTTCGCCTGCGTCGCGCAACCGTCTCGACGAAGCCTCGGCGCTGCGCCAGTATGGCCCGTCGGATCGGCGGGGATTCGGCTGCGGGGCGCCATATGTCGGGAATGTTGTCCTTGGACGCGTTGCGGGCCGCCGCGGCGGCGGGCGAGATCGACACGGTCGTCGTCGCCTTTGCCGACATGGCCGGGCAGCTCGTGGGCAAGCGCTTCCATGTCGAATACTTCCTGGAGAGCGCCCACGACGAGACCCACGCCTGCAACTATCTGCTCGCCAACGACATCGACATGGAGCCGGTGCCGGGCTACGCCGCGGCGAGCTGGAGCCAGGGCTACGGCGACTTCACGCTGAAGCCGGATCTGACGACGCTCAGGCGCATTCCCTGGTTGGAGGCGACGGCGCTCGTTGTCGCCGACGTCGTCGACCATCATCATCACGACATCGCGCACAATCCGCGCGCGATCCTGAAGCGCCAGATCGAGCGGCTCGCCGCCAAGGGGTTTCGCGCCAAGCTGGCCTCCGAGCTCGAGTTCTATCTGTTCGACGAGAGTTTCGAGGCGATCCACGCCCGGGGTTACCGCGATCCGAAGACCGCCGCCTCTTACATCGAGGACTATCACGTCTTCCAGACAACCAAAGAAGAACCGGTCATGCGCGCGATCCGCAACGGATTGCACGGCGCCGGCATTCCGGTCGAGAATTCCAAGGGCGAATGGGGGCCGGGGCAGGAGGAGATCAATGTCCGCTATGCCGACGCGCTGGAGATGGCCGACCGCCACGTGGTGATAAAACTCGGCTGCAAGGAGATTGCCTACAAGGCCGGCAAGGCCGTCACTTTCATGGCCAAATGGCGCTTTGACCTCGCCGGCTCCTCCTCCCACATCCACGCTTCGCTCTGGGACCTCGCGGGCGTGACGCCGCTGTTCTTCGATCCCGATGTGCCCCATGGCATGTCGGTGACGATGCGCCGCTTTATGGCCGGCGAACTCGCCCACGCCCGCGAGATCACTTACTTTCTCGCGCCGTTCATCAACTCCTACAAACGCTTCCAGGCCGGCACGTTCGCGCCGACGCGCGCGGTGTGGAGCCTCGACAACCGCACCGCCGGCTTTCGCCTGTGCGGCGAGGGCACGAAGGCGATCCGCTGCGAATGCCGCATCGGCGGCGCGGACCTGAATCCCTATCTCGCTTTCGCTGCGCTCATCGCCGCCGGCCTCAAGGGCCTCGAGGACAGCCTCGAGCTCGGGCCGCCGTACGCCGGCGACGCCTATCTGGGCGCCGAGCTCACGGAGGCGCCGAAGACGCTGCGCGAGGCGGCGGCGGAGATGCGCGGCTCGAAAATGTTGCGCGAGGCGTTCGGCGACGCGGTGATCGACCATTACGCCCATGCGGCCGACTGGGAGCAGTTCGAATACGATCGCCGCATCACCGACTGGGAGTTGCGGCGCGGCTTCGAGCGCTCGTGACGCCGCTCATCGGAGTTTTGCCGCAATGAGGGAAACCCAAAAATGCGTGTCGCCCGTCGACGGACGGCTCTATGCCGAACGGCCGATCGTCCGCGAGGACGAAATCGGCGCCGCGCTCGCGCGCGCTCGCTGGGCGCAGCGCGAATGGCGCAAGACTTCCATCGCCGAACGGGCGCGCTATTGCCTCGCCGCCGTCGACGCGATGCTCGCTATGCGCGAAAGAATCCCGGCCGAGCTCGCCTGGCAGATGGGGCGGCCGATCCGCTACGGCGGCGGCGAACTCAGCGGCTTCGAGGAGCGCGCGCGCTACATGATCGGCATCGCCGAGGAGGCTCTGGCGCCGATCGATCCGGGGCCGAAAGAGGGTTTCCGGCGCTGGATCGCGCGCGAGCCGATGGGGCTGGTGTTCGTCATCGCGCCCTGGAACTATCCGTTCCTAACCGCGGTCAATTCGGTCGTGCCGGCGCTGATGGCCGGCAATGCGGTGATCCTGAAGCACGCCGCGCAGACGCTCATCGTCGGCGAGCGTTTCCAGCAGGCGTTCGACGCCGCGGGCCTGCCGAGCGGCCTGTTCCAAAACCTCGCGCTCAGCCACGCTCAGACGGCGAAAATCCTGTCGAGCGGCCTCGTCGATCAGGTCAACTTCACCGGTTCCGTCGCCGGCGGGCGCGCAATCGAGACCGCGGCGGCGGGACGTTTCCTCGGCGTCGGCCTGGAGCTCGGCGGCAAGGACCCAGCTTATGTGCGCGCCGACGCCAATCTGCAGCACGCGATCGAGACCCTGGTCGACGGCGCCTATTTCAACTCCGGCCAGTCGTGCTGCGGCATCGAGCGCATCTATGTCGATC
>JBKQKS010000100.1:0-3335 GCA_052147395.1 Roseiarcus sp.
TCAGCTCATCGCCCCCTTCACCGTCTCGATGAGCTGCTTCAGCGTGAACGGCTTGGGAAGGAAGGTGAAGTCGAGCCCTTCCGGCAGGTTTTTCGCAAAAGCGTCGTCGGCGTAGCCGGAGACGAACACGACTTTCGTCTCCAATCCGCGCTTGCGCAACTCGGTGATCATCGTCGGGCCGTCCATTTCCGGCATGATCACGTCGGAGACGATGAGGTCGATGGCGCCGCCGGCCTCGGCGACCACGCGCAGCGCGTCGACGCCCGATTCCGCCTCCAGCACCGTATAGCCGCGCGACGCCAGCGCGCGGGCGGCGAAGGCGCGCACCGCCTCCTCGTCCTCGACCAGCAGAATCGCGCCGTGGCCGGTGAGGTCGGCGGCGAGCTTCACCGTTTCCTTGGGTTTGGCTTCGTCGGTCTCGCTCGGGATGTGGCGCGGCAGCAGCACCCGGAACGTCGCCCCGGCGCCCGGCGCGCTCTCGCAGAACACATAGCCGCCGGTCTGCTTGACGATGCCATAGACCATGGAGAGGCCGAGCCCGGTGCCCTTGCCGACCTCCTTGGTGGTGAAGAACGGCTCGAAGATCTTTTCCATGACGTCGGGCGGGATGCCGTGGCCGGTGTCCTTCACTTCGACGAGCACGTAGTCGCCGGGGATCAGCGAACTCTCGTTGAACGCGGCGCACTCGGCGAGGGCGACGTTGCGGGTGCGCACCGTGATCTTGCCGCCCTCGCTCATCGCGTCGCGGGCGTTGACGACGAGATTGATGATCACCTGCTCGAACTGGTTGAGGTCGGCCTGCACGAACCACAGATCGCGCGCATGCGTCACCTCGAGCTCGATCTTTTCGCCGACCAGCCGCGTCAGCATCATCCTGAGCTCCGAGAGCACGTCGGAGAGCAGCAGCGTCTGCGGCCGCATCGTCTGGCGGCGCGAGAACGCGAGCAATTGCCTGACCAGCCCGGCGGCGCGGTTGGCGTTCTGCTTGATCTGCATGATGTCCTGGAAGGACGGATCGGTCGGCCGGTGGTTGGCGAGCAGCAGGTCGGAATAGCCGATGATCGCGGTGAGCACATTGTTGAAATCGTGCGCGACGCCGCCCGCGAGCTGGCCGATCGCCTGCATCTTCTGGCTCTGGGCGAAATTCTCCTGCAGCGTGCGCAGCTCGGTGGTGTCGAGCCCGAACAGGATGGCGCTGACGCCGTCGCCGCCCTGCGGATCGGCGATGGAGACGAAGAAGCGCGCCGAACGCGGCGGCTCGCCGGCGAGCGCGATGTCGATCGGCGGGATGTCGCCCTTGCCCTCGGTCGCGGCCGAAATCGCCGCCCTGAGCTGGGCATGGTCGCGTTCGGGGACGGCGCGATAGATGCAGGGCCCCGCTTCGTCGGCCGTGGACTTCAGCGCCCCCGGCGCGAGCTTGGCGAAGGCGCCGTTGGCGCGCAACACCAGGCCGCTCGGATCCACGGTCGCGATCGCCATCGGCGTCGAGTTGAACAGCCGGGAGAACCTCAGTTCGGCGCGCGGATGCTCGCCGGCCGCCTCCGCCGCGTGCGATTCGATGACGAACGTGCGCGAGGGCCCCGGCAAGCCTTCGCTGGAGAACGCGACCCGGTGCAGCAGGCGGACCTGGAGCACGCGGCCCTGCCGCGGCTTCAAATCGACGTCGAAAGTCTCGGTGGCCACGGCTCCGGGGCGGCCGGAGACCGTGGAGACGAGCGAGGCGCCGTCGCCGGCGATGATGTCGGCGAGGGTGAGCTTGCCGGCGCCGAACTGCGCGAGATCGTATCCGAGCCAGCCGGCGAGCGTCGCATTCATGTAGACGATCGACCCGTCGGGATTGGCGGAGAAAAAGCCGGCCGGCGAATGGTCGAGGTAGTCGATCGCGTGCTGCAGATCCTGGAAGAAGGTTTCGTGGCGCTCGCGCTCGCGGGTGACGTCGGAGACGGTCCACAGCGTCTCGCCGGCCGCGCCGTTTTCGAGCGGCTTGACGCGGATGCGGTACCAGGCGGCGTCGCCCTCGCCGGTGAGCGGCGGCGACATCCGAACCTCCTCGACGGCGTGAGTGCGCGCGCGGGCGGCCCGGGCCAGCCGATAAATGGCTTCCGAAACCTCGGGGTCGCCGGCGAACAGCCGTTCGACAGGGCGCAGCTCGGCGCCCTTGCTCGCTCCGAACGTCCGGTAGACGCTGTTGGCGTAAACGATTCGCCCATGGGCGTCGGTGACGACGAGGCCATCGACGCTGTGATCGGCGATCGCCTTGGTGGTGTCGAGCCGCCGGCCGATGTTGGAGACGTGCACCACGCCGAACGCATAGGTGAGCAGGCCGAACACTCCGACCACGGCGAAGGCGGCGATCGTCAGAGATACAACCCGGCGCCCGACCTCCTCGGGCAGCCAGACCAACGAGCCCACCGCCGCGATCAGCACGACGAGTAGCAACAGCAGAATCAAAGGGCGCGTGGCGCGTTCGACCGCAGCGGGCTCCGGCTGAGACGTCATCTACGAACATTCCTCTTCGCAGTGCGCCCGAAGCGGGTTCCCAAGGCTGGGCGGCGACGCCAACGTTGATTCCTCGGCGCTCAACATGCTTCGGCCTCGAGCGAATGGCAATGGCGCGGCAGACGCCGCCGAGCGCACAGAGCCGTTAATTAGCCGCCTTTGTATATTTTCAGGCGCTTCGCGATTTGCTACCAACAGCTGTCTCTTGGGTCTCGAGGAGGCGCCGGATCGACCAGACCGCCGTCATGAAGCGGTTTTTCGGGCGGACCTCGGGCAGGGGGAGCGGGGCGACGGGGCCGATGTTATGCCGCAAGCGTTAATGGATATTTGGTCTCAAATGCCCCAGGTCGGGCGGATTGCCCTTGTAGTGGCCTTGGTCGCCCTCGCGGCGCTCATCGTCTACATCTTCTATCGAAGCGTGTTCGGCCACCGGCTCAGGGTGCCCGGCGGCCGTACGCGCCAGCCGCGGCTGGGCGTCGTCGACGCCTTCTCCGTCGATGGTCAGCGCCAATTGGTGCTGGTCCGGCGCGACAATGTCGAGCATCTGATCATGATCGGCGGACCCAACGACGTGGTCGTCGAATCGGCGATCGTGCGCATGGCGGCGCCTAGCCAGTTGGCGCCGCCGCCTGCGTCGCCGATGGCGGCATCTGCGCCTCCGCCGCCGCCTGTCGCGGCTTCGGTCGAGCCGCCTCCGCCCGCGCCTGTGCTCGCCGTGCGCACGCCGCTCGCCGCTCGCGCGCCGCGTCCCGCCGTCTCGCCGGCGCCTCCGCCCGTCGTCGCGCCGCCTGCGGTCGAGCCCCCGCCGGCCCGCCGGCCCGCGCCCGCCGCGGCGC
>JBKQKS010000101.1:0-15447 GCA_052147395.1 Roseiarcus sp.
CGCGAATTGGAATCCCCGGCCAGTCTATTTGGTCTTCACTACAACGGTTTTTGGCGATCTTGTCGAAAGACACATGAAGAAATTCAATTACTTACACTCGCTGAGCTCGTCCAAAAATGGGTTATCCACAGGCGAATCCGCGAAGTCGGGCTATCGCGCTTCCGGATATCGGGCGAAGAAGGGGGAGGAGCGGCCGGCGATCGCGGGTTCGTCCTCGGGCATCGTCTGAAGCCGAGAGCTGCAGGCCGGACAGCGCCTTTGCCATTCGCCCTCGACGACTCCGCCGCCGCCTCGCTGAAGGCGAGGCCCTTCACGCCGTCGTCGAGGGTCGGCAACTGTGCCCCTCCGGGCGCCTACTGCCCGGCGCGGGCGGCTACGATGGCGAGGGCGCGGATCCCCCCGCGCGCCCCGTTCCCCTACCGCCGCCCGAAAAGCCGCTCGATATCGGCGAGTTCGAGCTCGACGTAGGTCGGGCGGCCGTGGTTGCACTGGCCGGCGCCGGGAGTCGCCTCCATCTCGCGCAACAGCGCGTTCATCTCCTCGGGCTTGAGCGCGCGCCCCGAGCGCACCGAATAATGGCACGCGATGGTGGCTAGGCGATGATCGAGCCGACGCTCCAGCGATACGGCGCCGTCTTCGACGAGCGCTTCCTCGGCAAGGTCACGCGCGAGACCGTCGAGATCGCCGGCGGCGATGAGGCTCGGCGCCTCGCGGATGATGACCGCGCCCGGCCCGAAGGCTTCGACGGCGAGCCCGAGGGACTCGAGTTCCGCGGCGCGTTCGACGAGCGCCGCCGCGGCGTGCGGTTCGAGATCGACGACGCGCGGCGAGAGCAGGATTTGCCGCTCGATTCCGGACTCGGCGCGTTGCCGCTTGAGCTTCTCGTAGACGATGCGCTCGTGGGCGGCGTGCTGGTCGACGATGACGATGCCGGTGCGGGTCTGGGCGACGATATAAGTCCCGTGCAATTGGGCGCGCGCGGCTCCGAGCGGCGCGGCGAGTTCGGTCTGCGCGGGTTCGGCGGCGCGCGCGCTCGGGGCGAAGCCGTCGAAATTCTTCTGCGCCGGCTCCTCGAAACGCGGCGGCGTCGGCGCCGAAGGAGAGCCGCGCCAATCCCAGTCGAGCCGGCGCTGCGGCGGCGGCGCGCGCAGGGCCTCGAGGGTCGCGGCGCCGCCGGTCGTCGCCGCGCGGTGGCGCGCCGCTTCGAGCGTATGCCTGACCGCGGAGACGATGAGGCCGCGCACCAGCCCGGAATCGCGGAAGCGCACTTCCGCCTTGGCAGGATGCACGTTGACATCGACGTCGCAGGGATCGCAGGCGACGAACAGCACGCCGGCGCCGTAGCGCTGGCTCGGCAGATAATCGAGATAAGCCGCGCGCAGCGCGCCCGCGATCAGTTTGTCGCGCACCGCGCGGCCGTTGACGAACGCATATTGGCTCGAGGCGTTCGGCTTGTTGTAGGTCGGCAGAGCAACCCAGCCCGTGAGCGTCACGCCTTCGCGCGACGCCTCGACGCGCAGCGCGTTGTCGACGAATTCGCTCCCCAACGCCTGGCGCAGGCGCTCGCGCTCGCCGGCTTCGCCCGGCGGACAGGCGGGAAAGTCGAACGAGCCGCCGACGTCGCTTTCGAACCTGAATTTCGTTTCGGGGTTCGCGAGTGCGAGCCGGCGCACGACGTCCGCGCAAGCCTGCGCCTCGGCGCGGTCGGTTTTCAAGAATTTGAGCCGCGCCGGGGTCGAAGCGAACAAGTCGCGCGCCTCGAAGCGGGCCCCCTCGCCCTGCGCAGCGGGCGTGAGCTCGCCCTTGACGCCATTGTCGACGCGTATCGCGAAGCCCTCCGCGGCGCCGCGGGCCCGCGCCCGGATTTCCAGCCGCGACACCGCGGCTATCGAGGGCAACGCCTCGCCGCGGAAGCCGAGAGTCGCGATACGGGTGAGGTCGCCATCGGCGAGCTTCGACGTCGCGTGGCGCTCGACGCACATTTCGAGATCGGCGGCGCTCATGCCCGAGCCGTCGTCGCTGACGCGGATGAGGTCGCGTCCGCCGGCCTGGATTGCCGCCTCGATGCGCCGCGCGCCGGCGTCGAGCGCATTCTCGACGAGCTCTTTCACCGCCGCCGCCGGGCGCTCGATCACCTCGCCGGCGGCGATGCGATCGATGAGCAGCGGGTCGAGGCGGCGGACGGGCAAGATCGGTTTCCAGGACGGATCGGAGGGCAGTAGATTCACACAACGGGCAGCGATTCCAGCAAAATGCGACGCCCGTCCACAGTCGCTTGTTCAGCGGAACGGCGGTTCGTCGAAACTTCTGAGCTTGCGCGAGTGCAGCGTGGCGCGTTGCTTTTGCAACAGTTCCAGCGCCGTGATGCCGATCTGCAAATGCTGGCCGACGGCGCGGTCGTAGAACGCGTTGGCGGCGCCGGGCAACTTGATCTCGCCATGCAGCGGCTTGTCGGAGACGCACAGCAGCGCGCCATAGGGCACGCGCATGCGGAACCCCTGGGTGGCGATGGTCGCCGATTCCATGTCGACGGCGATGGCGCGCGACAGGTTGATGCGTCGGCGCTCCTTGGTCCAACGCAGCTCCCAATTGCGGTCGTCGTAGGTCACCACCGTGCCGGTGCGCAGGCGCCGCTTCAGCGCCTCCCCTTGGTCGCCGGTCACGATTGCGACGGCGTTCTGCAGCGCGACCTGCACTTCCGCGAGCGCCGGGATCGGCACGCTCGGCGGCACCGCTTCGTCGAGGATGCGATCCTGGCGCAGATAGGCATGCGCGAGCACGTAGTCGCCGATTTCCTGGCTTTCGCGCAAGCCCGCGCAATGGCCGACCGTCAGCCAGCAATGTGGCCTCAGCACAGCGATGTGGTCGGTGATGTTCTTGGCGTTGGCTGGCCCGACGCCGATGTTGACGAGGCTGACGCCGGCGCGGTTCGGCCGCACGAGGTGGTAGGCCGGCATCTGGAAGCGATGCCAGACCACGCTGTCGACGAGCCCCTCGGCCTCTCGCGCCGTGTGGCTCGGCTCGATCACGACATTGCCGGGCAGCACCAGCCGGCAGGCGCGGTCACCCTTGCGCAATTGCGCGAGACCCCAATGCACGAACTGGTCGACGTAGCGATGGTAGTTGGTGAGCAGCACCCAGGGCTGCATGGCCCGCCAGTCCGATCCGGTATAATGAACGAGACGGCGCAGCGAATAATCGACGCGCGGCGCGTCGAACAGGGCGAGGGGGCGCTCGGCGCCGGGGCGCATCTCGTACTCCCCGTCGGCGATCTCGTCGCCGACCACGGCGAGCGAAGGCGCGGGGAAATGCAGCGCAATGTCGGACGCGGTGAGACCGCCGCGGCCCAATTCGTCGCCAGTCTCGAATACATAAGGGTAGGCGATATCCTGCGAGCTGCGGCTCACCTCGATCTCGGCGCCGAATTCCGCAACCAGCGGCCGCAACTGCTCGAGCAGATAGTCGCGGAAATCGCCGGGCTGGGTGACGGTGGTGGAATAGGCGCCCGGCGTGGCGAATTTGGCGAAGGCGCGGGCATTCGCGGGTGGCGAGCCCTCTGGCCGGTAGGTCACGCGCAGCTTCGGATAGCGAAAACCGAGCCGCGTCTCTTCCGAAGGCGCGGCGCCCGAACTCAGCATCGCGTCGAGCGATCCGCGCAGCGACTCCACGGCCTCGCTGTAATACCGCGTCAGCAGGTCCACCGCCTCTTCCGGCGTGGCGACTTTGACGGCGTAATGGGTCACGGCGCTCGGCTCCAGCAACAACGGGCGCATCGTTAGCCGGCGTTCATGGCTTGGCCGCGACGCAGGCCATCTCGACCGTATATTTCGGAGCGGCGAGCATCGCTTCGACCGTGGCGCGCGCCGGCGTGTGGCCGGGAACGACCCCGGCGTCCCACACCGAATTCATCTCGGCGAAAGTCGCGATGTCGGCGAGATAGATCGTCGCCGACAGGATGCGGGTCTTGTCGGTTCCGGCCCGCTCGAGCAGGCAGTCGATGATCGAGAGGATCTGGCGCGTCTCATCGGCGACGCCGGCGCCCGCCGCTCGGGCGGCGACCTGACCGGCGAGATAGACCGTGCCGCCGTGGATCACGGGCCGCCGACATGCCCGGACCGGCGTCGATGCGTTCAATGTCCACGAAGTCTTCGTCCTCCGGCTGATTCAGGCCGGCGTCGCGCCGGGTATGGCGCCGAGATAGTCGCGCTTGACGATTTCCACCCCGGCGTAGCGCAACAAATCGTAGGCGGTGGTAAGGTGGAAATAATAGTTGGGCAGCGCGAAATGCAGCAGATAATTGGCGCCCTGCATGCGCAACTTGCTGGTGGCCCCGACCGGAAACACGAGCTCGCGCGTGGCGCCGTGATCGATCGACTCGCGGTCGAGCGCCCGGATATAGGCGAGTGTCTTGGCGATGCGCGCTTTCAGATCCTCGAGCGAAGCCTCGTCGTCCGGGAACCTCTGCGGCTCGACGCCGGCGAGCCGGGCCGCGGCGTTCTTCGCTTGGTCGCAGAAGGCCTGCACCTGACGCGCGAACGTGAACATGTCGGGACGCAGGCGCATCGTCAGATAGGTGTTCGGGTCGAACCGCTTCGCCTCGGCATGGGCCGCGGCCTTGTCGAGGATCTTGACGAAGGCTTCGAGCGTGACCTCGAAGCTCGAGACGCTGCTATGGTGAACGGAAAGGGACATTGGGCTTTGCCTCCGTGTGTCATTCGATCGCAAGTGCGGCCGGCAAATTGCACGGATCGGCAGACGAGTTCAACTGCGGCTCAGCCGCCCTCCTGCAGCCGCACGAAATATCCCACAGGCAGCAGCTTCAGACCACAGCGGGCCTCGATCTCGCCCCAGAGGCCGCGCGGCAGGAACAAAGCGAACAGAATCGCAATCGCGCCGAGGCCCGCCATGTACCAGACGCCTTGCTCGGCGAACCAGTCCTGGAGCAGGAAGAACAGCAGCGCGCCGAGAATCGGGCCCTCGAACGTGCCGAGGCCCCCGACCAGCGCCATCAGGATCATGTAGGCGGTCCATTGCACGCCGAAATTGGTCTTCGGCTGGAAGGTGACCGACGTCGAGAGCCACAGCACGCCGGCCAGCGCGCAGCCGAACGCGGCGAGAATGAACACGACGCGCTTGGCGCCGAGCACCCTGACGCCGAGCGAGGCGGCCGCCTCCGGGTCATCACGGATCGCCTGCACCGAAGCGCCGAACGGGCTTCTGAGCAGCACGAAGATCGCGCCGAGCAGGCCGATCATCGACGCCAGCGACAGCCAGTAATTGAAGGCGAGCCGCTCGGCATGGGAATAGGCGTTGAGCGCGATCATCGACATGCCCGTCTCGCCGTTGATCAGCGGATCGAGGTTGACCATGAGGTGCATGGCCTCGGCGAGCACCCACATGCCGATCGAGAACTCGCCGCCGCTGAGCCTGAGCATGAACAGCGAGATCGGAACCGCGACGATCGCCGCAGCGCCGGCGCCGCCGACGAGCGCTGGATAGGCGGGGACGCCATGGACCGAGAGCTGGATCGCGAAATAGCCGCCGACCCCGAAGAACGCCTGCTGCCCGACCGAAACGAGGCCGGCATAGCCCGCGAGCGCGTTCCACATCGCGGCGAGGATCACGTAGACGAACAGGGTGGTCAGCTTGTCGACCACGTCGTCGCTGAAGACGAGCGGGCCGACGGCGAGCACGACGACGATGAGCGCGACCGCCACGCCCGAGACGAGCGAAGCGCGCGTCCAGCGCTCGACGGCGAAATTCGCGGGCGCTTTCATCGTCTGAGCCCCAGGGCGGCGCGGAGCCCGCCTCTGCCGCGGCTCCATTCGTGGACGAGCCGCGTCCCGAGGATGGCGAGGAAGGTGAGGTGGCCGCCGAGCAGGAACCAGCGAGGATCGAGGGTCGAGCAGAGGGTCTGCGCCAGCCCGAGCACGATGCCGCCGACGAGCGTGCCCCACAGCGAGCCGATGCCGCCGATCACCACCGCCTCGAACGCGAAGATGAGCTGCATCGGCCCGGAATAAGGATCGAAGGTCGCGCGCATCGCGAGCATCGCGCCCGCGATCGCCACGGTGGCGACGGCGATCGCCGCCGCGATCGCGTAAACCGAGCGCGCATCGATGCCGACGAGCTCGGCGGTGTCGGGGTCCTGCGCGGTGGCGCGGATGGCGCGCCCGAGCGAGGTGCGCTCCAGGAACATCGACAGGCCGCCGAGCAGCGCGACGGCGAGCGCGAAGATGAGGAGCCCGATATAGGGGATGTCGAGCTGCGACGTCACTTCGAGGCTCGCGTAGGAGAGGTCGCCGATGTCGAGCGAGCGGGTATCGGCGCCATATTGCTCGAACAGCAGGTTCTGCAGCGCGATCGACAGGCCGAAGGTCGCGAGCAGCGGCACCAGCATGCCGGAGCGCAGGCTGCGCTCGAGAATGCCGCGCTGCAGCAGCCAGCCGACGCCGGCCATGATGAAGAGCACGGGAACGAGAGCCAGGAACGGCGAGACGCCGAAATAATCGGAGATCGAGAACACCATGAAGGCGGCGAGAATTGCGAGATCGCCATGCGCGAGATTGATGATGCGCATGACGCCGAACATCAGCGACAGGCCGCACGCCATGAGCGCGTAGTAGCCGCCGAGCAGCACGCCCTGAATGACGAGGCTGACGAAGGTCACGCCGGCGCCCCCGCGCGCCTCAGTCCGAAATAGGCGTCGACCACCTGCCGGCGCGTGACATGCGCTGCCGGCGCGTCGAGCACGATGCGGCCCTCGAGCATGCACATCACCCGCGTCGCGGCGCTCATTGCGCGCGCGAGCTCCTGCTCGACCAGCACCAGCGTCGCCCCGCCCTGCAACAGCGCCTTCATATTGCGATAGAGGCCCTCGATGGCGACCGGCGCCAAGCCTAGCGAGACCTCGTCGAGCAGCACCAGCCGCGGATTGGTCATCAACGCGCGGCCGATCGCCGCCGCCTGCCGCTCGCCGCCGGAGAGGTTGGCCGCGAACGCGCGGCGCCGCTCTATCAGAAACGGAAACAGTTCGAAAACCTTGTCGAGGGTCCAATGGCCGCGGCGGCCGACGCGCATCGCAACCTGGAGATTCTCTTCGACCGTCATTTCCGGAAACAGCCGGCGCCCCTCGGGGACCAGCGCGATGCCCTTGGCCACCCGGGCGTGGGCGCGCATCGCCGTCACGTCCTCGCCGTCGAACCGGATGCGGCCGCCCGAAACAACGTGCGCGCCGGCGATCGCCCTGAGCAGCGTCGACTTGCCGGCGCCGTTGGCGCCTACCAGCGCCACGACCTCGCCGGGTTCGATGGAAAACGAAATTTCGCGCACCGCCGGCAGCAGGCCGTGGCGCGCGTCGAGCCGCTCGATGTCGATGAGGCTCACGTCGGCGCGCTCCCGAGATAGGCTTCGATCACGGCGGGATCGCGCATCACGCGTTGGGGATCGCCGGAGGCGATGATTCGGCCCTGGACCATGCACACGAGCCGCTCCACCACTTGCAGCAGCACGTGCACGATATGCTCGATCCACACGATCGCCATGCCGCGCCGCCGCATCTCGCAGATCATCTCGACGAGTTGCACCGTCTCTTCGTCGGTGAGGCCGCCACCGATCTCGTCGAGCAGCACGACGACCGGATCGGTCGCGAGCACTCGCGCGAGCTCGAGCCGCTTGCGGTCCAACAGGCCCAGGCTCTCGGCGCGGCGGTTGGCGAACGCGAGCATCCCGGCGATCTCGAGCGATTCGATCGCGGCGTGATAGGCCTTCTGGCCTCTGAGGCCGCCGGCCTGGGTCGCGGCGACCAGCACATTTTCGAACGCCGTCATGCCGCCGAACGGCCGCGGCGCCTGGTGGGTTTTGGCGAGCCCCATGCGGCAGCGGTCGGAGGCGCCGACGGCGGTCACGTTCCGGCCCTTGAACACGACCGTTCCCGCGCTCGCCGGCAGCCCGCCGGCGAGCACGCTGAGCAAAGTGGTCTTGCCCGCCCCGTTGGGTCCGACGATGCCGACGGCTTCGTTCGGGCGCACGGAGAAGTTCACGTCGTCGAGCACGGTGAGCGCGCCGAATGTCTTGTAGAGGCCGACGCCATCGAGGATGGCGCCGCGGTTCGCGTCAGGCGCCATAGGGCTGCAATTTGGCGCTGACCGGGACCTTGGGATCGCAGGCGTTCTCGGTGATGACGCAGTCGAGCTTGAACTTGCCGGCCTTCGCCTTCAGCCATTGCGCGCCGATGATCGGGGTGTTGACGCAGTTCGGAACCGGGCCCTTGGTGAAGTCGACGGTTCCGATCGTGGTGTCGGCCTTCAGGGTCGAGATCGCCTTGGCGAGGCCGGCCTTGTCTTTCGGGTCGCCGCTCGCCTTCAGCGCGGCGACGCCGACGTCGAACAGGGACTGCGTCGCGCCGAGCTGCTGGGTCCACTGGCGGCCGGTCTTCTTCTCGTAGGCCATGGCAATGTCTTTGGAGGACATGCCAGTGATCGACGATTTATAGGGGAAGTCGGGGTGCCAGTAGACGGCGGTGGCGAGGCCCGGCCCGAGCGAGCCCAGCGCCTCGATCTGCGAAGGGAACAGGCCGGTCTTGGCGATCTGCGCAATCTCGATCTTCCGCGTGAGGCCCTGCTGCGCCGCCTGGCGCCAGAAGGTGGCAAAGTCGGGCGGGATCGGGAAGGTGTTGAAGATCTCCACGCCCTCCGCCTTGAATTTGGCGATCTGCGCCGAAAAATCTGTCGTGCCGTCCTCGTAGCCGCCGGGATCGACAATGGTGAAGCCGGCCTTGGCGAGCGCCGGCATCAGATGCTCGCGGATCGCGTTGCCGTCGGCGTCGTTGGGCAGCAGGGCGCCGACTTTCTTGTTGGTCTTCACCGGGCCGTTCCACTGCGACACGTAACACTCGAGGAAGTCGGCGACGCCGAAGCTGAACAGATAGCTCCACTTGAACGGAGACGGCTGGCCCGGCTTGGCGCCGCGGCCGAAGTAGAACGCCTCCCAGGGCATGATGGTCGAGAGCGACGGCACGCCGGCCCCCTCGCAGGCGTCGGCGACCGGGTTCACCACCTCGGGCGTCGAAGTCGACAGCATGAGGTCGACCTTGTCGCTGTCGATGAGCTCCTTGGCGAGCTGGCCGGCGCGCGCGGGATCCGACTGGGTGTCCTTGCCGATGATCTCGATGCCGTAGGTTTTGCCGCCGATCTCGACGCCCTTGGCGAGCGCCGCGCGCACCTGCTCCAGAATGAACGGATCACTTTCGCCGAAACCGGCGAGCGGGCCGGTGAGCGGGCTGATGAAACCGACTTTCAGCGTCGCATCGGCGGCGATCGCCGGCCTCGGAAACGCCAACGGCGCCGCGCCGAGCGCGAGACCGCTCGCGCCCACGGCCTGCATAAAGCCGCGGCGGGTGAAACCGGGCCGGGACTCGATGTCAGCAGTATCCATTTCGTTTCCCCCCTGGGAAAGGCCCATGCGGGCGAGGCCGCCGTTTCCCGGCCATCTCGCGATCCGAATGCCTCCCGAATGGTATTCTGATTGTTGTTGTCACATCAACAGAGCGCGACGTCAACTTCGACGTTGCTGCGCGACGCGATGGCGCGGCCCGATTTCGCGCCATCGGCCGGAAACGCGTGCGCGCCAACCAGAATTCGAATGGGCGCTCGCGAAGGTCATGGGTAGGCGCCGCTGCGGTCATTCGCCGAGCATGGCGCCCCAGAAACAGAACGGCGCCAATCCCCGTCTCATTCGTGGGGCGCGATCGGCGCGACAATCGGGACCGACTACCGCGGCGCGATCGAGCGTCCGGCTGTGTTCGAACAAAATCAAATCGCTCCTTCGGCGTGCGCGGCGCCGCCCACGGCCCGCTGCCGTTCGCCTCGTTTTCGGCCGCGTAGCGGCCCTTGCCTCAGATTCGAATTGCGAGGGGCCTGTCGTCAGACCGCGGGCTCGAAGACCTTCCGCCGCTTCTCCTTCGGCAGCAGCGCGCGAAGCTCCTCCAGCGCGCGATTGGAGATCAGCCGCGCCGGGCGGAAGTGGCGCGACAGGAACCAGCCGCCGCCGCGCGGAGAACACTCCTCGAAGCGGAAGCCGAGCTCGCCTGGGGCAAAGCCCTGCTCGGGGTCGATTTCCATCAGCGTGAAAGTTTCACCCTTGTCCGGGAACCGTTCGCCCGGCTGCGGCGGCGACAGCCAGTTCGTGTCGACACAGACGACCAACTGACCGATGCGCCAGAAATGACCCATGGAGGCCCTCGCTCACTCCTGGGGCCGCGCGAAGCTCGCCCGCCCAAACGGCGATACGCGGCGGCGGGCCACTCGGATTACTGCGCCGGAGCGATGAGCTTGCCCGCCAGCGCCTTGGCGATGAGCGCCCGCGTCTCCTCGAGGCCGTAGAGCGCGATGAACGAGCCGAGCCGGGGCCCGCGCTCCTCGCCGAGCAGCACGGCGTAGATCATGTTGAAGAATTCATTGGAGACGCCCGGGCGCTCGGGCGTTGCGCCCTTGGCGGCGAGGTCCTGATAGCGCGGGATCGGGCGCGCGATGTCGTAGAGGGCGTGCTGGATCGCCTCGGCGGTCGTGTCGGCGGGAAGCGTCGCGAGCTTCGCCGACACGGCCTCCAGCGCCGCCCGCTCGACCTCGTCGGCGGCGCGATATTTCTTCTTCGGCAGCACGAAGTCGCGGAAATAGGCGACCGCGTAGTTGACGAGTTTGTCGAGCCGCGGATGATTTTCCGGCGACGCGTCCGGTGCATAGCGGCGCAGAAAACCCCAGAGCACGGCGGGATTGTCGCTGTTGGCGACCGCGGCGAGGTTGAGAAGCATGGCGAACGACACCGTCGTTTGCGTCTGCTCGCCGTGCTGCAGCGTTTCCGGCGCGGGCGGCGCGCCGGAATGGATGTGCCAAGTGGGGTTGCCGAGCCGCTCCTTCCAGTCCTGGCGCGGATAGGCCTCGAGAAAGCCGAGATAGTCGTCGACGGTGCGCGGGATTACGTCGAAATGGAGGCGCTTGGCCGCCGTCGGCTTCTGGAACATGAACAGCGACAGGCTCTCCGGGCTCGCATACGTGAGCCACTCGTCGACGGTGAGGCCGTTGCCCTTCGACTTGGAAATCTTCTGCCCCTTCTCGTCGAGGAACAGCTCGTAATTGAAGCCGACGGGCGGCTCGCCGCCGAGCGCCCGCACGATCTGCGACGACAGCTTTACGGAATCGATGAGGTCCTTGCCGGCCATCTCGTAGTCGACGCCGAGCGCGTGCCAGCGCATCGCCCAGTCCGGCTTCCATTGCAGCTTGCATTTGCCCCCGGTGACGGGAGTCTCGAATTCCTCGCCCGTATCCGGATCCGTCCAGCGGATCGTTCCTTTGCCGGCGTCGATGCCAGTGAGCGGAACCTGCATCACGATGCGGGTCCGCGGGTGGATCGGCAAGAACGGCGAATAGGTCGCCGCGCGCTCCTCGCGCAACGAGGGCAGCATGATCTGCTGGACCGCGTCGAACCGTTGCAGCATGCGCAACAGCGCGGCGTCGAAGCGGCCCGACTGGTAATAGGCGGTGGAGGACGCGAATTCGTAGTCGAAGCCGAACCCGTCCAGGAACCTGCGCAGCCGCGCGTTGTTTTGGGCGGCGAAACTGTCGTATTCGCCGAACGGATCGGGGACCTCGGAGAGCGGCTTGCCGAGATTGGCGAGGACGAGTTCGCGGTTCGGAATGTTGTCCGGCGCCTTGCGCAGACCATCCATGTCGTCGGAAAAGGCGATGAGCCGCGTGGCGATGCGGTCGCCCGTGAGCGCGCGGAACGCTTGGCGCACCATGGTCGTGCGCGCGACCTCGCCGAAAGTGCCGATGTGCGGCAGCCCCGACGGTCCATAGCCGGTCTCGAACAGCGCTTGTTTCTGTCCGGTGCGCTCGATGCGCTGTATCAGCTTGCGGGCCTCCTCGAAGGGCCAGGCCTTGGAGACCGCGGCGGCCGAGCTGAGGGCGGGATCGAACATGGAAGTTCTCGGGACGATTTTGCCGTGCGAAGAGCCGCGCACACTAGGATCAGGGGAGGGCGAGTCAACCCTGGGCCTTGCAGCGTCCGCCAAACCGGTATTGCGGATCGCGCAAATCTCGGCTCGTCGTCGCAACCGTGTCGGGCGATGTCCGCCAAGCGCCCCCGCCGCCGGGACTCACGCAAAAACCGGGCGCGGTCGCCCCTCGCAAAATCCTCGCTTTGCCATTATACGCGCGGCTGCCATTCTCATCAGACCTGCGTCGAGGCGCGCTGGCCCCAGGGAGCACTCATGTACACATCCAAAGCCAGGTCGAGCGTCCGGCTCGCTTTCGTAGCCGCGCTCGCGGTCGGCGTCTGGGGCTCGTTCGCCCATGCTGACCCCAAAGTGCTGGCAAAAGTGGACGGCGTCGCCATCACCGAAGACGATCTCGCCAGCGCGATGGGCGACATCGGCCCCGGCCTGCCGGAGAAGCTCGAAGGCGCCGAGCGACAGAAATACGTCCTCGATTACCTCATCGACCTGAGGCTGGCGGCAAAAAAGGCGGAAGAAGACAAGCTCGACCAGACCCCGGATTTTGCGCGCAAGTTTGCCTACTACCGCGACAAGCTGGCCATGGAGGCGCTGCTCGACCAAACCGGCAAGGCGGCGGCGACGGAGGAAAACGAGCGCAAGGCTTACGACGAAGCCGCCGCCAAACAGCCGCCGGAACAGGAGATCCACGCGCGGCACATCCTCGTCGCCACCGAGGACGAGGCGAAAGCGGTGCTGAAGCGGCTGCGGGCCGGCGAAGATTTCGCCAAGGTGGCGGCCGAGGTGTCCAAGGACCCGGCGGGAGAGGGCGGCGACCTCGGCTGGTTCACCAAGGACCGCATGGCGCCTGAATTTGCCGAGGCCGCATTCAAGCTGGAGCCGGGGCAGATCTCGGAACCGGTCAAGACCCAGTTCGGCTGGCACATCATCCAGGTCGAGGGCAAGCGGATGAAGACCTTCCCGCCCTTCGAGCAGCTCGAGAAGCAGGCCGCGCGCTACGTCGCGCAGAAGGCTCAGAGCGAACTCGTCACCGCGTTGCGCGACAAGGCGAAAATCGAGCGTTTCGACTCCGAACCGCCGCAGGCCCCGGCTTCGCCCGCGCCGACCGACGCGCCGAAGACGCCTTGATCGACGCCCCCCTGTAGCCGCGGTCGCTGTCCGCGGCAGCCGAGGTCGACGACCTCCGCTACAATTCTCGAGGAGATACCCGCGCCATGGCTGCGCCCGCTCCGATCTCGCCGCTCGCCCCCAAGAAATACCCTAACCTGCCCATCGTCCTCGGCGTCAACTTCGCCAGCGTGGCCGCCGGCGTGCGCTATCCCGGGCGTACCGACGTGATGATGGCGCTGTTCGACGAGCCCGCGGACGTGGCGGGCGTGTTCACGCGCTCGAAGTGCCCCTCGGCGCCGGTCGACTGGTGCCGCGCCCAGCTCGCGCACGCCAAGGCGCGAGCGCTCATCGTCAATTCCGGCAACGCCAATGCGTTCACGGGTCACAAGGGCGCCGAGGCGGTCGCCGCCATCGGCGAGGCGGTCGCCCGGGCGACCGGCGCGCCCGCCAACGAAATCTACATGGCCTCGACCGGCGTCATCGGCGAGCCGCTCGACCCCTCGCGCATCGCCGACGCTCTGAGCGCCCTCATCGCCGGACGCCAGCCGGACGCGATGATGGAGGCCGCCCGCGCCATCATGACGACCGACACGTTTCCCAAGGTCGCCACCCAGGTGGTGAAGCTCGGCGACATCGACATCGTCGTCAACGGCATGGCCAAAGGGGCCGGCATGATCGCGCCGGACATGGCGACGATGCTGTCGTTCGTGTTCACCGACGCGCCGATTGCGGCGCCGGTGCTGCAGGCGCTGCTGTCGAAATCGGCGCAGCGCTCGTTCAACTGCATCACCGTCGACAGCGACACCTCGACCTCCGACACGTTGCTGGTGTTCGCGACCGGCGCCGCGGCGAAGCGCGGCGCGCCGCGCATCGACGATGTCGCCGATCCCAAGCTCGCGCCGTTCAAGACCGCGCTGAACAAGGTGCTGATGACGCTCGCCCACCAGGTCGTCAGCGACGGCGAGGGGGCGCGCAAGTTCATCGAGGTCAATGTCGAAGGCGCGGCGACGCGCAAGGCGGCCAAGCGGATCGCGATGGCGATCGCCAATTCGCCGCTCGTCAAGACCGCTTGCGCCGGCGAGGACGCCAACTGGGGCCGCGTGGTGATGGCGGTCGGCAAGGCCGGCGAGAAGGCCGAGCGCGACAAGCTCGACATCTATTTCGGCGACATCCGCGTCGCCCACCAGGGCCTGCGCGATCCCGACTACGAGGAGGAGAAGGCCGCGGCCTACATGAAGAAGCC
Organism: Roseiarcus sp.; assembly: GCA_052147395.1. Lineage (GTDB taxonomy): Bacteria > Pseudomonadota > Alphaproteobacteria > Rhizobiales > Beijerinckiaceae > Roseiarcus. The sequence goes on from JBKQKS010000101.1 coordinate 14,364, forward strand.
CAAGATCGCGATCACCGCAAATCTCAACATCGGCAATTCGAAAGCCCGCGTCTGGACCTGCGATCTGACCAAGGACTACGTCGCCATCAATGGCGACTACCGCTCGTGAAGGTCGTCACCGTCGTCGCCGTCGCGCTCGTCGATCCCGACGGGCGCGTGCTCATCGCTCAGCGCCCCGAGGGCAAGCCGCTCGCGGGCCTGTGGGAATTTCCCGGCGGCAAGCTGGAGCCGACTGAAGCCCCCGAAGCGGCGCTGATTCGCGAGCTCAGGGAGGAGCTCGGCATCGAAGTCGCGCCGACCTGTCTCGCGCCGCTCACTTTCGCGAGCCACGCTTACGAGGATTTTCATCTGCTGATGCCGCTGTACGTCTGCCGGCGCTGGCAGGGTTTCGTCACGCCGCGCGAGGGCCAGAAGCTGAAATGGGTCCGGGCCAAGGCGCTGCGCGACTATCCCATGCCCCCCGCCGACGCGCCGCTGATCCCGGCGTTGGTGGATTTGCTGACGTGACGAGCGACCTGAATTCTGCGCCGCGTAACCGGGGCAAATTCCGGGGCGCCCTTATAGGCGAGGTCCCTCATCCTGAGCTTGTCGAAGGACGACCTCGCTCCTTCCGCTTGGAAGAGTCGTGTGAGGACAAGGCGCTCACGCGCTTAACCGAGGTCGTCCTGTAACTCCCAAGCCAGGGGCCAGAGGCGGCGGCTTTTCCGTCATGGCCACCCCCGGGCTCTTGACCCGGGGGTCGTCACGGCCATCCACGTGGTTCGGCTGCACGAATGTTCATCGTTTGCGCGATCTTTAGTTTCGCGCCAATCGGAAAGCGCGGTGTCGCGGATCGACGTGGATGGCCGTGACGAGCACGGCCATGACGGCATTGGGGCGCTTCGGTCGGCGCCAACGGCTCCGGCTTGGGAGTTTTACGTCGTCCTTCGACAAGCTCAGGATGAGGGCGCTTAAGCTCAATACCGTTCACTTACCAATATGTTAACCCTTTGTTAACCATCTTCCTTGAGCCTGGGGCCTTTCGAATCAGGTGGCAGGGATCGATGGCGCGGACGGCGGCGGCGCTCAACTCGGGGAGGCGGAC
>JBKQKS010000102.1:0-13392 GCA_052147395.1 Roseiarcus sp.
CTAACGGCCGCCGCTCAAATAGGAGCCACGCCCGCGGGCGTCAAGGGCGCCGCACAGATTTTTGCCTTGCCGGTCGCGGCGGTCCGCATCTCGTGCCGGGGTCCGTGTGAAAAACCGCCAACGCCTCGGCGCCCCTTTGTAGCCGCGCGCGGTTAGCGCGGCTGCCGGGGTCGTCCTTCGACGGGCTCAGGATGAGGGCCCCCGGCTACAGTCAGCCCAGCGCCGCCTTCTGCAACTGCACCAGGCGAGCGACGCCGCCGTGGGCGAGTGCGAGCATCTCAGACAATTCCGCCTCGCTGAACGGCGCACCCTCGGCCGAGGCCTGGACTTCGACAAGCCCGCCCGAGCCGGTGATGACGAAATTGGCGTCGGTCTCGGCGCTCGAATCCTCGGCGTAATCGAGGTCGAGCCTCGCTTCGCCCTCGACGATGCCGCAGGAGACGGCGGCGACATGGTCCTTCAGCGGGTTCTCCTTGAGAATCGAGCGCTTCGTCATCCACTCCAGGCAGTCGCGCAACGCGACCCAGGCCCCGGTGATAGACGCGGTGCGGGTGCCGCCGTCGGCCTGTAGGACATCGCAATCCAGGGTGATCTGCCGCTCGCCAAGCCGGGCGAGGTCGACGACGGCGCGCAGCGAGCGCCCGATCAGCCTTTGAATCTCCTGGGTGCGGCCCGAAGCCTTGCCGCCGGCCGCATCGCGCCGCGTGCGGGTCAGCGTCGCGCGCGGGATCATCGCATATTCCGCCGTCACCCACCCGCGCCCCTGACCGCGCAGCCACGGCGGCGGCTTGTCCTCGAGCGAGGCCGTGCAGAGCACATGGGTGTCGCCGAAGCGGACGAGACAGGAGCCTTCGGCATAGCGCGCGACGTTGCGTTCGAGGGTCACTTCACGCATTTCATCGCGCGCACGTTTCGAGGGCCGCATGCTTTCTCCTCGGCGATGCAAACTCCGCGGCGACCAACCGCTGCGCCGTTTCTCGAGAGACCCGTAACCCAATTCGAAACAGCGAGAATTGATCTGGAGTCGAGGACGATGAGCGAAACTTTCGATGTCGTGATCGCCGGCGGCGCCGCCATGGGCTCCTCGACGGCCTATCATCTGACTGCCGACTCCGGGTTCTCCGGCCGCGCGCTCGTCGTCGAGAAGGACATGACGTACATGAAGTCCGCGACCGCACTGTCGCTGAGCTCGGTGCGCCAGCAGTTCTCCCAGCCGATCAACATCCGCGTCGGTCTCTATGGCTTCGACTTTCTGAAGCGCGCCAAAGACGTGCTTGCGGTCGACGGCGACGCTCCCGCTCTGACACTCACTGAGAACGGCTATCTCTATCTCGCGAGCGAGGCCGGCGTCGGAGCGCTCACCGACAACCATGCCCTCCAGAAACGTGAGGGCGCGGACATCGCGTTGTTGAAGCCCGACGAAATCGCCGCGCGATTCCCCTACATCAATGTCGAGGGCGTCGCGCTCGGCGCGCTCGGACTGTCGGGCGAGGGCTGGTTCGACAGCTACCAGCTGCTGCAGGCGTTCCGCCGCAAGGCGCGCAGTCTCGGGGCGGTCTATCGAGAAGATACGGTGTCCGAGGTTCTGCACGCCGGCTCACGCGTGACGGGCGTAAAACTCGCGAGCGGGGCGGAAATCGCCTGCGGCGCGTTCGTCGACGCCGCCGGCGCCTCCGGAGCGGCTCGCATCGCTCGCGGGCTCGGCGTCGACATTCCCGTGCATTCGCGCAAGCGTTGCGTGTTCGTGTTCGAGGCCAGGGAACGCTACGTCGATTGCCCCCTGGTGATCGACCCGAGCGGCGTCTATTTCCGCCCCGAGGGCCAGACCTACCTCGTCGGCGGCGCAGCGCCCGATCCCGACCCCGATTGCGACGACTTCGAGGTGACCTGGCCGCAGTTCGAAGCCGAGCTGTGGCCGGTCATCGCCCGTCGCGCGCCCGCTTTCGAGAGCCTCAAGCTCACGGGGGCATGGGCGGGCCATTACGACCTCAATGTGTTCGATCACAATGCGATCGTCGGCCGGCTGCCCGGCTATGACAACGCCTATCTCGCCGCCGGCTTCTCCGGACATGGCGTGCAGCAATCTCCGGCCGTCGGGCGCGGCCTCGCCGAACTCGTCGTGCATGGCCGCTATCGTTCGCTCGACCTCGCGGATTTCGCTTACGAACGCATTCCCGAAGGCAGGCCGCTCGTCGAGCGCAACGTGATTTGACGCCTGCAGCCGGGGGCCCTCATCCTGAGCCCGTCGAAGGACGACCCCGGTAGCCGCGACCGGCTACGATCAGACCTCTTTCAGGCATCGAGGCGCCGGATACGCATGGCGACTCATACCGAGCGTGCCGGCGGACGACCGGGCCTTTCTTTGAGCCCGGGTCCCCCTTCGACAAGCTCAGGATGAGGGCCCCGGGCTACAATCAGCCGCCGAGCGGGGGCTGCCTCGCCGGCGAGCCGGTTGGATATAGCGCTAAAACGTCGGCGGCGTGCAGGCGGAGACGATGACGAGCTCGCCGTCGCCGACGTTGCGGAACGCGTGCGGCTTGCGGCTGTCGAACAGATAGGCGTCGCCCGCGTCGAGCTCGTAGCGCACGCCGTCGACCTCGAGCGCGAGTCGGCCTTTGATCACGATGCCGGCCTCCTCGCCCTGATGCGAGATCATCTTCGACCCCGACTGCGCGCCGGCCTGATAGCGTTCGTGGATCATCTGCAATTGCCGGCCCTCGAGATTGGCGCCGACCTGCCGGTAGGAGAGGGCGCCGCCGGCAATCTCGGTGAGCTCCGCGGCGCGAAACACCAATTTCTCGCGCTTGGGCGCCGGCTCGGCGAAGAATTCGCCGATGCTGACGTCGAGGGCGGAGAGAATCTGGCGCAGCGCCGAGACCGAAGGGCTCACCTTGTCGGCTTCGATCAGCGAGATCGTTGCATTCGACACGTTGGCCAGTTGCGCGAGACGCCGCTGCGATGGGCCGGCACGACGGCGCGGCGCGCGCAAGCGTCCGCCGATGTTCAATTCGCTCGCAGCCGCGTTCATGTGTTGAATATTTAGAACGCCGCTAACGCTCAAACAACTGGACTTTCAACACTCCGGCCGGCATTGCTCGAGAAATCGATCACCAGCTGAGGGAAAACGCCATGTGCGCCGATGCGCCCAACGACCTCGAGGCCTTCTGGCTGCCGTTCACGCCCAACCGCGCCTTCAAGAAGCGCCCGCGCCTCATCTCGCGCGCCAAGGACATGCATTATTACACGCCGGAGGGGCGGCCGATCCTCGACACCGCGGCGGCGCTGTGGTGCTGCAACGCCGGCCACAACCGCGATCCGATCGTCGCCGCCATTCAGCGCCAGGCGGCCGAGCTCGACTTCGCGCCTAACTTCCAGTTCGCCCACCCGCTCGCGTTCCAGCTCTCGTCGCGTATCGTCGAACTCGCGCCGGCCGACCTCGATCACGTGTTCTTCTGCAATTCCGGTTCGGAGGCCTGCGACAGCGCGCTCAAAATCGCGCTGGCCTATCACAACGTGCGCGGCCAGGGCTCGCGCATCCGCCTCATCGGCCGCGAACGCGGCTATCACGGCACTGGCTTCGGCGGCATTTCCGTGGGCGGCGTCCCCAACAACCGAAAATTCTTCGGTTCGCTGCTCGGCGGCGTCGATCACCTTCCGACCACCTACAACCGCGAGCGGCAGGCTTTCACCAAGGGCGAGCCGGAATGGGGCGGCCACCTCGCCGACGCGCTGGAGGGGATCGTCGGCCTGCACGACGCCTCCACCATCGCAGCCGTCATGGTCGAGCCGATGGCCGGCTCGACGGGGGTGCTGCCGGCGCCTAAGGGCTACCTGCAGCGGCTGCGCGAGATCTGCGACAAATACGGCATCCTGCTCATCTTCGACGAGGTGATCACCGGCTTCGGCCGCCTCGGCTTCCCGTTCGCCGCCGAACGTTATGGGGTCATCCCCGACATGATCACTTTCGCCAAGGGCGTGACCTCGGGAACCGTGCCGATGGGCGGCGTGATCGTGCGCAAGCCCGTCTACGACGCGTTCATGCAGGGGCCGGAGCACGCGGTCGAGCTGTTCCACGGCTACACCTATTCCGGACATCCGCTCGCCTGCGCGGCGGCTCTGGCGACGCTCGACGTCTATCGCGACGAAAACCACTTCGAGCGGGTCAGGGCGCTGGAGCCGAAATGGTACGATGCGATCATGACGCTGAAGGGCCTGCCCAACGTCGTCGACATCCGCTGCGTCGGGCTCACCGGCGCGATCGACCTCGCGCCGATCCCGGGGAGCCCGACGCTGCGCGGCTACAAGGTGATCGAGCATTCGTTCCACGAGGAAGGGATCATGTTGCGGCTCGCCGGCGACACGATCGAGCTGACCCCTCCGTTCATCATCAGCGAGGACCAGATCGGCGAGATCATGGACAAGACCGCGGCGTCGATAAGGGCGGCGGCGTGATGCGTCGGCGCGCCCCGGCTAGCCGCGTTCGGGGAACAGACCCCTGAGGCCGGCCGCCGAGGCTTCGCAGACGCCGCGTTCGGTGATGAGGCCGGTGACCAGCCGCGCCGGCGTGACGTCGAAAGCAGGATTGGCCGCGGGCGTGCCGTCGGGCGCAATCTGCACGGAGAGAATGGCGCCGTCGGGTCCGCGGCCGTGGACGAATATCACTTCGTCCGCGCTGCGTTCCTCGATGGGAATCTCGTCGAGACCGTCCGCGAGGGTCCAATCGATGGTCGGTGAGGGCAGCGCCACATAGAACGGCACATTGTTGTCGCGCGCCGCGAGCGCCTTCAGATAGGTGCCGATCTTGTTGCAGACGTCGCCGGTCGCCGTGGTCCGGTCGGACCCGACGATCACGAGGTCGACCATCCCGTGTTGCATGAGGCGTCCGCCGGCATTGTCGACGATCAGCGTGTGCGGCACGCCATGGCTGTTGAGCTCCCAGGCCGTGAGGTGGGCGCCCTGATTGCGCGGCCGCGTCTCGTCGACATAGACATGGATCGGCACGCCCTTTTCGAAGGCCACATACATCGGCGCCGTCGCCGTGCCGAAGTCGACCGTCGCCAGCCACCCAGCATTGCAGTGGGTGAGGATGTTGACCGGCTGCCCCGGCGCCTTCGCCGCGGCGATGCGCTCGATGATTTCGAGGCCCTCGAGCCCGATCCTGCGATTGATCTCGACGTCCTCGTCGGCGAGCGCCGCGGCCTCGTCGAAGGCCGCCGCCGCCCGTGACGATGCAGGGACGCGCCACAATCGATCATGCATCAGATCGAGCGCCCAGCGCAGATTGATCGCCGTTGGCCGGGAGTCGAGCAGTTTCTCCCGCGCCGCGTCGAGCGCCGCATCGCTCGCATCGCTTCGCATCGCGATCGCAACGCCATAGGCGGCGGTGACACCGATCAACGGGGCGCCTCTGACCCACATCTCTTTGATGGCCACGGCGACGTCGTCGACGGTTTCGAGCGTCGCTATTCTCAGCTCGTGCGGCAGCCGCCGCTGATCGAAGATGTCGACCGACGTCCGTTCCTCGTTGGGCCAAATCGTGCGGTAATGCCGAGCGCCAATCCTCATGACGAGCGTTCCACTCCTGGCGATCGCGGCGCCCGCGAGCTTCGGCAAGGCCACGAATGATACCGCTTCCTTAGGAAACGGTATTCCGCCCGCACGAAACTCCGCTTCGAAACCAAAGAGTTTCGCGCAATCCGTTACCGGGATCGCGAAGCGATCACCCGGAACTCGCTCGAGGCGGCGATTCACGATCCGACGCCACCCTAGTCGGAGCGCTCCCGAATCGCAACGAACATCCGGGCCGGGTAGTGGGTCCGCTCGAAATTTAGGATCGGGGCCACTGGTTGTAACCAATCGCCGGATCATTATCGCTCTAGCAAAGCAGATGCAAGATTTTCGCGCGCTGATCCATCGAGAGCTGGTTCATGCTCTCTGTATAGGAGAGTCTTAAGTTTAGATAGATAAGCGCCATTCGACGCTAATCTATTGGAAATACTCGTAGAACTCGTTCATTCTAAGCGGCGACGGCCGCGACCCGGGGCGCCGCGGATCACGTGAAAATGAAATTGCAATCGACGTTCAACGCAGCGATGCCCTCGAATTCAAGCAAAAGAACGATCCGTCGCGAGGGACCCCCCAACTAACTAGATAGCAAGTTGGAGGGTCTTTGCGGGGAAAGCCGCGGCTTTCCTATCAATCTTTGGTTAGGACTCTCGACCGAAGAAGCGGAAGCCGACGCCAGCCTGCACCAACTCGTCTACGAGGCCGCCCACAACATCATTCTCACGCACGTCATGCGTGCGTTCGGCGAATTGGGCCGTAACGACATTTTTTATAACCGCGCTCAGCTCTATAATCGCTTCGGGGTTCGGGAGCGTCTGCTCGAGCAGCACATGGAAATCGCCGAAGCGGTGTTGCGCGGCGATCCGGCGGTCGCCGAAAAGGCGGCTCGCGGTCACATCAACTTCACCTTTCAGACCATCGAGGATATTCGCCGCGACGAGAACAGGACGGAGGCCGCGCTCAGAAGGATTTCGCGATCCGACCTTCTCGCGGGCTAGTTGCGCGTCGCAAGAGACCGCCGGAGCGGCCGCGGGCGCCTAGGACCCTTCCGAGGCCGCGATAGGCCGCAGGGGCGGCGACCCGGCGACAAAATGCCCGGCGCGGCGTAGACAGCGGCGAAACCGCGAACCGGATCATTCGATGCTCGAAGGCCTGCCGCCCAACAATGCCGCGCATCTGATGCGCGTCACCCTCGACGAGACGCGCGCGCGCGCGGTCGCCGACCTCATCGTCGAGAGTTTCGAGCCGGCGGAGGCGGCCTCGACGGCGTTCGAGACGGACGCGCCGTGGCCGGGCGGCGGCAAGGCCTGGGCAGTGGAAGTCTATTTCGGTTTCGAGCCGGACGAGGCGGATCTGCGCGAGCTCGTCGCCGCGGCGGCGGGCGAGGAGGCCGCGGCGCTCATCGAATTCGGCCTCACCGAAAAGTGCGACTGGGTCGCCAACGCGCTCGCCGGTCTGGCGCCGGTGCGCGCCGGGCGCTTCCTCGTTCACGGCGCCCACGACCGCGACAAGGTGAAAGCCAACGACATCGGCGTCGAGATCGAGGCCGGGCTGGCCTTCGGCACCGGCCATCACGGCACGACTCGCGGCTGCCTTCTCCATTTCGATCGCCTGCTGAAGCGCCGGCGGCCCGAGCGCGTGCTCGATGTCGGCTGCGGGGCCGGCGTCCTCGCCATCGCCGCGGCCAAGGCGTTGAAGCGAAAGGTCTGGCTCGGCGACATCGACCCAAACGCCGTCGAGGTCGCCAACGCCAACGCGCGCCTCAACGGCGTCGGCATGTTCGCCCGAGCGATCGTCTCGCGCGGGATCGAGGCGAACGGGCTGCGCCAGGGCCCCTACGACGTCGTATTCGCCAACATCCTCGCCAAACCCTTGCGCCTGCTCGCGCCCTCGCTCGCCGGCGCGATCGCGCGGGACGGCGAAGCCATCGTCTCCGGCTTGCTCGCCGCCGACGTCGCCGGCGTCCTGTCGGCCTGGCGCGCGCAGGGTTTCACGCTGCGTCAGCGCATGGACCTCGAGGGCTGGGCGAGCCTGCGACTCGCGAGGGGCTGAGTTTGGCTAGGTTGCGGCGCACGGCCGCGCCGAGAGCGCATCCTTCCAGCGCCTGAGATGCGCGAGCCCCTCGGGGATCACGATCCGCGCCGGACGCACGAAATCGAGCGCGACGAGGCCGGTGATGTCGGCGATGGTGAAGCGGTCTCCGGCGATGAAGGCGCGGCCGGCGAGCGTCGCGTCGATGCGCTCCATGCCGATCAGCGCCCGTTGCCGGCTCACCTCGGCCCATTCGGCGATCTGCGGGGATTCGAGGACTTTGGCCGAAGGGTGGCTGTGGCGAAAGGCCTGCGCGATCGGAAAGAACAGATACAGTTCGAGCCGTCGCTGCCAGCACTCGACTTCCGCGCGTTCGCGCGGCGTGCGTCCGAACAGATTCGGCTCCGGATGCAGCTCCTCGAGGTATCGGCAGATGGCGATCGATTCGGCGATCACATCGCCATCGTCGAGTTCGAGCACCGGCACGCCCTGGAAAGGGTTAACGGCGGAGAATGCGGAGGTCTTCTGCTCGAGCTTGGCGAGATCGAGCTCGACCAACGGCATCTCGAGCCCCTTCTCGGCGAGAAAAATGCGCACGCGCCGCGCATTTGGCGCATATTTGGAATTGTAAAGCCTCATTCGCCGTCTGCCTGCGCCCTGGTTTCCCTGGGCGCCAAGGTGAGCCGGAATGGTTCGAAATTCAAGCGCCGCGTCAGGCGCTCGTTAAGGAATGACGGCCATTATCGCGGCGAGCGGCGGGCGGACGTAAATCGAACGGTCATGGGCGAAGTCACGGCGGAGATGATCGAAAGGGGCCGTGGCGGTGACCCTGCCGAAGCCGCGCGCCGCCGCAGGATGAGCATCAAGCTCAAGCACGCCCGGCATGCGCTGACGAACAGCTCGGCTGAAGACAGCGGCCCCTACGACAGCATGGTGCGGCTGTACGCGCAGAGCATGAAGAGCGCGACTCCGGCCGTCCTCCTGCTGACCGCCGTGATCGGCGGCGCGGCGCGTTTCTGGGCGCCTCCGTGGCAGGTATTGACCTGGGCCTCGCTGGCGCTCGTTGCGATCGGCCTGCGTTTCGGCCTGGGCTCGGCAGCCCTCCGGCTCGAAGATCCCGAAAAATCGGCGCGCTACTGGCGCATTGCCTTCACTCTCGCCGAGGCGGCGTTCGGCGCCACCTGGGCGGCGATCGTCGCGATCATGTCGCGTTCGCCGGACCCCGGCGCCATCAATTTCACCCTCATCGTCGTGATGCTGGTGGCGGGCATGATCGCCATGGTCGGCTCGGCGATTCCGGCCGCCGTCGGCGCCGGGCTGCTGCCGATCATGATCGCGATCGTGACCCAGTTCGGCGCGCGCACGACCGAGCAGACCGTGCTGCTCGGGATGCTCTGCAGCGGCGTGCTCGCCTATTTCGTCGCGCTCGCCAACCGTCTGCATCGCACCGCGCTCGCCGGGCTCTCCTATCAGGAGGAGAAGGACGCGCTGATCGCCGAGCTCGAGCAGGCCAAGCTCAATTCCGACGAGGCGCGGCGGCGCGCGGAAAGCGCCAACCTCGCCAAGTCGCGCTTCCTCGCGACCATGAGCCACGAATTGCGCACGCCGCTCAACGCGATCCTCGGCTTCTCCGAAGTGATGAAGGCCGAGCTGTTCGGCCCGCACAACGTGGCGACCTACAAGGAATATGCCGATGACATTCACGCCAGCGGTCAGCATCTGTTGATGCTGATCAACGAGATCCTCGATCTGTCGCGCGTCGAGGCCGGCCGCTACGAGTTGAAGGAAGAGGCGGTATCGCTGCCGGACGCCGTCGAGGAATGCCGCCACCTGCTGGCGTTGCGCGCCAAGAACCGCTCGATCACAGTGACCGAGAGAATCGACGGCGAGCTGCCGCGCATCTGGGCCGACGAGCGCGCGGTGCGGCAGATCACCCTCAACCTGCTCAGCAACGCGATCAAGTTCACGCCGCACGGCGGCGTAATCACCATCAAGGTCGGCTGGACCAACGAAGGCGGTCAGTATCTGTCGATCCGCGACACCGGTCCCGGCATCCCCGAGGACGAGATCCCGATCGTTCTCGCGTCGTTCGGCCGCGGCTCGGCGGCGCTGAAGAACGCCGATGAAGGCACCGGGCTCGGCTTGCCAATCGTGCGCGGTCTCGTCGAGCTGCACGGCGGCGAATTCAAGCTCATCTCGAAGGTGCGCGACGGCACGGAGGCCATCGTGATCTTTCCGCCCGAGCGGGTGATGAACGCGCTGCCGCAGCTCGATCCGAACGCGCCGAGCGAAGCCGAGCTTGCCGCGAAGGCCGAGGCGCGCGCCAAGCGTTGGGGCCGCAAGAAAGAGGCGGCATGAGGTCGCCGTCCGCATTCGATCCACTGCGCCGGATGCGCAAGCTTCGAGACGGTGGCGGCGAGATCGTTCGATCGCGGGCCGGTTTGGCGCGCCCCTCGGCTCTACCCGCCCGCGCGCCCTACCATGTAACCGCGGCAAATTCCCGGGCGGCGCCATTCTGTAGCCGAGGTCGTCGACCTCGGTCGGCGCGTAAGCGCCTCATTCGGCACGAATCTTCCAAGCGGAGGCAGCGAGGTCAGCGACCTCGCCTACAAAGGCGCCCGGGAAATTGCCCCGGTTATCCTACCACTGCGAAAACCGTCGCTCGACCTGCGCCAGAAACGTAGCGCGCCGCTCCGGGGTCGAGTGGTTCATGTCGTGAAGGGCGACATAGTCGCAACGGGTTCCGCGGGCGCAGGTGAGGCGCAGCGAGCGGGTGAGATAGCGGCGGACGGGGTCGCCCATCAGGAACGTGTGGAGGCGCGTCCCGCCGTAGGTGCAGACGGCGCCGAGCCTGCGGATGTTTTGCAGGCCCGGGACGAAATCGCCGTGGGCGTCCAAACGAAAGCTCACGCCCGGCAGGAACACTTTGTCGACAAAACCCTTGAGGATGGCGGGAAAGCCCATGTTCCACACCGGGAACGAGAACGCGAGCGCCTCGGCCGCGAGCAGGCGCTCGACGTAGCCGCGGACCCCGCTGCGGTTGACGGCGACATCGTGATACTCGATGCGGTCCTGGCGGCTCATCACCGGATCGAAGTTTTCGACGTAGAGATCGCAGTCGTCGACCTCGTGACCCTTCGCGCGCAAGGTTTCGACGAGCTTCAGATGCAGCGCCGCGCCAAAACTCGAATCGACGGGATGGGCGTAGAGCACGAGGACGCGCATCAACCCTCGGCCGCCGCTGCGCGCGCCTCGAGGCCGGGGAACAGGTACTGTTTGCCCGAGGTGAAATCGAAATTCGCATCGTCCCAGGCGATCATCTTGCCGGGATTGAGCAGGCCCTTCGGGTCGGTTTCGCGCTTGAAGGCGAGCTGGATCGCGTCGCTCTGCTTCATCCCGCCCTCTTCCAGCGTGTAGCGATGGGCGTTGAAGACGAGCGCGCCCTGCGCCTCGTGCTCGTCCATGATCGCCTGCAGCCGTTGTTCGGTCGAGAAGCGCAGCATCGGCAGGCCGGCGCACGCGGTGCGTCCGTTCATGCGGATCACCTCGATGTGGCCGATCAGCTCGCGCCCGTATTCGTCGTGGATGCGCTTGATGAAGGCCGCCGGATTGTCATCGGGATAGCGCACCTGCATGTAGGTGACGCCAGGATCCACACGAAGTGCGCGCAACGTGGTGTGGTTCCAGGCGAGCTCGTAGGCCGGCGGCAGACGCTGCTTCACCTCCAGCCCTGCGACGCTCGCATCGTAGAGCATATTCGCGTGTTTGAACTGGCCGGTGAAGGCGCGGAAGGCGTCGAGCGAATGCGGCGCGATCATCAGGATCGCGACGCTCTTACCCGCCGGGATCAGCGACTTGTGGCGGAGGAAATAATCGTGCGGCGCCGGCGCGGCGACCGCGGTGACGAGCTTCTTCAGGATGCCGTCCTGCTCGCCGAGCGCGATCGCGTAGGAAACCGCCGCGTCGAAACTGTCGAAGCCGACGATCACGTCGACCCAGTCGTATTTTGCCGCCAGCGGCGCCTCCACTTCGGTGATAACGCCGTTGCTGCCATAGGCGTGTACGGCCTTGTGCAGATCGACGCCGGTGAGTTCTAACGCGCGCGGCTCGGCTTCCATGGTGAGCAGTCTGAGCCGGATCACATTGCCGAAGTCGCGTAAGCCCCCCCAGGTGATCGAGCCGACGCCGCCCGATCCGCCGGCGATGAAGCCGCCGATCGTCGCCGTCGCCGCGGTCGAGGGGATCATGCGCAGCTCCTGGCCCGTCGCCGCAGCCTCGCGGTCGATGTCGATCAACAGCGCGCCCGCCTCGGCGACGACGCTGCCGGTCGCGATCCGGATGACGCGGTTCATCTCAGTCAGGTTCAACAACACGCCGCCGGCGAGCGGCATCGCCTGCCCGTAGTTGCCGGTGCCCCCGCCGCGTGGGGTGACCGGGATGTTTAGCGCATGCGCGGCGGAGAGCACCGTGCGCACTTCGCTCTCGCTCTTCGGCGAGACCACGACGTCGGCCACCACCGAGTCGAGCTCGCGCTTCAGCACTGGCGAATACCAGTAGAAATCGCGGCTCTTTTGCTTGACGAGCGCCGGATTTTCCTCGACGCGGATCGCGCCGATCTTCTCGACGAATGCGGCGATGTCGTAGGCGCGGCTCATGAGGCGAGACCCTCCAGGGAATCGAGTTCGCAATGATCGGGGGCGACGGCGGCGAGCTCGGCGCCTTCGCGCACGACGACGCGATCGGCCTGCGGCCGCGCGAACAGCTCGGTGAAATCCCGCGCGCGGGTGAGGACGAAATCGGCCGGCGCGCCCGGCGTCAGTCCTGGAAAATCGAGCCCCATCGCGCGCGCGGCATTGGCGCCGACCGCGTCGGCCCAGACGGCGTGGGGATAATCGAGATGCAGGATGCGCGCGCCCTCGCGCCACACCTCCAGCATGTCGAGATCGCCATAGGCGTAGAACGGATCGCGCGTGTTGTCGCTGGCGATCATCGTATTGACGTTCGCCGCGCGGAGCTCGTTGAGCGCCGTGACGCCGCGCCAACGGGGGGTGCGGCCGGCATGGCGATCCTGCAGAAACAGATTGCACATCGGCAGCGATACGACGCTGAAATTCGCCCGCGCGACGAGCTCGATCGTGCGCTCGGCATCGTCCTGGCGCGCCAGCGAGCAGCAATGGCCGACCAGGATCTTGCCGGGGAAGCGGCGCGCGAGCGCCATCTCGGCAATAATCGCCAGTGCGCGCGCGTGGGGGTCGGAGGTTTCGTCGACGTGCAAGTCGAGATTCCAGCCCTTGCGTTCGGCGAGCGCGAACAGGATCTCGAGCGCCTCGCGAAGGCGCGGGATCATGAAGGTTGCGGCGCCGACGAGGCCCGAGCCGTGAGCGTCGACCATCGCTTCGACATCCGCCATATGGGCGGGATCGAGGGCGAGGGGAATCGCGAACAGCGGCGACGCTTGCAGCTCGATGCGCCCGCTCCAGCGTTCGCGCGCCGCGGCGAAAACAGGAAAGGAAATGCGCGTCTGCGGGCCGACGCTGTCGATATGCGTGCGTATCGCGCGCGTCCCATGGGCGTAGGCCGAGCGCAGGCCGAATTCCATGCGCGTGGCGACGTCCCGGGCGCTCCAGCGCGCTTCGCGATCGACGGCGACCGTGGCGAGCGCGCTGTCGAAATCTCCGCTCGGATTGTTGGCGCGGCGCCAGATCTGGCCCTTGTCGAGGTGGGTGTGCGCATCGACGAACAGCGGCAGCGCAATGCGCCCGGCCATCGCGAGCCGCGGCGCCGCGCTAAGATCGA
>JBKQKS010000103.1:0-7503 GCA_052147395.1 Roseiarcus sp.
GAGAACTCTTTGCACTGGCAGCTCGACGTCCATTTCCGCGACGACGAATGCCGCGTCCGAAAAGACAATGCGCCCGCCAACTTCCACATCATGCGCCACGTCGCCTACAATCTCATCCGGCGAGGGCTGGGAAAGGACTCCTTCCGCGTCAAACGAAAGGTTACCGCCTGGGATGACGATTACCTCGTGCGCCTCGTCACCGCCTAAATTCCTTCACCCGATTCCCCTGTTACGGTCTTGGAGTCGCCCGGTCGCCGAATCGTTTTGGCGCCCTGTGGCCGAGGTCGGCGACCTCGGCTACAAGAGGGGTGAGAGGGGGCGGCGGCGGCCCTTCTGTAGCCGGGGGCGCCGACCCCGGCGTTGGTTCAGCCGGGCTCGCCGCGCCCGGCTACAGGCCGAGGTCTCCTTCGACAAGCTCAGGATGAGGGACCTCGGCTACAAAAGGGAGCATTTCCCTCGATGAGCGCCGGCGCGTCCCGTCCCCCAACAAAGTCCGTCGGCGGATGCAATCCATCCCTTCGTCCTGAGGCGCCCCGAAGTGGCCGCGAAGGACGATCCAGCGGGAACGACCGCTCGTGCGGGGCCTCGATCCTGCCGCCGCCGCGCGATCGAAATGTCTCTGCCGATCAATCCTCGTCGGTCGCAGCGGGCGGCGGTTCCCGGCATGAACGACAGCACTCCCTGAAGCGTCCTTCGAGGCCCCGTTGGGGCGCCTCAGGACGAGGGGGGTGGATTGCGGGCGCCGTACGGCTGGGGCCGCGTCGTTGAGCGCCGCCCCCTCGTTTCCAAGCCGCGCCTTCGAGCGCCGCCTCGCCGCGGCCATCGCCATCCTCGCCGTCGTCTGCGGTCTCGGCCTGCCCGGGCTGTGGAACGCCTATGTCGACAGCCTCGGGCCGCTCGACCTATCGGCCTCGCGCGAGGGCTCGACGCTGGTCGTCGACCGCGACGGCCGGCTGTTACGCGCTTTCACCCTCACCGACGGACGCTGGCGGCTCACCGTGCGGCCGGGCGAGGTCGACCGGCGTTATCTCGACATGCTGCTCGCCTACGAGGACGCGCGGTTCTTCGACCATGACGGCGTCGACCCGCGGGCGCTCGCGCGCGCCGCCTGGCAATGGGCGACGCGGCTGCACGTCGTCTCCGGCGGCTCGACGCTGACGATGCAGCTCGCTCGGCTCATCGAGCCGCGTCCGGACCGCACCTTGTCGGCCAAGCTCAGACAGATCGCCCGGGCCCTCGAGATCGAGCGCCGCGTCGGCAAGCAGGGCGTGCTCGCGCGCTATCTGACGATGGCCCCGTTCGGCGGCAATCTCGCGGGCGTGCGCGCCGCCTCGCTCGCCTATTTCGGCAAGGAGCCGCTGCATCTGACCGTCGCCGAGGCGGCGCTGCTCGTCGCCCTGCCCCAGGCGCCGGAATGGCGGCGCCCTGACAAATATCCCGAGGCCGCCCGGAGGGCGCGCGCGCGCGTCCTGGAGCGGGCGTTGCGGCGCGGCGTCATAGCCGAAGAGGAATACAAGGAAGCGCTGAGCGAGCCGATCCCGGTGAGGCGCCGCGATTTTCCCGCGCTCGCGGCCCATGCCGCCGAGGAGGCGGTCGCGGCCGAACCCGGCGAGCGGGTGATCCGGCTTTCGATCGACGCGCGCCTGCAAGCGAAGCTGGAAACGCTCGCCAAGGAGAGCGCCGAACGGCTCGGCCCCAAACTGTCGGTCGCCATCGTCGCCATCGACAATCTGACCGGCGAGATCCGCGCCCGCGTCGGCGCCGCCGACTATTTCGACGCGACGCGCGACGGATCGGTCGACATGTCGCGCGTCCCGAGATCGCCGGGCTCGGCGCTCAAACCTTTCATCTATGCGCTCGCCTTCGAGGAGGGCCTCGCCCATCCCGAGACCGTGCTCTACGACCGTCCGGCGCGTTTCGGCGCCTGGGCGCCGGAGAATTTCGACCAGGGTTTCGCCGGGATGGTGACGGCGCGCAAAGCGTTGCAGCAGTCGCTGAACCTGCCCGCCGTCGAAGTGCTCGCCGACGTCGGCCCCGACGCCTTCCTCGCCCGCCTGCACGGCGCGGGCGCGGGAATCGCGCTGCCCAAGGATACGCCGATCGGGCTGGCGATCGGCCTCGGCGGGCTCGGCATTTCGCTCGTCGACATCGCCCGGCTCTACTCTGGGCTCGCGCGCGGCGGCGAGGCGCCGGCGTTGATCGAGCGGCTCGACGGCCCGCCGATCATTTCTTCGCGCCGCGTCACCGATCCCGTCGCCGCCTTCTACATCGCCGACATCTTGCGCGGCGCGCCGCCGCCGGCCAATGCGCTGAGCGGCCGCATCGCTTTCAAGACCGGGACGTCCTACGGCTTCCGCGACGCGCTAGCCGCCGGGTTCGACAAGGGAACGACGATCGCGGTCTGGGTCGGCCGGCCGGACAACGGCCCGACGTCGGGGCTCATCGGCCGCGAGGCGGCGGCGCCGATCCTGTTCGACGCCTTCGCGCGGCTCGGCCGCGAGATCGAGCCGATCCGCGCCCCCAGGGGGATATTGCAGGTCCATGCGACGGCCGAGCTGCCGCCGCCGCTGCGCCGCCTGCGCACGGAGACGCGCAATCTCGGGGCGACCGCCGCCGTCAAAATCGCGTACCCGCCAGATGGAGCGCGCGTCGATCTCGGGCTCGCCGAGGGCGCCGAGGCGCGTCTCAGCCTGAAGGCGCTCGGCGGGCAGCTGCCGCTCACCTGGTTCGTCAACGGCGCGCCGATCGCCGAGCACGACGTGCGCCGGCGGACGACCTGGACGCCCGACGGCGCCGGTTTTGCGCGCGTTTCGGTGATGGACGCGACGGGCGCCGTAGACAGCGTCGTCGTCAGGCTCGAGTGATCACCAGGAGCGCTGCATGATGCCCGGGCCGAGGCTGCCGGGCAGCGGGGTGATGGTGTCGGAGAAATAGCGGTTCGTGGTTCCCGGCTGGGCGATCGAGCCGGGGAACAGATCTTCCTGCGCCGCAGGCGCACGGTAGACGTAAACGATCTTGTGGCGTTTCGGCTTCGCGGGCAAGGGGTCGGCGAAGGCGGACGTAGCGAGGCCGAAAACCGCCACGGCCGACAGAACGAAGCCGCTCTTCAACAGTTTCATGCGAATCTCCGACCGCCAAGCGCGTGAGCCATAGTTGACGCCGGCAGGCCCTAACACAAGGTCAACGCCGGCGCGAGTTTCATACACGGGCGCGCGATGACATTTCCGCCACACCGGCGCCAAATGCGCCGCGCAGCGGCGCCAAATGCGCCGCGCAGCGGCGCGCTCAGCCGCCGGGCGGGCGATAGTTCACCGCGACCTTCGCCGCCGCGTCCATCTGCTCGGGCGTGATCAGCTTGACCAGACGCGTTTCAGCCGCCCCGCTCGCGTTGACCGCGAGGCTTATCGCCAGCGCCGTCGCCTCGTCGGGAATGTTCATGATCACGTACGCGTCGACGTCGCCGAGAGCAAAATAGAACGCCTCGAGCCGGCCGCCGGCGGCTTCCGCCATTTTGGCGATCGTCTCGCGCCGAGACGAGCCGCCCTCGCGCGCCAATCCCTTGGCGCCCTCGGCAGAATAGCGAACTTGGGCAAGATATTTCGGCATGAGTGTTCCTTTACTTCGGGAGGCGTTCTCGGGTGAAGAGCGCCGTCGGCCCTCCCGCGCACAGCGCTCGTTTCTTCCGCGGGCGCTGACGGCCCGCGGCAGGAATGCGAAGAGGACACACGCGTCAGAGGAATCGTCCGATATTCCCAATCCCTTTCACGGTCTCATGATTTCCCTCTTCGCGCAACGTCACGTTCGCCGCCTCGCCGTGACGACCGGGCGCAACAATGCTAACGTTGCCGAGGACGAAAAGCCGCATTGCGCGCCCGGCCTCGGCCGCGCAAAGCGTGCGGCGGCTCGCACGCTCGAGCGCATTTCGAGGATTCCGGGAGTAGAACGCACGCATGGCGCCCGTATCGTTGACTTTTGCGGGCGGTCTGCTGATGGGCCTGGCGAGCAGCCTGCATTGCGCGGGCATGTGCGGCGCCATCGCTTCGAGCCTGCTGATGGCGTTCAATCCATCAGGCGTCGTCGCGCGGGCGCGCGTCCATTTCAGCGCGCAGGCGGGGCGCGTGCTGGTCTATGTCGCGAGCGGCGCGCTGCTCGGCGGCGCCGGATCCATGCTCTACGGGCAATTCGACCACGCCTCGGCCTATCTCGCGCTGCGCTGGGCGGCCGCAGTGGCGCTGGGCTGGATCGGACTTTCCGTCACCGGCTTCGCCCCCTCGCTGGCCATCCTCGACCGCGCGACGGCGCCGATCACGGCGCGGCTGGATCGGGTCAAGGCGGCGGCCGGCGCCAGCGAGGGCGGCGCTTTCGTCTCCGGCCTGATCTGGGGCTTTCTGCCCTGCGGCATGGTCTATGGCGCGCTGTTCTACGCGATGCTGTCGGGCAGCGCGCTCGGCGGCGCGGAAGTGATGGCGGGCTTCGGCCTCGGCACGCTGCCCTCGGTCACCAGCGTCGCGCTGGGGCTCGCCACGTTCCGCCGCTTGGGCGACATCCCGCGCGCCCGCATCGTCGTTGGCGTCACCATCATGGCGCTCGCGGCGGCGAGCGTCGCCGTCCCCGCCGCGAGCCTCGCGGCGATGTGCGGGTTGAAGATGTAGGGGGCCGCGTTGACAGGCTTCGCGCGTGCGAGCACCTTCTGACCATGAGCACGGTCATTCAGATCCGCAATGTCCCCGAAGACCTGCGGCGCAAATTGAAAGCGCGCGCGGCGGAAAAAGGCGTGACGCTCTCCGAGTACCTGCTCGCGGAGGTCCGACGTTTGGCCGAACGGCCTTCGATGGAAGAGTTTCGCGCACGTTTGGCCGCGCGCAAACCGCTCGGATTCGACATTGGGTCGGCGGACGCGGTTCGGGAGGAACGGGAAGGACGTTGATCGTCGTCGATGCGTCGGCGTTACTGGAAGTGCTGCTGCGAACGCCGGCCGCCGCGGCGATCGAGAAAGAGTTCTATGCCTTCGGGGCTGAGCTCCATGCGCCGCATTTGATCGATTTGGAGATCGCTCAAGTCCTGCGTCGCTACGTATTGCGCCGAATGATCGACGCGCAAACGGCTGAGGCGGCGCTCGATGACCTCGAGTTTCTCCCTATGCTTCGCCACGCTCACAGTCCGCTCATTGGGCGCGCGTGGGCGCTGCGCCAGAACCTGACGATCTATGACGGCGTGTATGTTGCCCTGGCCGAATTTCTCGGCGCGACACTGCTCACCCATGACGGTCGGCTTGCCAATGCCGCCGGCATTCG
The DNA here is from genome assembly GCA_052147395.1 of Roseiarcus sp. Taxonomy (GTDB): domain Bacteria; phylum Pseudomonadota; class Alphaproteobacteria; order Rhizobiales; family Beijerinckiaceae; genus Roseiarcus. The sequence goes on from JBKQKS010000103.1 coordinate 5,295, forward strand.
GGCGAAGGTAAGAGCGCTCTGACGCGCACAGCCCGCAGCGGACGCGGACGCTTGCCTTTCGCCGGCGATTTCTAAAACATCGCCGCCGAGGGGAATCGGCATGCGAGTCGTCGGGCTGTTCGCTGGGATTGGCGGTCTGGAGCTGGGCCTCGCCGGAGCCGGCTGCGAGGCAATACTGTTCTCGGAAATTTTCGCCCCCGCAGACGCCGTGCTCGCCGCGCGCTTTCCCGGCGTCCCCAACGCCGGCGACATCGCGGCGCTGCGCAGCCTGCCTCGGGCGGACTTGTTGACCGCCGGCTTCCCCTGCCAGGACCTCAGCCAGGCCGGCCGCACCGCCGGCATCGGCGGGCAAAAGTCCGGTCTCGTCGACCACGTGTTCCGCCTCCTCGATGAAAGCCGCCCGCCCTCAGCGCTGCTCGAGAACGTATCCTTCATGCTGCAGCTCGATGGCGGGCGCGCCATGGACCGGCTCGCTCGAGCCTTCGAGCAGCGCGGCTATCGCTGGGCCTATCGCGTCGTCAATTCGCTCGCCTTCACGCCGCAACGGCGCGAGCGGGTGTTCTGGCTGGCGAGCCGCGTCGCCGACCCCGCCGACGTGCTGTTGGTCGACGAAATCCAGCCGCCGCGCCCAAAAACCGCGCTCGAAACCCACGCCCACGGCTTCTATTGGACCGAGGGCATACGCGGCCTCGGCTGGGGGCCCGACTGCACGCCGACGCTGAAGAACGGCTCGACCCTCGGCATCCCCTCGCCGCCGGCGATCCTCAGGCCCAACGGCGACATCGTGACGCCCGACATTCGCGACGCCGAGCGTCTGCAAGGCTTTCCCGCTGGCTGGACGGCGCCCGCGGCGGAGGTCGGCCGCGCGTCGCTGCGCTGGTCGCTCGTCGGCAATGCGGTGACGGCGCCCGCCGCCGCCTGGATCGGCGCCCGCCTCGCCGAGCCCGGGCGCTACGATCGCCAGCGCGACATGCCGCTCGCCGCCAACGGCAAATGGCCGCGTGCCGCAAGATTCGACGGCGGCCGGCGGGCGGTCGCGATCTCCGATTTTCCCGTGTGGCGGGAGCGCCCGCCGCTCGACGCTTTCCTCGCTTATCCCCCGCAACCCCTTTCCGCGCGGGCGACCGCCGGCTTCCTCGCCCGCATCCGGCGAAGTTCGCTCCATTTCGTCCCTGGCTTCGAGGAGCGCATCGCCGCCCATTTGCAGCGCATGACGCCGCTGGCCGCGGCATGAAGGCGATCCCCGACGCCGACTCGTCGCGCCGCATGCGCGGCCAGAGGCAACAGAAGACCCGCGCCGAAGATCTGGTCGCTTCGGCTCTGAGAGACGCCGGCCTCGCCTATCGCCGCAACGTCCGCGCTCTGCCCGGCTCGCCCGATTTCGCCAACCAGACGCGGCGCTGGGCGCTGTTCGTCAACGGCTGCTTCTGGCACCATCACGAAGGCTGCAAACGCGCCACCATCCCGACGCGCAATCGCGAGTTCTGGCTGACAAAATTCGAGCAGAACCGGGCGCGGGATTCTCGAAAGCTCGACGAGCTCGAGAAACGGAGCTTCGCGGTCGCGGTGATCTGGGAATGCGAGGTTCTGGACCCCGAGGTCCTCAACAAACAAATAGCGAAGCTGAAACAGTCGCTCACGTATCCATCTTCAGCGCCGCGATGAACGCCTCCTGCGGGATGTCGACCTTGCCGAATTGGCGCATCTTCTTCTTGCCGGCCTTCTGCTTGTCCAGAAGCTTGCGCTTGCGGGTGGCGTCGCCGCCGTAGCATTTGGCGGTGACGTCCTTGCGCAAGGCCCGGATCGTCTCGCGGGCGATGATTTTGGCGCCGATCGCGGCCTGGATCGGGATCTGAAACATGTGCGGCGGGATGAGCTCCCTGAGTTTCTCCACCATCGCCCGGCCACGGGCTTCGGCCCGGTCGCGATGGACCAGCATCGAGAGCGCATCGACCGGCTCGCCGTTGACCAGGATCGACATTTTCACCAGGTCGCCCGGCCGATAGTCGGTCAGCTGGTAGTCGAAGGAGGCGTAGCCTTTGGATATGGACTTGAGGCGATCGTAGAAGTCGAACACCACCTCGTTCAGCGGCAGTTCGTAGATCACCATCGCCCGCTTGCCGACGTAGTTCAGGTCGACCTGAGTCCCGCGCCGATCCTGGCAGAGTTTTAGGATCGCCCCGAGGTAGTCGTCGGGGGTGAGGATGGT
>JBKQKS010000104.1:0-10259 GCA_052147395.1 Roseiarcus sp.
GTTTGTAGCCGGCCGCGTCGAGGCCGGCTGGCCCAGCTGACAAGCGTGGCGGAGGCCGGCCTCTGCGCGGCCGGCTACAATTGCGCCGGAGCGGAGTGGCAACACGAATTGCAATAAGAGCGAAGCCAAAAGATGGTGGCGGTCTCTCACGAGACGCGTCAGCTTTTGTCGCTCGCGCGAGGACCTCGCCGGCCTTCAGACGGTCCGTCACGCGGGATAGTCGACCCGGGCAAGATAGAGGCCGCAGGCGGGCGCGACCGGGCCGCAGCGCGAGCGATCAGCGGCCTCGAGGGCGGCCTTCAGGTCGGCCGCGCTCCATTTTCCCAGTCCCACTTCGACGAGCGAGCCGACCATCGAGCGCACCTGACGGTGCAGGAACGAGCGCGCCCCGACCTCGAACCCGACCTCGTCGCCCAGGCGCGTCACCTCGAGACGGTCGAGCGTGCGCACGGGCGATGCCGCCTGGCATTGCGCGTCGCGGAAGGTCGAGAAATCGTGCCTTCCGATGAGGCCTCGCGCCGCCTCGCGCATCGTCGGCGCGTCGAGCGGGCGCTTGACGCGCCAGACCCGGCCGCGGTCGAGCGTCGCCGGAGGGCGGCGGTTGAGAATGCGATAGACGTAGAGCCGATAGACCGCGCTGCGGCGCGCGTCGAAGTCAGGCGCCGTCGGGGCGGCGTCGAGCACGGCGACGGGCGCGTCGATGAGATGCGCGTTGAGGGCTTCGCGCAGTCGCCAGCCCGCCCAGTCGCGCCTGAGATCGACATGCGCGACCTGACCCGTGGCATGGACGCCGGCATCGGTGCGGCCCGCGCCGTGCACTTTCGCCGCTTCGCCCGTCAACCCGAGCACGGCCTCCTCGAGCGTCTGTTGCACGGAGGCGCCGTTCTCCTGGCGTTGCCAGCCGGAGAACGGGGCGCCGTCGTATTCGATGATGAGCTTGAACCTCGGCATCTGTTCAGCCGCCCACCCCGCTCGGCCAGGTGTCGGAGAGCCGGTAGCCCTGCGGCCAAGGATCGGCGGGGTCGAGCATCAGTTGCGCGACCCCGGTGATCCAGGCGCGGCCGGCGATCGAGGGGACGATCGCCGGGCGGCCGCCGACTTTGGTCTCCGCTTCGATCGCGCAATCGAACGTCGAGCCGACGATCGAATGCGCCCGGTAGCGGTCGCCGACGCGCATCTGGCCGCGGGCGTGGAGGACGGCCATGCGCGCGCTGCAGCCGCTCCCCCGCGGCGGCGCCACGCCGCCGACGATGACGTCGCCGACCTCGCCTTCGCAATGGCAGGAAACGACGTGGACCAGGCGGGCGCTGCGCATTTCGCTTTTCCTTCGAGTGCGCCGAGAGATAAGCGCATCGGACGCCAACGCGAAAGCGGCATTGCGAGCGCAGGGGCCGGCACGCGAATTTCGCTGCCCACCCGAGAAGGACGAGATCTTGCCCGCCGCTTCGATTCCGGACTCCGCCGAAGCGCGCCTCGCCGACATCGCGCGCACGCACGTGCGCAAATTCGGCGCGGCGCGCACCACGGTTGTCGGCATCGCGGCCGAGGCGGGGATGACGCACGCCAATGTCTACCGCTACTTCCCGTCGAAGCTGGAGCTGTTCGAGGAACTCACCGCGAGCTGGCTGCGCCCGCTGGAAGCGCAATTGCGCGAAGCCGCCGAGGGCGCCGACCCGGTCTATGACAAGCTCGAGCGCATGCTGCTCTCCGTGCACCGCGCCTATCGCGCCGAGCTCGACAACGATCCGGAGCTGTTCGACCTGCTCATCGACGCGCTGCTGAAGGAACGCGCGAGCGCGCGAAAACACCGCTCGCGGGTGCAGAGCGAGATCCAGCGCGTGGTCGAAGAGGGCATATCGTCGGGCGAATTCGCGCTCGCCGACCGCCGCCGCGCGCTCTCGCTCATCTTCGACGCGGCGCACCGCTTCATCCACCCCGTAGCCCTGAAACTCGACAAGGCCGCTTCCGCGGGCCCGCTCGCCCGGCGCTTCGAGACCGTCGTGTCGCTGGTGCTGCGGGCGTTGAGGTCGGGGAGGACGTGAGGTTCGCACGCCCCCGGCGCCGACGCCCCCGCCGCCGGTCTGTGGGGTCGCCAATTCCCTTGGCGCTACTCCGCTGGCTGGCCGCGGTGGCCGGGCGCCCAGCGCGCCGGTCCGGTCGCCTTTTTCGCTCGAGCCGGCTTGGCGCCCGTCAACCAGCGCCCGAGCCCGTCGAGATAGAGATAGATGACCGGGGTCGTGAACAGGGTCAGCGCCTGGCTCACGGCGAGGCCGCCGACCATCGCATAGCCGAGCGGCTGGCGAAGCTCCGAGCCGGTGCCGTGGCTCAGCATCAGCGGCACGCCGCCGAGCAGCGCCGCCATGGTCGTCATCATGATCGGGCGGAAGCGCAGCAACGCCGCCTTGCGGATCGCCTCCAGCGGCGCGAGCCCCTCGTCGCGCTCGGCGACCATGGCGAAATCGACCATCATGATGCCGTTCTTCTTGACGATGCCGATGAGCAGGATCGTGCCGATCAACGCGATGAGGCTGAATTCGAAGCCGTTGGCCATCAGCATGGCGAGCGCGCCGAACCCGGCCGAGGGCAGCGTCGAGAGAATGGTCAGCGGATGGATGAAGCTCTCGTAGAGCACGCCGAGGATCACGTAGACGACGACCAGCGCGGCGAGAATGAGCATCGGCACGGTCGTCAGCGAAGCCTGGAACGCCTGGGCGTTGCCCTGGAACGATGTCGTCACGGCGGGTGGAATCTGCAATTCGCGTTCGGCCTGCTGGATCGCCGCCGTCGCCTGGCCCAGCGCCACATTCGGGGCGAGGTTGAAGCTCAGCGTCACCGCGGGGAACTGGCCCTGGTGGCTGATCGACAGCGGCGCCACCGGGTCCGTCGTCCACTTCGCAAACACACTGAGCGGAACCATGGTGTTCGTGGTCGGCGAGCGGATGTAGATCTTCGAAAGAGTCGCGGGATCGGTCTGCAGCGCCGGCGTGATCTCCTCGATCACGTCGTAGGTGTTCACCTGGGTGAAATATTGCGCGACCTGGCGCTGACCGAAGGCGTCGTAGAGCGTGTCGTCGATCAATTGCGGCTGGATGCCGAACCGCGAGGCCATGTCGCGATCGATCGTCAGGGTGAGCGTCGTGCCCGCGACCTGCTGGTCCGACGCGACGTCGGTGAGCTCGCGCAGCGACTTCAGCTTGGCGAGGATTTTGGCCGACCAAGTGTTGAGCTCGTCGAGATTGACGTCCTGGATGGTGTACTGGAACTGGGTGCGCGCGAAGCGCGCGCCGACGGTAATGTCCTGCGCCGCCTGCAAGAACAGCCGGGCGCCCTCGACCTTGGCGAGCTTCGGCCTCAGCCGCTGGATCACCTGGAAGGCGCCGGCGTCGCGCTGGTCGCGCGGTTTCAGCGTAATGAACATGCGGCCCGTGTTCTGCGCCGAATTGCCGACGCCGGCGCCGAGCCCCATCGCCATCGTGGCGACGGCCGGATCGGACATCACGATAGCGCCGAGCTGCTCCTGGATGTGGGCCATCTCGTTGAACGAGACGTCCTGGGCGGCTTCCGACGTGCCGAACAGCACGCCGGTGTCCTGCTGCGGAAAGAACCCCTTGGGGATCGCCATGAACAGATAGCCGGTGGCGGCCACCGTCGACAGAAACACGAGCAGGGTCGCGAAGCGATGGCGGAGCACGAGGTCGAGTCCGCGGGTATAGCCGGCGACCAGCTTCTCGTAGAGATGCTCGGTCATCATGAACAGCCGGCCGTGATGCGCCTCATGGCGGCTCTTCAAGAACCGCGACGCCATCATCGGCGTCAGCGTCAGCGACACCAGCGCCGAAACGAAGATCGTCATCGTGATGGTGACGGAGAACTCGCGGAACAGGCGGCCGATGATGCCGCTCATCAGCAACAGCGGGATCAGCACCGCGACCAGCGACACCGAGATCGAGACGATGGTGAAGCCGATCTCGCCCGCCCCTTTGAGCGCGGCGTCGAACGGCTTCATGCCCGCTTCGACGTGGCGGGTGATGTTCTCCAGCATCACGATCGCGTCGTCGACCACGAAGCCGACGGCGATGGTGAAGGCCATCAGCGACAGATTGTCGATGCTGTAGCTCGCCGCCCACATCAGCGCCGTGGAGCCGAGCAGCGCGAGCGGCACGGTGAGGCTCGGGATCAGCGTCGCCCACACATTGCGCAGGAACACGAAGATCACCATCACGACGAGCGCGACCGTGAGCATCAGCGTCAGCTCGACGTCGTCGACGGAGGCGCGGATGGTCGTGGTGCGGTCGGAGAGCACGTCGACATGGACGTTCGGCGGTATCGAGGCGCGCAGCGTCGTCAACGTCTGCTTGATGCTCTCGACCGTCTTGATGACGTTGGCCCCGGGCTGCTTGAAGATGACCAGGAACACGCTGGGCTTGCCGTTGCTCCAGGCGCGCTGGGTGACGTCCGCGGGGCCGTCGATCGCGGTTCCGATGTCGCGGATCCTGACCGGAGCGCCGTTGTGATAAGCGACGATCACGTTGCGCCACGGGGCGGCCTCGGTGATCTGGTCGTTGTCGTAGATGGTGAACGCCTGCTTTTCGCCCTGGATCACGCCCTTCGGATTGTCGACGGTGGCGTCGCCGATCGCCGCGCGGACATCCTCGAGCTGCAGGCCTTTCTCGACGAGTTTGGCCGGATCGATCTGGATGCGGATCGCCGGAACCTGCTGGCCGCCTACGCGCACCAGCGAAACGCCGGCGAGCTGGCTGATGCGTTGCGCCAGGATGTTCTCGGCGATGTCGTCGACCTTGTAGAGCGGCTCCACGGGCGATTCGACCGACATGATGAGGATCGGCGTGTCCGACGGATTGACCTTGCGATAGATCGGCGGGCCCGGCAGGGTCTTGGGCAACTGCCCCGCGGCGGCGCTGATCGCCCCCGAGATGTCGTTGGCGGCGGCGTCGATGTTGCGGTCGAGATCGAACTGCACGGTGATCGCGGTGACGCCGAGCGCGCTCGTCGAGGTCATCTGCGAGACCCCGGGGATCTGCGCGATCTGCCGCTCCAGCGGCTGCGCCACCGAGGCCGCCATGGTTTCCGGCGAGGCGCCGGGCAGCGAGGCGCTCACCGCAATGGTCGGGAAATCGATCTGCGGCAGCGGCGCGACCGGCAACAGCGGGAAGGCCGCGACGCCGACCAGGAACAGCGCCGCCATCAGCAGCGTCGTTGCAACCGGACGGCGGATGAAGGGGCCGGAGACGCCGCCGTCCATCGTTCAGCTCCCGGCGCCCGCGGCGCTGACGCGCACGGGCGTTCCCGGCTGCAGCAGATAGGCGCCGGTGGTGATGACGCGCTCGCCCCCCGCGAGGCCGTCGGCGATGACCGCCTCGTCGACGGTCTGCCGCGCCACCTTCACGTTGCGCACCTCGGCGCGGCTCTGGCCGTCGACGACATAGACGTACATGCCGTCGGGGCCGCGCTGCAACGCCACCGCGGGCACGACGAGCGCTTCGTGGTCCACGCGCACGGTCGTTTCGGTCGAGACCGCGAGCCCCGGCCATAGCGCGTGGTCGGCGTTGGCGAACTCCGCCTTGAGCTTGAACGTGCCGGTCGTCGGGTCGACCTGATTGTCGATGACGGTGAGCTTGCCGACCGCGAGCGCCGCGCCTTCGGCGGTCTTCACCTCCACTTTCGGCGCGCCGTCGCGCATGGCGGCGCGGACGCGTCCGAGGTCGGACTGCGGCGCACTGAAGATCGCCGCGATCGGCTGCAGTTGCGCGATGGTCACGATCGCCGTCTGGTTGGTCGACGACACCATGTTGCCCTGGTCGACCAGACGCAGTCCGACGCGTCCCGAAATCGGAGCGACGATCTTGGCGTAGGCGAGCTGCACCCGCGCCGCTTCGATCGCCGCGGCGTCCGACGCGACCGTCGCCACCAACTGATCGACCAACGCCTTCTGCGTGTCGTATTGCTGCTGGGAGCCCGAATCCTGCTTGTAGAGCTTCGCGTAGCGCTCGAGGTCTCTCCTGGCGTTGGCGAGCGTCGCCTCGTCTTGCGCCTTTTTCGCGGTCGCCTGATCGAGCGCGGCCTGGAGGGCGTTGGGATCGATCTGGGCGATGAGGTCGCCCGCTTCGACGTCGTGGCCCTCTTCGAAGCCGATCTTGACGATCTGGCCGTCGACGCGCGTGCGCACGGTCACCGTATTGTAAGCCTGGATCTGGCCGAGACCGTCGATGATCTCGGGCACGTCGGCGCGCTTCACCGTCGCTGCCGAAACCAAGATCGTCTGCGCAGTCGCCGCCGCGGCGGGCGCCTTTTCGACCCCGCCCCGCGCCGCGAACGCGAAATCGTGCAACTGGCGCGCCACCGCTCCCGCAGCGGGCGCCACGGAGGCGACGCGGTCGGGCGCATAGGCGGCAAAGCCGACAGCGAGCACAACAATCGCCCCGCCCGCAAGAGCGATGCTGGATGCCTTCAACCGATCGCTCCAAAAACGGACGCCGCGAGATCGCCGATGCGAGACCCGCATCGCGTCATATAATGTCGATCGGGAAACATTTGGTCTTTCGTGTGACGGCGCCACGGCGCCGTAACGGGGGACTCATTAACAGTTCGTCACTTACGCGCCTAGAGGAGCGCGCAAGGATACGAAACCGGGACGATGAATTGAGCGGTTCCCGGTGTGGCGGGAGCGCCTTCTCCCCTTGCGGGAGAAGAGCCTGCCCCCGGGCTTCGACCCGGGGGTGGCCGAAGGCCGGATGAGGGGTTGTTTCCGGATCGAGCGCCTCCGGCGAAACGCATCCCCGACATTGTCCCGTCCTTCGACAAGCTCAGGATGAGTTCTCATCCGCTTCGCGCACCTTGATGCATGAAGGGCGCCCCGTTGTAGCCGCGCGCGGTGAGCGCGGCTGCCGGGGTCGGCGCCCCCGGCTACAAGAGGGGCGCCTTTCAGGAGAGGGGGGAAGGGAGCGCGCCGGCGCGGCGCCTTTTCGAGGAGCCGCTGCCGGTCGGCGGCGGCCATTTTCTTGCGGGCGTCGGGCGTCCGGTTCCCAGCTCTACGCGGCGCGCCGCAGCGCGAAGGAGCCCCCGCCGTCGGGAGTGGTGACGAAGCCGGTTCTCGCCAACGCGGAGAGGACGGAGGCGACCTTGGGGGCGATGCGGCGGCCTTGCTTGAAGGCGGCGGCGATGGCGGATGCGTCGAGCGGCGCCGCCGCGCCGGCGAGCACCGACATGACGGCGGCGGTTTGCGCGAAGTCGTCGCTCGGGAAGCTCGGGCGCGGACCCGCGGCGGCCGGGGCCTCGACGCCCGTTCGGCCGCCGACGAGGTCCAGCTCCGCCTTCTCCTTGGCCGAGCCGAAGCGCGGGATTTGATAGTCGGGCCTGAGCCAGCGGACTTGGCCGCGCGCCTCCTCCCGGGCGCGCTCGTGGTTGAGCGCGACGAGTTTTGCGAGGATTTCTTCGTCGGAAAGATCGACAGGCCAGCCGTAGGCGTCGGCCACGGCGGCGTCGAGTTTTTCGTGCAGCTCCTTCAGGATGAGAACGAGACCGTCGTCGAAGATGCGCCGTTCGGTGTCGTCCAACTGCTCCGGCGCGACGCCGGCGCGAAGACGCTCGAGGACGTTGTAGAGGCCGGTCATGGTCAGGTGCGGGTGCTCGGCGAGAACGCGCTTGCGGTGGGCGTCGAGGTCTTCGGCGATGGCTCGAATGCGGTGCTTTTGAAGGTCGTTGGTGGCGGGGAACGGGAAGGGATCGAAAGTGAGTGTCTTTGTGTAAACGGGGTCATTTCCTGCGCCGAGCCAACCTCCGGCTCGTAAAGCCCAAACAAGATGCAAGCGACTGCTGAGGACGCCAAGGTCGTACGCGCTGTCGCTGGCGATAATTACACTCTTATCATCGCATATGACGTTTGGATCAAGAAACTGAAACGCTCGACGACGTGAAGTGTCGACGGTAGCAATAAAGCAGTGCAGGTTTGATATTGCAGGCCGCAACTCACGCCGGGGCTCGCCAAATACCCACCAGTTTACTCGATACGTTGCGCGACGGTTCAAATCGCGCTCCGGTTTAACGGTAGTCAATAAATGTTGATACACTTCGGGGTATTTATTACGAACCTCTTCATCCGTAAGACCAAATAAGTCGATTACCATTAGTCCGCGAGGGCGAGCAGCGAGATCGCGACCGTTTCTATAATCACGAATATATTTTTCTAGATTCGGACGTCGCCCCAGTCCTAGGTGCTGAGCTTGATGAAGTGTTATTATAAAGCCACCACCGTGAAGTTTTACACCATCATGAGCTATCCCTTCATTGGACCGCAGAGAACGACAAAGGGACAGATCTACCCCAATCGTCAGGTCGGAGTTGATCCTTCCGATGGTTTCTTTAAAATCTATTATGGGCGTGTCAGTATCGAGGCCCATCTCGGTTGTGACCTCCCTGAGCACGCCGTCGTGTTTTCCTGCCGCACACGACGTCATCGCGATGCGCACTGCCGCCGCATCTCTTGTCGATTTGGTCCAAGGATGGTCGGGAATGGCCATCACAATCGATACGGGATTTGCCGCGGCCAAGTGCCGATCGATGGTCCGCCGTTGAAAAACTTGGCTGATCGAGTTCGTGGTCACGAGCCCAAAACGACGGAGTTCAGTTCCCTTTCGCGCCAGTAACTCGGCCGCGCGATCCCACCAGTACATCACGAAGTCGGCGCTTTCGTTCATGTGCAGATGTGCCGCCCACAATGCCAGGGTGTATTCATCGCCGAGCCGAGTCCTCAGGCTGCTCGCTCCAATAAACGGCGGATTGCCGACGATGAACTCCGCTTCCGGCCATTCCGGGCGGCGCGGCTTGCGATAGGCGTAAACCTCCTCGGGCTTTCCGTCCGCGCCGATCCTCGTCACAGGCTTGCCCGACGCGTCGCGCAAAAGCTCCTTATCGGCCTCGAGCACCGCGTCCTTGACGACGATGTTCTTGAACGCCTTCAGCACCGGGTCGGAGGGCAAGCCGCCTTTGGTGCGGATGTGCCATTGCAGGTGACCGATCCACAGCACCAACTCGGCGATGGCTGCCGCGCGAGGATTGATTTCGAGCCCGAGGAACTGATGCGGGTCGATGCTGTGGCCTTCGAGCCCGGTCAAGGCCTCTTGGCCGCCGAGATCGGCGACAGCTTCCAGCACCTCGCCTTCGAGGCGCTTCAGCATTTCCAGCGAGACATAGAGGAAGTTGCCGGTGCCGCACGCCGGATCGAGCACGCGCGTCGCGCACAGCTTGTCGTGAAACGCCTGCACCGTGGCGAGCGCGTCCTTGGCGCGCCCTTCCGATTTCTGCCGTTCCGCAGTCGAAATCGCCTGCCCCCAATCGGCGCGAAGCGGCTCGATAATCGTCGCCGAGACCAATCGCTCGACGTACGCGCGGGGTGTATAATGGGCTCCGAGTTTTCGCCGCTCGGCGGGGTCGAGCGCCTGCTCCAGCAGCGCGCCGAAAATCGACGGGTCGACGTCGCGCCAGTCGTAGCCCGCGGCGGCAAGCAATTCGCCGATCTCCCCTTTGGCGAGCGGCAGCGCGACGCGGTTGCGGAAGAACTCGCCGTTGAAGCGCCTGACCTTCTGCCGCAGCGCGTGCGCCCAGGCTCCGAGGTCCATCGCCTCCCAGAGTTGCCCGACGTCGTGGGGAAACGCGTCCGGCCGCTCGACGCATTGCGCGAGCAAGTCCTTGAACGCGTTCTCCGGGAGCAGCCCGACGTTCTCGGCGAACATCGTGAACAGGCAGCGCATGAGAAACATCGCTACGTCCGTCGCGTCGTGGCCGTGGTCTTCGAGCGCCTTCGACACCTTGGCGAGACGTTCCGCAATGGCGCGCGTGACCCGCGCGGCCTTGCGCGCCGGGTCCAGCGACAGCGGATCGCGCCAGATCGCCGCCAGCCGTTCCCGCGCCTCGGGCTCGCGCAGGTCTTCGAGATAGACGCGGAACGACTGGCGGTCGGGGAACTGGTCGTAAGCCTTCCCGTCGCGGCGGAAATTGGCGTAGATTTCGAAGCAGTGGCCGACGTCGCAGACGATGACGAACGGCGGCGGCTCGTGCCCTCCCGGAAGCAGGCGCACGTAGTCCTCGGCCTGCCGGCTCGCGTTGAGCATCAGCTCGTCCCAGGCGCGCGCCGCGGCGCGTTTGCCGAGGGTTTCCGGGTCGGCGCGGAACAGGTCCGGCGGGCCATGGACCTGCTTGTCGCCGCCCTCCTTCTGCCGCGACTGCTTGGCCTCCAGGACAAA
>JBKQKS010000105.1:0-2804 GCA_052147395.1 Roseiarcus sp.
ACCCAGCGCCACGAATAGGAATCGGTCAGCCAGCCGCCGAGCGTCGGACCCATGATCGGCCCGAGCATCACGCCCATGCCCCAGATCGCCATCGCCGAGCCGCGCTGCGCCGGCGGATAGATGTCGAGCATCACGGCCTGGGCGAGCGGCACCAGCGCCGCGCCGAACACGCCCTGAAGAAGCCGGAACGCCACCATTTGCTCGATCGTCAGCGCGACGCCGCACAGCATCGAGGCGATCGTGAAGCCGCCGGCGCAGATGATGAACAGTTTCTTGCGGCCGAACCTGAGCGCGCCCCAGCCGAGCGGCGCGGTCATGATCACGGCGGCGACGATGTAGGAGGTCAGCACCCAGTTGACCTGGTCCTGGGTCGTCGACAGCGATCCCTGCATGTAGGGCAGGGCGACGTTGGCGATCGTGGTGTCGAGCGCCTGCATGACGGTTGCCATCATCACGCAGACCGTCAGCGCCCCACGCTGGAACGGCGTGAAGCCGCCGAAATTTTCGCTCATGGCTTCGCGGCGACGCCGAGGTCGGCCAGCAGCCCGCGCAGACTGCGCTGACGCCCGGTGTCGATCGAGACGATCGCGCTCATGCCGGCGCGCAGGCCCGAAGTGTCCTCATCCGCGGCGAAGCAGAAGCGCAACGGCACGCGCTGCACCACCTTCACCCAGTTGCCGCTCGCGTTCTGCGGCGGCAGGATGGCGAATTGCGCGCCGGTGCCGGGCGCGATCGAGCACACCGTCCCCCGCCATTCGCGGTCGGGAAAGGCGTCTATGGTCACCGTCGCGGGAAGGCCGCGCTCGACATGGGTCAGGTCGGACTCTTTCGGGTTGGCGTCGACCCAGAGTCCCTTGTCGGCGATGATCGCGAACACCGGCTGCCCGGATTGGGCGACGCGGCCGAGTTCGATCTCGGGCACCTCGGTCGCGACCCCGGCGATCGGCGCCTTGACACGGGTGTAGCCGAGGTTGCGTTCGGCGTCGGCGACCTGCGCCTCGGCCTGGATGTAGTCGGGGAACGTAGCGATCGAAGCGTCGGGACCGCCGCCGAGCTTGACCTTGACGGATTCCTGCTGGCTCTCGACGAATTCGAGGATCTGCTGCGCCTGCACGAGCCCCATGGCGGCGGTGTCCTGGTCGGCGGCGGTGCCGGCATGGGTCTGCGCCAGCGCGTGCTTGCGGTCGTAGTCGGCCTGGTGCAGGTCGACCGACTTCTTGCTCATGCCGATCATGTCGACGTTGCTGGCGTACTGCGACTTCAAGTTGGCGAAAGCGATCCTGGCGGCGTCGGCGCGCGCGCGCGCGAGCGTCAGCGCCGTCTCGTAGGGCGCCGGGTCGATGTCGAACAGCGGATCGCCCACCGCGACCTTCTCTCCCTCCACGACATGGATGGCGACGATCGGCCCCGTCACGTAAGGCGTGATCATCGCCTTGTCGGCGCCGACATAGGCGTTGTCCGTCGACACGTAACGCCCGCTCGACAGCCACCAATACAGCGCCCCGACCAGCGCGATCACGGGCACGACGACGAACAGCACGAGCCGACGCAAATTTCCGCGCGTCTTCGGCTTCGCCGGGGCTTGAACGACGACGTCTCGATTCGCGGTCGCAGCCTGAGTCACGTCGTCACGCTCCCGGATCCAAGAGGGTCTTCAAATTGGCCTTCATGCGCTCGAGCCCCCGGCGCATCGCCGCGAGCGTCGCCTCATCGATGCCTTCGAGCGCCTTGCCCATGATGTCGTCGCCGAGCTTGCCGAGTTCATCCAACATGGGCGCCGCCTTTTCGGTGAGGTAGAGGCGGTGAATGCGCCGGTCGTGCGCGTCGGGCCGGCGCTCGACCAAGCCGGCGGCATCGAGCTTGTCGATGAGCCTGGCCACCGTGATCGGCGTCAGATCGAGCGCTTCGGCGAGCTTGGTCTGGCTCGCGCCCTCGCAGCGCTGCAAACGGCTCATCACGGCCCACTGCGCGCGCGTGGTCGCGAATTCGCGCGCACGCTGGTCGGCGTACGTGCGCAGGAGACGCGCAGCATCATGTAGCGCGAACGCCATTTCGCGGGCGGGACTGAACGGCATGGGGGGCAGCTTCGTTATTATGTGCAGGCTTATAATATGCCGACGTCTCGTTGGCAAGCATGCTTTCGCCATCCGGGCCCCGCGTGACGCGCTGCGAGCCTCGCCTCCGCGCGGGGCGCGCGTTCGAACCCCCGCGGGCGCGCCAAATCGTTTTTCCGTAACCGGCGCAATTTCCCGGGCGCCATTGTAGGCGAGGTCGCTGACCTCGCTCCTTCCGCTCGGAAGAGTCGTGTGAGAACGAGGCGCTTACGCGCCGACTGAGGTCGTCCTTCGACAAGCTCATGATGAGGGACCTCGGCTACAGAGTCGCAGCGCCCGGGAATCTGCCCCGGTTGCGCCATTCCGATGACGTCGATCGACCTCGGCGCGCAAGGCGCGTCGCGAGTGCGGGATCCTCGATGGCGATAGAGCAACGGCGCAGGGCCGGTCTGTTTCCCTGCGCCCCACATTCGTGAGACTAGGGAAGATCGCGAATCGAGGTGACGACGTGAACAGTTTTCATGTCCGGTCGATGCTCTTCAGTGGGCTCATCGCCCTGGCGGCGACCTCCGCGATGTGCGCTCAGCGGCAGCTTTCCGTCATTCCCGTGACCAAGGCCGATCAGACCGTCCTCGTGCCGGCGACCCTGGGGATCCTCGTCAACGAGAACGACGACGCCTCGCTGCCGCTGGCGGTGGGTTATGCGAAATTGCGCGGCGTTCCCTTGCAGAACATCATTGTGCTGAACCT
>JBKQKS010000106.1:0-4101 GCA_052147395.1 Roseiarcus sp.
AATGTCAGTCTGCAGCAGGCCGGCCTTCTGCAGCGCGCCGCGATCGCCCACGCCGAACGCATCGGCCGAACGCAAAATGCGCTCTCGCATCAGGCGGTGAGCAAGGCGAAGGCGCTGGCTGATCTGATCGCCAGCCCCACCATCAAGGGCCAATTGGTCGAGCAACTGCTCGATTACTGGGCTGACGCCGCGCAGCGGACGACGCTGACGATCGACGCGCTGCGCGAGCGAGCCAACAACGACGCCGCGCATGAGGCGGCCGGCACGCCGCCAATTCTCATCTACGATCACGAGACGATCGTCGACGGGCGGACGCTGAAGCGGCCGGTTAATTATGTGCTTTTGCGCATCGCGCCGCCCGCCGGCGTCGAGGTGCTCGACTGGAAGCGGCCCTACATGATCATCGATCCGCGCGCGGGGCATGGCGCGGGCATCGGCGGCTCGAAGCCGGACAGCCAGGTCGGAGTCGCGCTAGCCGACGGCCACCCGGTCTATTTCGTCGCCTTCCGGCCGCATCCAGAACCCGGGCAGACGCTCGCCGACGTGATGCGCGCCGAGGCCGAGTTCGTGAAGGAGATTGCGCGACGCCATCCAAAGTCGCCGAAACCGATCGTCGTCGGCAATTGCCAGGGCGGCTGGGCGACGATGATTCTCGCCGCGGCCAATCCGGACATCAGCGGACCGCTCGTGATCAACGGCGCGCCGCTGTCCTATTGGTCCGGTCGCGTCGGCGATCACCCGATGCGTTACAGGGGCGGGCTCTTTGGCGGACTGGCGCCGGTTCTCATGCTCGCGGATCTCGGCCATGGCGAATTCGACGGCGCCCATCTCGTCGCCAATTTCGAGTCGCTCAATCCGGCGCGCCACCTCTGGAGCAAATATTATGAGCTCTACCGCAACGTCGATGCGGGGCGGGCGAAATTCCTTGAATTCGAGCGCTGGTGGGGCGGCTATCACTTCATGACCGAGGCCGAGATCCGCTGGATCGTCGAGCAATTGTTCGTCGGCAATCGGCTGGCGCGGGGCGAAGCCCGCATCGAGCGCGGCCGTCAGATCGACATGAAACAGATCCGCTCGCCGATCATCCTGTTCACCAGTTATGGAGACGCCATCACGCCGCCGCAGCAGGCGCTGAACTGGATCGTCGACACCTATGCCGACGAGCACGAGATCCGCATCCGCGGCCAGCGGATCATCTACATGATCCACGACAAGGTCGGCCATCTCGGCATCTTCGTCTCCTCCTCGATCGCCAAGAAGGAGCATTCGGAGGTCGCTTCGACGATGAAGACGATCGAGGCGCTGGCCCCCGGCCTCTACGAGATGACGATCGACGACGAGATCGGCGAAGGCGTCCACGCGCGCTTCCTCGTCAGTTTCCACGAACGCAAGCTCAGCGACATTCTCACCATCGACAAGGACGATCGCAAAGAGGAGCGCGGCTTCGCGGCCGCGGCGCGGCTCTCGGAAATCGGCGCCGAGCTCTACAATCTGACCGTCCGCCCCTATCTGCAGGCGATGATCCCGGCTCAGACCGCCGAGGCGATCCGCCGCTCGCATCCGTCGCGCGCGGCGCGCCGCGCCTTCGGCGACGAGAACCCCTTCATGCGCCCGGTGCGTAAGCTTGCAGAGACTGTGCGCAAAGAACGTACGCCGGCGGCGGCGGCCAATCCGTTCCTCGCCTGGGAGAAATGGTGGGCCGACGCCTGGATCCAGAGCTTCGATCTGTGGCGCGACGGGCGCGACACAGCCTACGAGAGCGCATTCCTGTCGATCTACGGCTCGTCGACCATGGACGCGATCGCCGAGACGCACGCATTCCAGCGCACCCGCAAGGACCCCGCGGAGCTGCGTTACCTGCCGGAGGTGCAGGCTATCCTGCTCGGGCTCGAGCGCGGCGGCTTCGCCGAGGCGGTGATCCGCATGCTGATCCAACTCGCCGAATCGCGCGGCGCGGTGCGTCGCGACCGGCTCGAGCGCTCTGCCAAGGTGCTGACCAAGGACGAGCCCTTCGCTTCGCTCGGCGGCGAGCGGCGCGCCCAGCTGATCCACGAACAGTCGGTGATCGTCGAGTTCGAGCCGGAGCGGGCGATCTCGTCGCTTTCCAAGCTGCTCACGGACAGGGACTCGCGGCGCCGGGCGGTCGAGGTGGTCGAGTTCATCGCCGGCGCGATCGAGGAAATGGAGCCGCATACCATCAAGATGCTGCAGCGCATGCGCGCCGCGCTCGAGCTGCCGCCGCTCACGCTGGCGGAAGCCGCAGCCGACCCGCTGAAGGAAATCGAGACCGCGCGCGCCGCCGAGTGACGCAAATCGTCGGGTTTGGCGCGACCGCAATCATTCGACCAACCGCAGGAGGACCGAGATGAACGACGCCCCTAGTCCGCGCGACCGGTTGGCGAAAGTATGGGACCCCAACGACCGCATCGGCGAGATGCTCGCGGGAAAGCGCGGCCTCGTCGTCGGCGTCGCCAACGAGCATTCGATCGCGTTCGGCTGCGCCGCCAAGCTGCGCGCGTTCGGCGCCGAGATCGCGCTCACCTATGTCAACGACAAGACGGCCGAATTCGTCAGGCCGCTCGCCGAGGAGATCCAGGCGAGCCTGTTGCTGCCGCTCGACGTCCAGAAACCGGGCGAAGCCGACGCCGTGTTCGACGCCATCGCCAAGCACTGGGGCCGGCTCGACTTCCTCATTCATTCCATCGCGTTCGCGCCGCGGTCGGACTTGCACGGCCGCGTCGTCGACTGCTCGCTGGAAGGCTTTCTGCAGGCGATGCGGGTCTCGGTCTATTCGTTCCTCGAGCTCGCCCGGCGCGCCGAGCCGCTGATGAGCGAAGGCGGCGCGCTGCTGACGATGAGCTACTACGGCGCCGACAAGGTGGTGAACAACTACAACGTCATGGGCCTCGCCAAGGCGGCGCTGCAGTCGTCGGTGCGCTATCTCGCCGCCGAGCTCGGCCCCAAGCACATCCGCGTTTATGCAGTGTCGCCGGGGCCGCTGATGACGCGCGCGGCGAGCGGCATCGCCGATTTCGACGAGCTCATCGAAGCCGCCGTGAAGCGCAGCCCGGAGCATCGCCTCGTCGACATCGCCGAGATCGGCCGCGTCGTGGCGTTCCTGGTCAGCGGCGGCGCCTCGGGCATGACCGGCGACACGATCTACATCGACGCCGGCCTGCACAACGTCGCGTGATCGACTGGGTTTCTCGAGAAAACTGGTCGGAGTGAGAGGATTCGAACCTCCGACCCCCTCGTCCCGAACGAGGTGCGCTACCAGACTGCGCTACACTCCGACTGGGCCGCTTCGGCGCTCCCGCGGGCCTTATAGTTAGGCGCGCGGCATCGCGCAAGGGCGCAGCGAGGTTTTGTCGTAAGCACATGAGTTGTCCGGTTCGGTAGCACGCGAGTTGTCCGCGTTAGACGGAGCTTCCTTCTTTCACGAAACGTGAGGCATTGATCTTGCTAGCGGCAAGGCGATTTTGGGACATGGCTACTGGGTACAGGCGGGGGAAATGCCCAGGAGATCGAAGGCCTTTTGCTGAGTGGGGGTTGGCGGGTCATCACGGTGAAGGGCCGGTTGGGAGCGATGGAGGTGACGATGGTGTTGCGCGCCAGGGTCGCGAGGTCCGCCAGCAGACTTTGGAAGCTGTGGACGGGGAGGCCGTCTTCGGTGCGTCCAGTGGCGCTTTTGGCGAGAGCGGCGGGGGAGCGTTCGGCCTTGGCGACGAGGCTGGCTCGCAAGGCCTCGGCGGCCTCTTTGTCGTCGTCGTCATAGAGCATCGGGGCGAGACGGGCGCGCAGGTTCCATTCCAGATAGTAGGCGAGCATGCAGAGGAACACGTGAGCGCGGACGCGTTCTTCCAACCAATGATAGATCGGGCGGACGTGGAGATCGACGGTCTTCAAACAACGAAAGGCGCGCTCGATATCCCATAGCAGATGCCTCTTATAAGTTGACAGAATCCTGCGAGTCGCCGATTCTGGGCTACAAGGCGCTTCGCGAGGTCGGGCGCTGGCTTGGATCGCGCCATGGGGCAACCACATTCCCGGACCGTTTGGGAGACGCTGACGCCGCAGCGGCGGCGGGGCGTCGTGGTGGTT
>JBKQKS010000107.1:0-7197 GCA_052147395.1 Roseiarcus sp.
TCCGATTGCCGCGGGGTGGAGCAGCCCGGTAGCTCGTCAGGCTCATAACCTGAAGGCCGCAGGTTCAAATCCTGCCCCCGCAACCAAACATAAGCCCGTTAGATCAAGGCGTCAGCCCTGTTCTAGCCGGGGCTTCCTTCTTTCGAATTCGCCAATCGGCTGATTTTGCTCATATTTAGGGTTGCAGAGGCGTGATAATGTACCCATGTAATGCTTAGATTTTCATTGATTTTGTGGTTTCGGGCCGCCTCGACTCCCCCCCTCCCCTTCGCCCGGAAATTTGCGCCTGTTACGGTCTGGCTAGGTGAGTCGCTGATGTCGCCGGCGCCGGATCGGAGAGACCGATGACGACCGTCAACATGCTCGAGGCCAAAACCAATCTCTCCAGGCTCGTCGAGCGCGTGGCGAGCGGATCGGAAGCAGAAATCATCATCGCCCGCAATGGGAAACCGGCGGCCCGGCTCGCTCCGATCGAGCCCAAAGTCGCGGCGACGCGCAGGTTGGGGTTGGTCGCCGGCCTCTTCCCGACTTGCTCCCAGGAAGAGTTCGATGCGGACAACCAGACAATCGCCCAATCGTTCTTCGGCGAGCGTTGAGTGAATATATTGCTCGATACGCAAGTGGCCATCTGGGCGCTCGCCGCGCCGGAGCGGGTCAGCGAGAAATCTCGCCAACTGATCGTCGATCCAGGCAACGACGTGTTCGTGTCGGCGGTCAGCGTCGCAGAAATCGCGATCGAATATCGTCTCGGCAAGCGCGTCGGCGCGCCGCCGTTCTCCGCTG
The DNA here is from genome assembly GCA_052147395.1 of Roseiarcus sp. GTDB lineage: Bacteria > Pseudomonadota > Alphaproteobacteria > Rhizobiales > Beijerinckiaceae > Roseiarcus. The sequence continues at coordinate 784 of JBKQKS010000107.1, forward strand.
AGCGCGCGCTCGAGTTCTTCCGCGCCGCGGGATTTTCATGGTTGCCGTTGACAGCCGATCACGCCGCCGCGCTCGAGGCGCTGCCCGAAATGCCCGTCGACCCGCTCGACCGGCTGCTCATTGCCCAGGCGCTCTACGAGCCGTTGCGCCTGATGACGGCCGACTCTCAGTTGATGGGCATCAACCCCAGCATCATGCCGGCCTGAGGATCACATCCCGCCCAGATATTCGGCGACCGAAAAGATGTCCTTGTCGCCGCGGCCGCAGAGATTCATGATCATCAGGTGATCGCGCGGCAGTTTCGGCGCCATTTCGATCACTTTGGCCAGCGCGTGCGCGGGCTCCAACGCCGGGATGATGCCCTCGAGCTTCGAGCAGAGCTGGAATGCCCCCAGGGCCTCCTCGTCCGTCGCCGACAGATATTTGACCCGCCCGGTTTCGTGGAGCCACGAGTGTTCCGGGCCGATGCCGGGATAGTCGAGGCCGGCGGAGATCGAATGGCCCTCGTTGATCTGGCCGTCGTCGTCCATCAACAGATAGGTGCGGTTGCCGTGCAGCACGCCGGGCCGGCCGCCGCTGAGCGACGCGGCATGGCCGTTGGGCACGTTCAAGCCGAGGCCCGCGGCCTCGACGCCGAAAATCTCGACGCTCTCGTCGTCGAGGAACGGGTGAAAAAGACCCATGGCGTTGGAGCCGCCGCCGATGCAGGCGACCAGGCTGTCGGGGAGGCGGCCCTCGGCCTCGAGCATCTGCTGCTTCGCCTCGTTGCCGATCACGCATTGGAAGTCGCGCACCATGGCCGGGTACGGGTGCGGTCCGGCGACCGTGCCGATGCAATAGAACGTATCGGCGACATTGGTGACCCAATCGCGCAACGCCTCGTTCATCGCGTCTTTGAGCGTGCGCGCGCCCGAGTGCACCGGCACGACTTCGGCGCCGAGCATCTTCATGCGGAACACGTTGGGCTTCTGCCGTTCGACGTCGACGGCGCCCATGTAGACCACGCATTGCAAGCCGAAGCGCGCGCAGGCGGTCGCGGTGGCGACGCCGTGCTGGCCGGCGCCGGTCTCGGCGATGATGCGCGGCTTGCCCATCCGTCGCGCGAGAAGAATCTGGCCGAGCACGTTGTTGATCTTGTGCGCGCCGGTGTGATTGAGCTCGTCGCGCTTGAAATAGATTTTTGCGCCGCCGAGGTGTTCCGTCATCCGCTCGGCATAGTAGAGCGGGCTGGGGCGGCCGACATAGTGCTTCAGGAAGTGGTCGAGCTCGGTCTGGAAGCTCGGGTCCGATTTGGCGTGCTTGTAAGCCTGTTCCAGAGACAGGATCAGCGGCATCAGCGTTTCGGCGACGAAGCGGCCGCCGAACATGCCGAAATGACCGCGCTCGTCGGGGCCGGCGCCATAGGAATTCGGCTTGTCGATCTTCGTCAACCTGGGCTCCCGCTCGTCTGGCTCGTGAAGGCGGCGCGCGCCGCCGCGATGAAGGCCTTGATTTTTTGCGCGTCCTTGACGCCCGGCGTGCTCTCCACGCCCGAGGACACGTCGACGCCGCGCGTTCCCGACTGTCGGATCGCGGTCGCGACGTTGTCGGCGTCGAGCCCGCCCGACAGCAGCCAGGGCTTGCGCGGATGGAAATTCCGGGCGAGGCGCCAGTCGAAAGCGACCCCGTTGCCGCCGGGCAGCGCGGCGCCCGCCCGCGGCTTGGCGTCGATGATGAGCGCGTCGGCCTTGCCCGTGTAGGCGTCGGCCTTGGCGAAATCCTCATGCGTTGAGACGCCGATCGCCTTGATCGCCGAAATGCCGAATTTCCGCTGGATGGCGTCGGCGCGCTCCGGCGTCTCGGCGCCGTGCAATTGCAGATAGTCGGGCTCGAGCGCCTCGACGATCTCGGCGATCGCCGCGTCGTCGGCGCCGACGGTCAGCGCTACGATTTCGGCGGCGCCGCGCGCGATGTGCGTGAGCGCGCGCGCGGTCTCGACGCTCACGCAGCGCGGGCTCTTGGCGAAGAACACGAATCCAACCATGTCGGCGCCGGCGTCGAGCGCGGCGTCGAGCGTTGCGGCGGTCGAAAGCCCGCAAATCTTGATCGTCTGTCCCATGCCGCTTTTTCGGTCAGAAGGGGCTCGATGTCAAAGGGGCGTGTATATTCCGCGCAATCCAGTGTTAATATGCCGGCGCTATCATCTACGACTAGCTTCCGGTTTTATCGCCAACGAGTCCTGCCCTTGATCGAGCCGCCGTCTGTGGGGCCTCGGACCTTTCCTTTCGCAAGGCTGGCTGTCCTTCTCGCCATCGTTATGGTGGCTTCCCTCGTGATCCTCGACAATTTCGCTCGATTTCACGGCGTAACGTACGAAGTGGAGGCTGCCGAGGCCGCGCGCCAGCGTCTGGAGTCGGCGCAGGCTGCATTCGCCGAGCGGACCGCGAAGGCGAACGCCAGGCTGCACAAAGGCGATCTCGCGTTGTTGCTCAGCGCGATCGAACCCAATCCCGATCCGAGGTGCACAGTCGGCAATCGCAGTCGGTTGCGCGACGCCGTTGCCCGCTACGTGACCGATCGCGCTCAGGCTGTCGCGCTGAGCAAGGGTCGGCCGGAACTCGCCGAAGTGGAGTCCGTTTGGCGCACCCCGGTCGACGATGGCGCGCTCGAAGACGCTCGCGACCTGATCACGCGTGGATTTCTTCTGCCATCGGATTTCGACGATTGGCCGGAGACCAACAACGCCGTCATGACGCTTCCCGCCAGGGTGTTGTCGCAGTGCGGCGGCACGATCGACGCCGAACTCGAGGACGAGCGGCGCCAGAGCCGTTCAGGGCCGGGGTCGCAGCCGTGGTGGCCCACGCCGACGTGCGGCGTGCTGAACAGCGCCGACGGAGCGACATTCGCGGCGAAGTGCCGTTACCGATGACCCTCCCTCCCCGACAACAATTCGGACGCCGCAGCGATGCGGCGACGCCATCGCCGGCCAGTGCGTTCGCGCGTTCGCTCGTTTCCCGGCTCGATGCCGTGATGGGCGGCGAGCCTCGCGTCCCCGGCCGCGGCTATTGGACGGCGCCGATTGGATTCAAGCCGTTGCTGGCGGCGACGGCGGCGTTATTGGCGCTCGAGTTCGCGCTATGGGGCATTACCGACGGAGACGTTGCGCTGGCGCGCGCGCCGGCTATTCTTTGGCCTTCGATCGTCGTCGGCCTCGCCCTGAACCTCGGCCTGTTCGCCGCGATCTACGCTTTCGGCGCGCTCGCGGCCGTGCGCTGGATGCGCTGGACGTCTCCAATCGCCTTCGCGCTCGCGGGCGCCGGGAGCGGCTGGACCTGGCTCGCGCTGGTCTGCCTGGCGGGCGGCCGGGCCTCGCTGGCGGCCTCAGCCATCAGCCTGTTCGGCGGCGCGCTCTGCGGCTTCGTCTATCGTCAGATCGCGGGCGTCGAGTGGGTCGAGACCGCCGCTCCGGCGAACGAGACCTCATCCGATTGAATTGCACGGCGGCTAGCAGCGCGGGTCGTTTATTTCGAGGCCGATGTTCCCTTCTCCCGCCCTCTCCTGAAAGGCAACCTTGTAGCCGGGGTCGCTGACCCCGGCAGCCGCTCGACGACCGCGGCTACAGTTGGCGGTCTTTCATGCATCAAGGTGCGCAAAAGCGCATGGAAACTCACCCTGGGCTTGTCGAAGGAGCGGGAGAAGGGCCTGCCCCCGGGCAGCGACCCGGGGGTGGCGCGAAGCGCCGGATGAGGGCCTTCTTTCAGGACGTTACGTTCCCGGCGGCGGCCCTCGCCCCAACCCTCTCCCGCATCCTTCGACAAGCTCAGGATGCGGCGGAGAGGGAGGGAATTGTAACTGCCGAGTCCGTCCGACCGGGAACCGCTCGAGAACGCCGTTCCCCTCTGAGACGGCGTCAGTCGAGGGTAGCCGACAGTCTCTGCAGTCGAAACCACAGCGCGCTCGCCTCCCGTTGCAGGCGGTCGAGGTTCGGCGCCTCTACGGTGAGCCGGTTGTGAATGCTGAGCGCGATGTCCAAAGTCGGGATCGTATCCGCCGATTTCACATGTCTCAGCTCCGATCGGATCGCCGTCTCGGCAGCTTGATCGAGTTCGTCGGATTGCGCGCCGAGCGCGCGGGCGAGGCGATCGATCTGAACGCGGGGCCTCGAGAACCAGGTTTCGTAATGGACGACGGCGGAGATGCGCGGCCCGAGATGGCGCAAGGCGTCCAAATAGTGCTCGGTCCACAGCAGCGCGCCTTCCGGGAAAGCAAGATTGCCGCGGTTCATCAACGATTGGCACACGGCCCGGGGGTCGCGGACGGCGAGAATCCAGATCGGCTCGACGCCGAGCTGATCGAGAACGCGCGTCCACAAGGGCAGGAAGCGAGTGGTGCGCGGGTCCTTGAACGCCCAGATTCCCTTCGTCGCCGACAATTGGCGCGAAACGATCTCGCTGAGGTCTTTCGCGGCCTCGGCGTCCGCGACGAGGCCGAGGGCGCGAGCGTGCGCGGCGCGAGCGAGCCAGGGGGTATCCCAATCCGCGTTCAGCCGTTTCGCGAGCGCCCGATGAAACTCGACGACCGGAATCAGCTCGAAATAGCCGTCGGCATTGCCGGGCCCTCGCCGCATCAGAGGCCCGCCGAAGTCGCACCCCAGCTGTTGCACGATCTTGGCGCACAATGAGGTGCCGGCGCGGTGCATCCCGATGACGATGGCCGCCTTGCGGCGGCTCGCGCGCGAAGCGGTTCGCGCGATCTCCCTTCGTAGCGTCGGATCGCTTTCGATTTGCGCGATGAGCCGTCTCGTGCGGTCGCGATCGCGCAAGCGCTGCTCCATCGCGGCCGCCCCCTCGGCCGCCCATGGGCTCGGACCGAAGCGCTCGGCGGCGTCGCGAAAAAGGTCGCGCGCGCGCTCCAGTTCGTTGCTTTCGCGCGCATAGAGGGCGGCTAGCCGATAGGCCGCCGGATTGTCCGGAAATCGTTCGCGCGCTCGCCAAGCGAGCCCCATGGCCGCGGCGAAGTCTCCGCGCGCGAAAGCGTTTACGGCGGCTTCCAGGATTGGCCAAGGGGCGGAAGGAAACCTGACCATGGCGATTTCGGCGACTTCGTCGCCTTCGTTCAGCCGGCCGAGTTCGCGAGCGCAAATGACGCCGAGCTGATAGCCGGCCGGGTTCTCTGGAAATCGTTGGCGCAGTCGCGTCGCGAGATCGCCGGCTTCCTCGCGTCGTTGCTGGGCGCGCCGCGTCCAAGAGAGCTCGACGAGCGGCCACGCGGCGCCCGTGAACTTCTCTAGGCCTCGAGAGGCGATCGCATCGGCTTCATCGAGGCGGCCGAGCTCACGCGCTGAACTGGCGCCGATCTGGTAGCCGGCTCCGTCATCGGGGAAACGGGCGCGCAACTCCGCGGCCAGACGGAGAGCCTCTATTTTGCGCCCCTGCGCTGCGTAAGTCCTCGCCATCTCCGCCAACGGCCAGGACGCCGCGGCAAAGCGCCCGATCGCTTGCTCGGCGATTCCCCGGCTTTGCTCGAGACGACCGAGGTCGCGGGCGACGGGCGCGCCGATTCGATAACCCTCTTCGCTATCGGGAAAGCGTTCGCGAAGCCCAGTCGAAATGTCGGCCGCCTGTTCGTTTCGGCCCTGAGCCCTCGAGATCACCGCGAGTTCGATCAGCGGCCACGACGCAGCGGCAAATCGCCTTTGGCCCTCTTCGGCGATCGTCTTGGCTTCGTCCCAATTGTGGCGTTCGCTCTCGCAGATCGCGCCGAGCCGGTAGCCGGTCTCGGTCCCTGGAAATTGCTCGCGCAGTTGTTTGGCGAGGTCGCGAGCGCGCCCGAGTTGGCCGTGCGTCCTGACGGTCCACGCGAGCTCGCTCAGCAGCGCGGGATCATCCGGAAAGAGCGCCACACCCTCGTTGAGGATGGCTTCCGCCTCGTCGAAGCGTTGGAGCTCGCGCGCGGCGGCGCCGCCGACGAGGTAGCCGACGTCATCGTCTGGAAATCGAAGCCGCAAATCGGCGGCGAGTCGCAACGCTTCGTCGAAATTGCCGGTCTCGCGAGCCGCGAGGGTTCGTTGTTTCGCTTCGTCGCGCGTCATCGTCGCCGGACCCGGGGCTTCATCGGTGTTTTCCTTCTCGATCCCTCGGGCTGCGAAGCTAGAGCGCGCGCTCGAAAAAGGGAACGCCGGTTGTTCGAGAAGAAGCGCGCGACATCAAAAACTTAGAGCAAATTGCGGCAGCCGGGGTAACTTCCAAGCCAGGGGCCAGAGGCGGCGGCTTTTCCGTCATGGCCGTGCTCGTCACGGCCATCCACGCCGTGCAGAGCACGAATGTTCATCGTTTTCGCGACCGTGGGTCTCGAGCCAATCGGAAATCGCTGTGTTTCGGATCGACGATAGGGGTAGGGAAGGCTTTCGCCTCCCCTCCCTCCGAACCGTGCGTG
>JBKQKS010000108.1:0-9746 GCA_052147395.1 Roseiarcus sp.
TGATAGCCTCACCGATGCGCAAAAGCGCGATTTCGGTCCGCTGATGCGCGACTTCAGGCTGCGCGGCAAGCACTAGCTCGTTGTCAATCGCAGGCGCGGCCCAGGCGCTGTTGGCGGGAGCGGCGAGCTTATTGGAGCGGCGCCCTCGACGCTGCTTCTCCTTGCACGAATGTTTGGCGGCGTCGAGACTTGCTCGCCGCGACGTCAAACGCATTCAGCCGGCGCCTGTCGCGCATCGGCATGAGTAGTTTCCGAAGCTGCCCTTCGCGGTCGGCCCTCTGCTATCATGCGTTTAGGCGCGTCTGCGCTTCGCTGCCAGCGCAAGGAAAACGTCGGTCGTCAAACGAGCGTCGAGGCGCTGCGCCCGTCGCTCCCTCTGTGACAACCACGAGGACCACCCATGCAGCCGACCCACAACACTTTATCTGAAAACATTCGCACTCAGGCCGTCGAACTGCTGAACAAACACTTGGGGGCGGCGATCGACCTGCACGGCCAATTGAAGCAGGCGCACAGGAACGTGCGCGGACCCGCGTTCATCGCCGCCCACGAGTTGTTCGACAAGGTCGCCGGCGAGGCGGAGAGCTATTCCGACCTGCTCGCCGAGCGCGCTGCGGGCCTCGGCGGCGCTGCGGAAGGCACGGTCCAAGTCGCCGCGGAGCGCTCCTTCCTCATCCGCTATCCCCTGCGCATCGCCGACGAGAACGAACACATATTCGCGGTCGCCGCGGCGCTCGCTGCGTTTGGGCAGTCGGCACGCGACGCGATCGGGCAATCCGAAACTATCGGCGACGCGGACACCGCCGATCTCTTCACCGAGATATCGCGTCGCGTCGACCATCAGCTCTGGCTCGTCGAATCGCACGTGGCGCCGAAATGAGCGACGCGGCCGACTTTGCAAGGGCGCAGGCAGGAACGTCGCCGCACAGGCAAGAAGGTGTGTCGATGAAAGCGTTGCGCATCCTGATAGTGGAGGACGACGTGATGATCGGCGGACTGCTTGCCGAAACGCTCGAAGACCTCGGTCACGTCGTCTGCGCCGTCGAGACCAATGCCGTCAATGCGGTGGCCGCCGCCGCGCGCCATCATCCCGATCTGATGATCGTCGACGTCGGACTGGGCGAAGCGAGCGGCGTCGCGGCGGTCAAAGAGATCCTGCGCAGCGGTTTTGTCCCGCATGTCTTCGTGACCGGCGATGCGTTGAGACATTTGTCGCTCGGGCCGGGAGCGGTGCTCATACAAAAGCCCTTTCGCGAACCGGACATCGTTAGAGCCATTCAACGGGCGCTGGCCGCAGCGCCGTCTCGCGCCGGCGGATAGCTTGCCTGATCGCGAACAACGCCGGTCATCCCGGAAATTGCTCGACAAACACGATTGGCCGCGATCACTCGGCCGAGCCGCGCGCTCCCGTGACTGACGGGGCGTCCGGCTGTGCTTGGAGTCGAGACGCCCGCTTCGGCGCATGCGTTCGCCAGCTCGACATCCAGTCCGACAACTGGTCGAGATAGATATAAATCACCGGCGTCGTGAACAGAGTCAGGGCCTGACTCACGAGAAGGCCGCCGACGATGGCGTAGCCGAGCGGCTGCCGCAGTTCCGAGCCGGCGCCCGTACCGAGCATGAGAGGCACGCCGCCGAGCATCGCCGCCATGGTGGTCATTATGATCGGCCGGAAGCGCAGCAGCGCGGCGCGGCGCACGGCGTCATGCGCCGACAAATGATCGTCGCGCTCGGCGACCATGGCGAAATCGACCAGCATGATGCCGTTCTTCTTGACGATGCCGATGAGCAGGATGATGCCGATGAGCGCGATCAAGCTGAAGTCGAAATGGAACAGCATCAGCGTTGCGATCGCTCCGACGCCGGCCGAAGGCAAGGTCGAGATGATCGTGATCGGATGAATATAGCTCTCGTAGAGGACGCCGAGGATCAGGTAGACGACCACCAGCGCCGCGACGATCAGGATCCAGACGGTCGCGAGCGAATCCTGGAACGCCTGCGCGTTGCCTTGGAAGCTGGCGATGATCGTGGCGGGAAGCTGCAGGTCGCTCTGGGCGCGCTGGATCGCGTCCGTCGCTTGTCCGAGCGCCACGCCGGGCGCCAGGTTGAAGCTGATGGTGACCGCCGGGAACTGGCCTTGATGGCTGATCGACAAGGGCTGAACGGGCGTCGTCGTCCATTTCGCGAATTCCGACAGCGGAACCTCGCCGCCGGTCGTCGGCGACCTCAGAAAGATCCTGTCGAGCGTCGTCAGGTCGTTCTGCAGGCTCGGCAAGACCTCCATGATCACTTCATAGCTCGACTGCTGGGTGAAATACTGGGCGATCTGGCGCTGGCCGAAGGCGTCGAACAGCGTATCGTCGATCGTCTGAGCCGTCAGTCCGTATCGCGCCGCCTGGTCGCGATCGAATGTCAAGGTCAGCGTCGTGCCCGCTATCTGCTGGTCAGTGGCGACGTCGCGCAGTTCGGGCAAGGTCTGCAACTTAGCGAGCATCTTGGGCGCCCACGAATTCAGCGCGTCGGAATCGGAGCCCTGCAAGGTGTACTGATACTGGGTGCGCGAGGCGCGTCCACCGACGGTCAAGTCCTGCGCGACTTGCATGAACAACTTGGCGCCCTCGACCTTGTCGAGCTCAGGCGCCAATCGCGCGATGACCTGATCGGCGGTCGCCGTGCGCTGGTCTCGCGGCTTCAGAGTAATGAACAGCTTGCCGGCGTTGAGCGCGTTGCCCGTGCCGCCGATCGACATCGCGACATGGGCGACGGCCGGATCCTCGAGAACGATGGCGCCGAGCGCCGCCTGTCGCCGCGCCATTTCGGCAAACGAGGCATCCTGAGCGGCCTGGGATACGCCGTTGATCTGCCCGGTGTCCTGTTGCGGGAAGAACCCCTTGGGGATCGCCACGAACAGATAGACGGAGAGCGCCAGAAAGGCGAAGAAGACAAACAGCGTGACGAGGCGGAATTTCAGCGCGACGTCGAGGCCGTGCTCATAGCTCTTCAGCAACGCGGCGAAACCGCGCTCGCTCAGTTCGTAGAGACGCCCATGATGGACGTCCTTCGACGCGGCGAGGAAGCGCGACGCCATCATCGGAGTGAGCGTCAGCGAAACTACAGCCGACACGGCGATCGTCATCGACAACGTCACCGCAAATTCGCGGAACAGCCGCCCGATGATGCCGCCCATCAGCAGGAGCGGAATCAACACCGCTATCAGCGAAACGCTGATCGAAACGATGGTGAAGGCGATCTCGCGCGAGCCTCTCAGCGCGGCGGCGAACGGCGCCTCGCCCTCTTCGATGTAGCGGGTGATGTTCTCGAGCATCACGATCGCGTCGTCGACGACGAAGCCGACCGAAATCGTCAGCGCCATCAGCGACAGGTTGTCGAGGCTGTAGCCGGCGACCCACATCAGCGCGCAGGCGCCGAGCAACGCCAGCGGCACCGCGACGCTCGGGATGATCGTCGCCCACAAACTGCGCAGGAAGATGAAGATCACCATCACCACCAGCGCGACGGTGAGCAGCAGCGTGAACTGCACCTCCTGAACGGAAGCGCGAATCGTCTGCGTGCGGTCGCTCAAGGTGAAGATGTCGATCGAGGGCGGCATCGAAGCTTCGATGCGCGGAAGCTCGGCCATGATCTGGTTGACAATATCGATGACGTTGGCGCCCGGCTGCTTGAAGATGACGAGGAAAACGCTGCGCTTGCCATCGGCCCAGGCCGCCTGTGACGTGTCCTGCGGCCCGGTCACCGCGTGACCGATATCGCTGACCCGCAGCGGGGCGCCATTGCGGTAGGCGACGATCACGTCGTTCCAATCTTTGGATCGGACGAGTTGATCGTTGGTGTAAATCGTGAAAGAACGCGCCCCGCTGTCGATCGCGCCTTTGGGCTCGGCCACCGTGGTAACCGTGAGCGGCGTGCGCACGTCCTCGAGCGACAACCCTTTGGCCACCAGCTTGGCGGGATCGAGCTGGATGCGAATGGCGGGCTTTTGTTGACCCCCGACGGTGACCTGGGCGACGCCGGGAACCTGGCTGATCTGTTGGGCGAGCTTGGTCTCGACATTGTCGTCGACCTCGGTCAGTGGCAGGATTTCGGAGGTCGCGGCGAGCAGGAGAATCGGCGAATCCGCGGGATTCACCTTGCGATAGGTTGGCGGGCTCGGCAGATCCTTCGGCAGTTGCCCGCTGGCGGCGTTGATCGCCGCCTGGACGTCGGTCGACGCCGCATCGATATCGCGGTCGAGATCGAATTGGATGGTGATGGCGGTCGAGCCGAGCGTGCTCGTCGACGTCATCTGCGACACGCCGGAGATCTGCGCGAAGTGGGTCTCGAGCGGCTGGGCGACCGCGGCGGCCATGGTGTCCGGGCTGCCGCCCGGGAGCTGCGCGGAAACCTGAATGGTGGGAAAATCGACCTGCGGCAGCGGCGCGACCGGCAATCTGGGATACGCGATGATGCCGACGAACAGGATGCCCACCATCAACAACGAGGTGGCGACGGGATGCCGAATGAACGGCTCGGAGATGCCGCCCGCCATGGGTCAGGGCTCCTTCGCAGGGACGCTCGGCGCCACGGAACTCGACGCGCTCGACTGAACCAAAGAGCCTTGAACCAATCGGTATTGGCCTGATGTGACCACGGTCTCGCCAGGCGTCAAACCCATCGAGACGACCGACTGCCCATCGCCTTCTTCGCCGACCGTGATGTCGCGCATCTCGACCTTGTTGTCGCTGCCGACGACAAAGACATAGAGACCGTTCGGTCCGCGTTCGACCGCCTCGTCGGGTACGACGGTAACCTGCTTCAGCGTGTCGACCAGCAGGCGGGTCTCGACCGACAGGCCGGGCCACAGGGCGTCGTCCGTATTCTGGAAAGTCGCCTTCATCCCGATCGTGCCGCTCGCTGGGTCGATCGCGTCGTTGACGACGGCGAGGCGCCCTTGCGAAAGCGTAGTCAACCCGTCCGAGCTCAGTGCGATCACCGGCGTGGCGCCGGCTGCGAGCGCCTTGTTGATCTCCGGCACGTGCTCCTCGGGCGCCGTGAACACGACCGAAATCGGCGTTAGCTGCACAATCGTCACAATGCCCGTCGTGTCGGCGGCATGCACGATGTTGCCTGCATCGACAAGGCGAAAGCCTGTCTTCCCCGTGAGCGGAGCGCGGATCGTCGTATAATCGACTTGCGTCTGGGCGTTGTCGATAGACGCCTGGTCGCCTTTGATCTGCGCGGTGAGTTCGTCGACCGTCGCCTGCTGCGTGTTGAACTTCATGAGCGCAATGGCGTCTTGTTTGGCGAGCCCGGCGTAGCGCCCGAGGTCGAGCTTCGCATCGCTGAGGCTCGCCTCGTCCTGCGCTTTCTTCGCGAGCGCCTGATCGAGCGCCGCCTGATAGGGACGCGGATCGATCTCAACCAGAACGTCGCCTTCTTTGACCATCTGACCCTGTTTGAAGGCGACCTTGATGACCGCGCCATCGACGCGGCTGCGGATGAGGACGGTCTGGTAGGGCTCCACGGCGCCGAGCCCGTTCAAGTAGACGGGGAAATCGGCCTTTTTCGCCTGTGCGATGGTGACGGGGATGGGCGCGGTCGCCGGTAGGCTTTTGGCCGCGTCCGGACTCGCCGTCCCAGCGTCGCTCCCGTAAAAGTGGCGCCAGCCCAAATAGCCGCCGAGCGCGAGCGCGACCACGGCGGCGACGAGCGTCCAGCGGCTGCGCAGAAACGACGAGCGAGGCGAACCCAAAACGCGCTCCCAAAACGGCGAGTCGACGAGACCTCGGGCCTGCCGACTCTACGGCGCCCCTCGCTTGCGTAGGAGGCCGCGGCGTCGCGGATAGCGAACAGCGGGCGGCTGAGGGAGGGTCGGAATATACCTAGACACGGCCAGGCTCGACGGATGTTCGTGTCCGTTTGGCCGTCCACGGCGCAACTGAATGGAGACAGGCGACGTGGGTAGTTTCCGACTCTGACGGCGCTTGCCGCCGTAGGCTATTCGTTGACGCATTGGATGCGGAGAAAGCTGGGCGTGGCTTTGCGCGCCGCGTGGCTTTTCGTGTTCGAGAAGAGAAGTTGACATGACCCACGCCGCCTTATCGCCTCTCATCGGAGCGGAGTTCGACAAATTCCTCTATGCGCCGATCGGCGAGGATCGAAACGGAACGACGCTCAGCGTCCTTTCCGCGCTTGCTCGGTTGGATGTCGATCCCTGGCAAGAAGCCGCCAGCCTGGCGCGGATGACCACCGCAACGGCAGCCATGCGACTGGCTGCGCTGATCGCCTCACTGCCCGACGAGTCGACCAAGGATCTTCGCGCCGCGTCGATTGCCGACGATCTCGTCGCGCTGTTGCCGAAGAGCCATGATTTCACTGCCCGCCCACCCGACCGTGTGTTTGCGGCCGTTGACCCGCGGCAGGCGCGAATCCGCATTGCCTTGAGCGGTCTCGCCATGCTGATCCTCATCGTCATAGCGCTCTCAGCCAGTCTTTCGCCGGCGCCAAAAAACGGCGGCAAGCCGTCGACCGCTCCCGTGGGCGAAGCCGCGACAACCTTGCCCTAGGAGCATAAACCGTAGAGGCTCGAAAGGTCATGACATTGCGCTTGCCTCGCCAGCGCGGTGCGCCGGAAAATTGCCGAGGGCCTAGCTCGAACACCCCAATCGCCCGAAATTAATGTCTGGCCGCCAGGGTCCGACCTGCGCGCACTGGCGCAAGTCGGTTCTGGCGGCCTTCGATTGTTTGTTGAATCAACGTTCTCGCCTCCAATCCCCGCGACCGTCAGTCAGCTTGCCGAGCCGCCATCACGCGGCGGCAGGCGCAGAAGACTTCGCCGGGGCGACGGCGTCCGCATCGCGGTGAATGTCGAGCCGCGACGGGTTGGTCGCGCCGAGGATCGTCTTGGCGCGAGCGATTTCCTCCGTCGTGCCCCGCGCCATGACGAGGAAGTTATCCGCCTTGATTGCGGACTCGTATTGCAGCACGCTGTCCTTCGGCACGCCGAGGCTATAGAGCGCGGCGCCAAGTGCCGCCACGCCGCCGAGGACAACCGCGTTCTCGATCGCGGAAGCAATTATCGTGGCGAGAAAGCCAAGCACCACGACCGGTCCTGTCAAAGGTGTAGCCAGGAAGAGTCCGCCAAGGAACAGGCCCCAGAAGCCGCCCCAGAAGGCGCCGCGGGAGCCCCAAAACTTGATCCGATCGCCGGTGGTGTAGAAGCCGACGACCTTCTCTTCGGAGTGATAGCCATTGCCGACGACGCTCAGATTCTTCACGGCGAAGCCGGCGGCCGCCAGCGTTTTGATGGCTTCTTCCGCCGCATCATGATCGGGAAATACGGCGATTGCCGTTTCTAGCTTATCCATGAGAGTCTCCTTTGGGACGAGGCGACGCCGAGCATTCGCCTTGCGCGACGCTCGCGCCAAAGCTGCTGCGGGCGAAACGAACCATTCGCTGGCACATCGTCCGGTCAAACGACACTACGCGTCGGCGCGGCCATGAGACAGGGTCGGAAACTACTCAACCTCTTTAGGCGCGGTTTGGCTCGCGGGCTCGAGCTCGGGGAAGGAGACGGGGCTCGGCTTTGGCCTCGAGCCGAGGCACGGCTTTGACCGGATCGATAATCCCATACGCGAGCAGTTTCACGCGGTCAGTCACGAGGAACCAAACCAGAGCATAGCCCCAAACGAACAGCGCCCAACCCCAGCCCAGCGGCGTCATGAACAGCCCATAAACCGCGATCAGCGTCGCCAGCGCTTGGGTGCCGAGCACGGCCGCCCATAGAACCGGCGCGGGACGTATCGACCAGAAAGGGCCGCGCGTGCGCGCCTGGAAGATCGTCAGATGTCCGGCCACGGACAGCATCAGGTACATCAGCGTCTGAAGATGCGGACGGTCGAGTTGAAAGACGCGATCGCCGAGGTAGAACAGGCCGAACGCGGCCATCGGGCCGACGACGCCCAGCACCGTGGCGATGCCCAGCACCAGACGCATGTTCCAGGCCTCTGGCTGGTCCTTGTAATGAACGTTGTCGTAGGCGATGGACAGGATGGCGCCGTCGTTGAGCAGCGCCAGCATCACGATCATCACCGCTGTCAACGGGTAGAAGTTGAAGATCAGGATCGACAGCGTCATGAACAAAAGCACGCGCAACGTCTCGGCGATGCGGTAGATCGCGTAGCTGTTCATCCGCTGGAAAATCTTCCGGCTCTCCTTGATCGCGTCGACGATCACCGACAGCCCCGGCGTCATCAGCACGATGGCCGCCGCGGCGCGCGCGGCGTCCGTCGCCCCCGAAACGGCGATGCCGCAGTCGGCCTTCTTCAGCGCCGGAGCGTCGTTCACCCCATCGCCGGTCATGCCGACGATGTGGCCAAGCTTTTGCAGGTCCGCGACAATGCGGAACTTGTGTTCCGGAAACACCTGGGCGAAGCCGTCGGCATTCTCGATGGCCTTGGCCACCGCCGGCGTCTGTTGCTGCCTTTCGTCGCCCAGTGTGCTGGCATCGAGAATATCTGCGCCCATCCCCAGTTTCTTGGCGGTTTCCTGGGCGATGGCCAGCGCATCGCCGGTCACCATTTCGACCTTCACGCCCATTTGTTGCGCGGTCGCGATGGTGGACTTGGCGTCGTCACGCGGCGGATCGAACAACGGCAACACGCCGAGGAACCGCCATTGGCCGTCACCCTCGGCCCGCGCCACGCCCAACGAACGAAACCCGCGCGCGGCGAACGCGTTGACCGCCTCGTCGACGGCGAGCTTCACCTCGCCGGCATTGGCCGCCAAAGCCATGATCACCTGGGGCGCGCCCTTCGTCACCTTGAACGCCTTGCCGTCCGGGCCTTCGACGGCAGCCTCGGTGCGTTTGTGCACCGGGTCGAAGGGCTGGAAATGCCCCACCCGATAGCCTTTCAGCGCCTCATCGCCTTTCAGACCGCCGAGAACGGCCAGATCGATGGTGTCGTTGTTGTCGGCGCGCGAAGCCAGCGCGGCCGCGAGGATCACCTGTTCGGCAGAAACATCTTTGACGCCGAACGGATCGCCGAGCGTCAGCTTGTTCTGGGTCAGGGTGCCGGTCTTGTCGGCGCACAGCACATCCGCGCCCGCCAATTCCTCGATCGCCACCAACCGGGTGACAATCGCCTTTTGCTTCGCGAGCAGACGCGCCCCCACCGCCATCGTCACCGACAGCACCGTCGGCATCGCCACCGGAATCGCCGCCACGGTGAGCACCAGGGCGAACTGCAATGTCGTGAGCACGGGGTCGCCCCGCAACAATGCGACGATCACGATCGCCGCCACCAAGACCACCGCCAGGATGATCAGATAGTTGCCGATCTGCAGCACAGCGCGCTGAAAGTGGCTGACGGTCTTCGCGCCCTGCACGAGTTCCGCGGTCTTGCCGAAATAGGTCCTGGCGCCGGTGGCGTAGACGAGCGCATCGATTTCGCCCTGACGAACGATCGAACCGGAATAAACGGCCTCTCCGGATTTGCGCGTGGCGGGCAACGACTCGCCCGTCAGCGCGGACTGATCCACCTCGACCGGGTCGCCTTCCAGCAAGCGCGCGTCCGCCGGCACGATGTCGCCCAGGCGCAAGTGGATGACGTCGCCGGGCGTCAGGCGACGCCCAGAAACTGGTGAATCGGGTTGTGCGTTCTACTAGCGGAAGCTGTTTATGGGATTCCTGTCGCCGGGGTTGAAGTCTATAGCATATCGATGATCGACGAATCACCCCTTCGAGCCCG
>JBKQKS010000109.1:0-5937 GCA_052147395.1 Roseiarcus sp.
TTGCCATTGTTGCGATCCCTCTTCGCTTCGCGAAACCCCCCGGCCCCGAAGCGGCCCGGCTTGGACGCGCTGCGGGCCCCTCGCAGCGCTCCCGGCCCTCCGGTCTCCGATCCTGGTGTTGAACTTCCTCGAGCAGACGAGACGCTCGCGCCCCCACGCCGCCCTTTCGCGGCGTATATAGGAGGGGGTCCCAAGGCGTGCAAGGCGCGCGCGGACGCGAAAATCGCCGGCGCGAGGGGCTTTCTGCAACCCTGTGGACGAGGCCCAGCGGGAATCGAGTTGCTCTTTCGCTTTTCCCGGCGAGGACTTAAGGGGAGAGCATGAAGAGATGCTTCGCCGCTCTGATCGCCCTCCTGTTGGCAGCCGGCGCCGCGCGCGCGGCGGACGCGTCGGCGACGGAGGCGGCCGGCGACAAGACGGCGCGAAAAGCGGACACGGCGTTTACCTCGCTCGTCGATCGGCGGTTGCATCTCTTTGGAAGGACGGGCGAGCTGGTGCTCGCCAAGGGCAAAGGCCAGGCGCTGAACATCGTCCAGCTGACGCTGCCGGGCGAAGTCATCTCCGATCCCTCGCAGAAATGCGAAATCACGATCGTCGGCGAAGCGCCGATCGAGGCCAAGCCGCAGGGCGATCCCGATGGCCCGCCGCGCTACGTGGCCGACATTCCCGCTTGCCCGTTCGCGTTCGACGCCCTTTCCGAAAGCGTGCTGGCGCCCCAGCAGATGACCGCCTGCGTGTTCGAGGCGGCCGATTGCCAGGCCAATCCCAGCGGGCTCTGGGGGCCCGACGTGTTCACGCTCGCCGCCGAAAAGAGAGCCCTCGCCGAGGCTAGGCAGCGAGCGGAAAAATCCATCGTCGCGCATGTCGAGGCGCTGATCGCGCGCAAGGCGGCGACGCAATCCGACATCAGCAAGGAAATGGGCAATTTCGCTGCGTCGCGCGAGCAAATGTGCCACGACTACGAAGACGAGTCGACGAGCGACTTCTGTCATACCGAACTGACCGAAGCGCGCGAACTCCTGCTGCGTCATCGCCTCGCCGAAGCGAGGAAGGCTTCGGCGAAGAAGTCCGCCGAGAACAAGAAACCGAAAACGGATGACGGCGCGACCGCGAATTGACCGCGGCGCAGCGCCTCATACGTGGCTCCGGGAGGGCGCCCGCAGCCAACGGGCGCGGCCCCGGGGCGGCGATGACCAACTCTCCAGCGGTTCCGAACGCGCGAAGCGATGAGCCCTCGCGACTATGCCCGCCTCAGTGGACGGCTGGGCTCTCGCTCGCGGCGGGCGGCGAATCGGGAATGGATTCGCTGACCGCTACCCAGACCGCGAAGCCTTCGTCGTCGCCGCGAGCCCGGCAGCGCAGAGCCTCCTGGTAGGCTCGTTGCTTGCCGTGCTTCGTCCCGAATCGCCGCGTCAGCGAGCGCGCGTGAATCTCGATCGCCTGCTGCAACGAAATGTCCATGCCTCGGCCCTCGTCACAAAACCCGATGAGCCCTTAACAGAAGCCCGAGCGGGGCGAAACCGATCGAATCGTCTTATCGCGCCCAACCACCGACAATGCGCGCGACGCCGCTCGAGTCCTTGCGCGCGATCGTCACCTCGAGGCCGGCCGCCTCGGCGATCGAACGCACCGCCTGGGCCTGGCCCTCGCCGTGCTCGAGGAAGAAGCGTCCGCTCCCCGGCGCGATGAGCCGCTTTATGTGGGGCATGAGCGCGCGATAGGCGTCGAGCCCGTCGTCGCCGCCGTCGAGCGCGAGTTTTGGGTCATGGTCGCGGACTTCTCGCGCGAGGTCATCGATGTCGCTCGAGCGGACATAGGGCGGATTGGCGACGATGAGGTCGAACGGCCGCTCGAGCCCCTCGCCCCAGTTGCCCGCGCGCGCCGTCGCGCGATGCGCGAGGTTTAGCCGCGCGAAATTGCCGTTGGCGACATCGACCGCCGCCGCGGAGCGGTCGATTCCGAGACCGGTCGCGGCGGGGAACTCGCTGAGCAGAGCCGCGAGGATGGCCCCCGAGCCGACGCCGAAATCGACGATGCCGAGCGGCTCCTGGCGCCGTGCGTAGAATTCGTCGAGCGCCGCCTCGACGAGCGTTTCGGTGTCCGGGCGCGGGTCGAACACGTCCGGCGTGAGGGCGAAGGCGAGGCTCCAGAATTCGCGTTTTCCCACGATGCGCGACAGCGGCTCGCCGGCCGCTCGTCTTTGCGCGAAGGCCTCTACGCGCGGCGCAGCGTCGCCGAGCGGGGCCTCGGGCGCCGTAATCAGGTCGACCAAGCGCAGGCCGGCCGCCGCCGCGACGACGAGAGGCGCGTCGCGTTCGGGCGCCTCGACGCCGCACTCGGCAAAAAGCCGCGCCAGGATCGTCCGCGCCTCGCCTCGCGTCGTCGCAGCCTTCAGGCGATCGCCCCGCGGCAAGGCTCGCAGGGCGGCGCGATCGTTGTAATCGATTGGGTTATCTTTCATATTGCGCCATCGACAGCCCGTACGCAGGGTCAATGCGGGTTACGCTCGATGCTATAGCCGTGTTTCGACGCGAGGGGTCGAAGGCTGACGCTCGGGTTTATGGGGTTTCGGGGAGAGCGAACCGAACCGGCGTCGTCCTTGATCGAGACGTGGGAATTCCGGAGGACTCGGGCCTCGGCACTTCATTTGGGCGCGTCGCCGTTGTCGGCCAGCACCTGCCCGGCGAGGTAGAGCGAGCCGGCGATGAGGATGCGCGGGGGCTCGAGCCAGTCGCGCAACGCGAGAGCCTCGAGCGCCGCGCCGACGCTTTCGGCCATCGTCGCCCGCAGGCCCACGCTCTGAGCGATCGCCGCCACCTCGGCGGCAGAGCGCGCGGCGTGCTCGCCGGCGATCGGCACGGCGACCGCCTCGCGCACGAGCCCCTTGAAATGAGCGAGAAAACCGGCCGTATCTTTGCTCGTCAGCGTGCCGCAGATCAGCGCCAGCGGACGCGGGCTCGCCTCCTCGAAATCGGCCATCGCCTCGGCGAGCACGCGCCCGCCGGCCTCGTTGTGCGCGCCGTCGAGCCAGATTTCCGCACGATGCGGCGCGCGCGCGACCAACGCGCCGCGGCGCAGCCGCTGCAAGCGCGCCGGCCACTCGACGGTGGTCAACCCCCGTTCGAAAGCGCGGGCGGAGAGGTCGGGGCGCAGCGTCCTCAGCGTCGCGATGGCGTTCGCCGCGTTCGAGAACTGGTGACGCCCGACGAGGCGCGGCGGCGGCAGATCGAGCAGGCCCATACGGTCCTCGTAGACGAGACGCCCGTGCTCCGGCCGCACGAAAAAATCGCGCTCGGCGAGCTGCATCGGCGCGTTGGCGCGCAACGCCTCGCGCTCGATGACGCCGAGCGCCGCGGTCTCCTGTTCGGCGACGATCGCCAGCGCGCCGCGCTTCAAAATCCCCGCCTTCTCGTAGGCGATCTTGTCGACCGTCGCGCCGAGGAACTCGGGATGGTCGATCGAGACCGGCGTGATCACGGTCGCCGCCGGATGATCGATCACATTGGTGGCGTCGTAGCGGCCGCCGAGCCCGACCTCGAGCAGCAGATAGTCCGCCGGCGTCCGGCTGAACAGCAGAAACGCCGCGGCGGTGGTGATCTCGAACACGGAAATCGACTGGCCGGCATTGACGCGCTCGCATTCGTCGAGCGCCGCCCACAGGCGTTCGTCGTCGACGAGCTCGCCGGCGAGCCGGATGCGCTCGTTGAAGCTGACCAGATGCGGCGAGGTGTAGACATGCGCCGAAATTCCCGCCGCCTCGAGGATCGCGCGCAGGAAGGCGACCGTCGAGCCCTTGCCGTTGGTGCCGGCGACATGGATCACCGGCGGCAGGCTCAGGTGCGGCGCGCCGAGATCGGCGAGCAGGCGCTTTATGCGCCCGAGAGACAGATCGATACGGCGGGGGTGGAGCGGCGCGAAGCGCGCCGTGATCGCGTCGGATACGGTCAAAGGGAACTCCCGCGGCGCGCCCGGGCCTCACGCCGCCGCCAGCGGCGTTTTCGTCAGCATCTTGCAGAGTTTTGTCAGCGCCCCGCGCATCTGCGGCCGCGGCACGACCATGTCCACCATGCCGTGGGTCTCGAGGAACTCGGCGCGCTGGAAACCTTCGGGCAGGCGCTGGCGCACGGTCTGCTCGATCACCCGCGCGCCGGCGAAGCCGATCACCGCGCCGGGCTCGGCGATATGCACGTCGCCGAGCATCGCGTAGGACGCGGTGACGCCGCCGGTGGTCGGATTGGTGAGCACCACGATATAGGGCAGCTTCGCGGCGCGCAGGCGCTGCACGGCGACGGTGGTGCGCGCCATCTGCATCAGCGAGAACATGCCCTCCTGCATGCGCGCCCCGCCCGAGGCGGTGAAGATGACGAATGGCGCGCGGCGCTCCATTGCCTGGCTCATGCCCTCGACGATCGCTTCGCCCACCGCCATGGCGAGCGTGCCACCCTGGAAGGCGAAGTCGTGCACCGCGGCGACGATCTCCTGGTCCTCGAGCTTGCCGGCGGCGACCACGATCGCGTCCTGGACGCCGGTCTTCACGCGATGCTCCTTGAGCCGGTCGGCGTAGCGCTTGACGTCGCGGAATTTGAGCGGGTCCTGCGGGACATCCGGCATGGGAAATTCGGCGAATTCCCCGTGGTCGAACAGCGCGGCGAGCCGCGCGCGCGGCGCGATCGCAAAGTGGTAGCCGGAGCTCGGCGCCACCATCAGGTTGGCCTCGAGGTCCTTGTGGAACACCAGCTCGCCGCTATCGGGGCATTTGACCCACAGATTTTCCGGCGTGTCGCGGCGCAGCAGCGAACGGATTTTCGGCGGCACAACGTTCGAGATCCAGTTCATCGCGCCATCGGTCATCGCTCAAGCCCTCCGTACGCCCTCAGCGAGCGACGCAACCAGCGACGCGACGGCCGCCGCTGTCCCGGGGCTCGCTTTACCGTCGACGAGAGAGCCCCTGACCGCTTCGACCAGAGCCGTGCCGACCACCACGCCATCGGCGCGCTCCGCGATGGCCGCCGCGTTCGCCGCGTCGCGCACGCCGAAGCCGACGACGACGGGGAGATGGGTATGGCGCTTGATTCGTTCAACCGCGGCGCCGACCGCTTCCGGCTTCGGCGCGGCGGCGCCGGTGACGCCGGTGATCGAGACGTAATAGACGAAGCCCGAGGTGTTGGCGAGCACGGCCGGCAGGCGCTTATCGTCGGTAGTCGGCGTCGCCAGACGAATGAAGGCGAGCCCGGCCGCGAGCGCCGGCAGGCAGAGCTCGTCGTCCTCTTCCGGAGGCAGGTCGACGACGATGAGGCCGTCGACCCCGGCCGCCCTGGCGTCGGCGAGGAATTTTGGCACGCCGTAGACGTAGATCGGATTGTAATAGCCCATCAGCACGATCGGCGTCGCGTCGTCGCCGGCGCGGAAGGCGCGGACGAGCTCGAGCGTCTTTTTCAGCGTCGTTCCCGCCCGCAGCGCGCGCAAACCCGCGGCCTGGATCGCCGGGCCGTCCGCCATCGGATCGCTGAACGGCATGCCGACCTCGATAACGTCGGCCCCGGCGTTCGGCAGCGCGCTGAGAATGGCGAGCGAAGTCGCGAGGTCGGGATCGCCGGCCATCACGAAGGTGATGAGCGCGGCGCGGCTTTCGGCGCGGAGAGTGGCGAAGCGGGCGTCGATGCGGGTCGTCATGGCGCAACGCGTTATCACGCGCCGCTTCCGAGGGAAACCGACGCTCGACGACTGCGCGCGGCAATCGGGCGAAAGAAATTGTCGCAACCTTTCCACCGTCATTGCGAGCGTGAGCGAAGCAATCTAGCCGCCGTGTGAGGCCTGACGGGGCGCGAGCACGCGACATCGGCCAAAGGATAGTGGGTGAGCCTCTGCGGTTTCGAGGTGGCGGGGGGGGGGGCTGGATTGGGTCGCGCGCGCGCGCCAAGACGGCGTACGAGTGGT
>JBKQKS010000110.1:0-22086 GCA_052147395.1 Roseiarcus sp.
GCCGACGCCATCGTGCAAGAGTCCCCGAAAGGTCAAACGGCTCGACACGAGGCGCGAGCCCGCCGCCCCCGATGAATCACCGTCTCAAATCCGTGGGTTCGGAAGCGAAAATGCGGAAAGTCGAGCTCAGCTATCCCCACATTTTTTCGAGGGCAAAAATACAACGGGAGGTTGGCGCTCCGGCGTAACGAGTCTCGTGTTACGAGTTCTCAAGCGCGGGTTCGGGGCTCCCAACTGTCGAGAAAGAGGTCGCGCAATACTCGATGCGGGACCTGAGGGCTGTCCGTTCGCCCACACGAGGGCCAATAAAGCCTCCAAATCAGGCCGTTCTCAAAATGAGCGGATTCCTGAGGCTGCACTCCTGTCTCTGTGCGATTATTTGTTGGTTAAAGACACGTGCAGGTAGCAAAGTTTACGTCGACAACTACCTTTTCGCTACATGATTGCAAAACATTGTTCAAGGCCCTCACAATCGCGCTTGCATGTTTCGATCGTACGTATATCGTCCTCAGCGTAACGTTGGTTCTTACCTGGTGAGGGCGCTATGAAATATGCTTTGATTGCTTCGCTTCTGCTGGCTGGCACGTCTGCGGCGTGGGCGACGATTCCGGTTCCGGGTCCGGTCGCGGGCGCGGGTCTGGCGCCGCTGGCGATGCTGGCGGGCGTCGCCATTGTCGCGCGTCTGCGGCGTCGCCGCTGACTGACAAGGTCCGACGTGGGTGCCCCGATAGCCGGAAGTCCGCGCAAGGATGTTTCCGCCACGGGGCGCCCCTAAAACATTAACATGCGGATGGTTCGGCAGCCGCCGGTTTCATGAACTCATGAGCGGAGCGAGAAGCCGCCCAAATCTTAACTCGAAAAGTATTTCCGCGCGCGCTTGCAGACGGGCAATTGCCGATATTGCTGCGACGGGTGTTTCGCGCCGCGCATGAAAACTCGCCATCCGTGCGCCCTCGCCGGCAGGGTCGGAGGGAGCATTGCGCAGCGGGTCGGAACAGCAAGACCTCCAGCGTTCACGCAGGCTTTGGGCGCGACGACAATCCGTTCCAGGGTAGCCCGCGCGCGGCGGAGCCTACGGGAAATTTACGCGCGGCGTGCGCTCCGCCTCGCGAAAGGCCGTCGACGCCCTCGCCATCGGTGCGCGGCTCTGAGCCCCAGCGCCGCGAAGCGCCCGAGGCTGGTACCGGCCCTGGTCTTCGACGGCTCGCGAGTTCGGCGCCGACCCCGGGCCGACCCGGCCTCGATGAAACTGGCGCCCGAGGGGAGCGCGGGCGGCGTACGGCGGCGAGACGCCGCCGCTCCAGGTTTGCGTCTTTCTGCCGCGAGGGAAGAAAAAAGCGTTCCCGGCCCGGCGATCGAGAGACGGTTGCAACCCGCCCGGAATTGGACGAAACGACGCAACACGGCGAAGCCTGGGAGACGTCGTCCATGAAAGCCGGCGCCCTCTTCATCGACGAAAGCGAGCTCGTCGAAAATTTCGTGCGCGCTTCGGGGCCGGGCGGGCAAAACGTCAACAAGGTCGCGAGCGCGGTCGAGCTCAGGTTCGACGCGCGCCGCTCGCCCAATCTTTCGCCCGAGATCGCCGACAAGCTGATAAGGCTCGCCGGCCAGCGGGCGACGCAGGACGGCGTCATCGTCATCTTCGCCCAGCGCTTTTCGAGCCAGCCCGCGAACCGCGAGGACGCGCGCCAACGGCTCGCGGCGCTGCTGCTGAAAGCCCAGCATCGCGACAAGCCGCGGCGGCCGACGCGGCCGACGCTCGCCTCGAAGAAGCGCCGGCTCGACGCCAAGAGCCGTCGCGGCGAGATCAAAGCGCTGCGCGGCAAAACGACGACGGAATGAACAGGGTCGCGCGTTAGACGCGGTCGAAGTCTGCTGCGACGGGGGACGGCCCGCGTCAGCTTCGCATTGACTGAACGGCGTCATCCGCCGGCTCGCGGCTGACCGAGGCGATGGCGTCCTCGAGCACGTCGAGACCGGCGCCGGGGCGCGTCGCCAGCGCCGCCAGCTTCTGGCGGTAGAGCCGCGCGCCGGGCCGGCCGGCGAACAGGCCGAGGAGATGGCGCGTCATGTCGTGGAGCCGGGCGCCGCGCGCGAGCTCGCGTTCGATGTAAGGAAAATAGGCCTCCACGGCGGCGAACGGGTCGGGAAAGGGCGCCGGCGCGCCGAACACGCGCGCGTCGACGTCGATCAGCAGCTCGGGGTTCTGATAGGCGGCGCGGCCGAGCATCGCGCCGTCGACATGTGCGAGTTCGGCGAGCGCCGCGTCGACATCGGCGAGGCCGCCGTTGATCGCGATCGGCAACTCGGGATGGGCGCGCTTCAGCTCGTGGACCAGCGGATAGTCGAGCGGCGGGACCGTACGATTGTCCTTGGGGCTCAGGCCCTCGAGCCAGGCCTTGCGCGCATGCACGATGAGCCCGTCGACGTTCGCTTCGCCGAGCGCCTCGACGAAGGCGAACAGCGCCTCGCGAGGCGCCTGCTCGTCGACGCCGATGCGGCACTTGACGGTAACGGGAATTTTTGCGCCTGCGCGCATGGCGGCGACGCCGTCGGCCACCAGCTTCGGCTCGCGCATCAGTGAGGCGCCGAAGCGGCCGTTCTGCACCCGGTCCGAGGGACAGCCGCAGTTGAGGTTGATCTCGTCGTAGCCCCAATCGGCCCCGATGCGCGCCGCTTCGGCGAGCTTCGTAGCGTCGGCGCCGCCGAGCTGCAGCGCCACCGGACGCTCACGAGCGTCGAACTCGAGAAGGCGCGCGCGGGGACCGAAGATGATCGCGTCGGCGGTGACCATCTCGGTGTAGAGCCGGGCGCGGCGCGTGAGCAGGCGATGGAAGAACCGGCAATGACGGTCGGTCCAATCCATCATCGGCGCCACCGAGAAGCGCCAGCCGGGGAGGTTCGCGTTTTTGGGCACGGCTGAGGGTGTTAGCGGCCCCGGCGCCGGTGCGCAACGCTTCCCTAACCATTCGGGCGCTCCGCGGGCGTCGGCAAGCCGGGGTTAACCGAAGCTGCACGTCGCTGCGGTTAGAAATACCCGTTCAGGTTGCGGCGAATCGGCCCCGGCGGAAGCGAGACATGCGCGCTGAAAGAATATGCATCGTCGACGCGGACCCCTACCACGTGAAGGTGATGGCGCTGGTGCTGGAGTACCGCAACGCCTACAAGACCTTCGCGTTCGACAACGCAGAGCGCGCCTGGACCTATTCGCTGATGTTCCGTCCCGCCGCGATCGTCTGCGACTGGCGTCTGAAGCCCGTCGATGGCCTGGCGCTGCTGCGCCGCGTGCGCGGCCACCAACTCACCCGCGAAATTCCGTTCCTGCTGGTGAGCCTGGAGCCCAACGAAGAGGAATACCGTCGGGCGCTCGCCGAGGGCGCCGACGCGCTGTTGCCCAAGCCATTCTCGCTGCACATGTTCCATGACGCCGTGGCGCAGGCGACGGAGCGCCGGGCGGGCGGGCGGATGGCCTGCTGAAACCAGCGCCTCGATGTCCCCGGGCGGCATCGGCCGGCTCAGATGGCAGCCCTGGATCCGTAACCGGGGCAAATTCCCGGGCGGCGCCCCCCCTGTAGCCGAGGTCGCTGACCTCGGTCGGCGCGCAAGCGCCTCATTCTGCACGATTCTGCCTAGCGGAAAGAGCGAGGTCAACGACCTCGCCCACAAGGGCGCCCGGGAAATGGCCCCGGTTACTCGGTCGGCTTGTCAAGCGTCTCATTCTCACACGAGTCTTCCCAGCCGAAGGAGCGAGGTCGTCCTTCGACAGGCTCAGGATGAGGGCCCTCGCCGACAATGGCGCCCGGCAAATTGCGCCGGTTACGACCCGCCCGCTCGAGCGACCGTAAACCTAGCAAGCGCTCGCCTGTGGGGAAATCGACTCAGGCGAGCAGCCCGGCGACGAATCCTTCGACCCCCGCGGCGATGCGGGTCTGGCGGGCCCGCTCGGCGGCGACGATGGCGAGAATGAGCTCGTAGGCGTGCTGCAGGTCGTCGTTGACGACGACATAGTCGTACTGCCGCCAGCGCTCGATCTCGTGGCGGGCGTTGTCGAGCCGCGCCTCGATCGTCACCTTGGAATCCTCGGCGCGCCGCTCGAGCCGGGCGCGCAATTCGGTCAGCGACGGCGGCAGGATGAAGATGCTCACCACATCGGTTCCGAGCGCCTGGCGCACCTGCTCGGCGCCCTGCCAGTCGACGTCGAACAGCATGTCGCGCCCTTGGGCGAGGATGTCCTCGACGGGTTTCAGCGGCGTGCCGTAGCCGTTGCCGTGCACCTCGGCCGATTCCAGCAATTCGCCGCCGGACTTCATGCGGTCGTAGGTTGTGCGATCGATGAAATAGTAATGGATGCCGTTCACTTCCGAATGGCGCCGGGCGCGCGTCGTCACCGAGATCGACAGCGTCAGGTCGAGCGTCTTGTCCTGCAGCAGCATGCGCGTCAGCGTGGTCTTCCCCGCGCCCGAGGGCGATGAGAGGATGAGGATCATGCCGCGGCGTTGGAGGGCCATGGATTCGCTCATTCGATGTTCTGCGCCTGCTCGCGCACTTGCTCGATCTCAGCCCGCAACTCGAGCCCCTGCCGGGTCAACGAAACGTCGTTCGCCTTGGCGCACAGCGTGTTGGCCTCTCGACCGAATTCCTGGGCGAGGAAGTCGAGCCGCCGCCCGACCGCAGCGCCCTCGGCGAGAAGCGCTCGCGCCGCCGCGACATGGGCGATGAGCCGATCGAGCTCCTCGCGGATGTCGGCTTTTGCCGCCAGCACGATTGCCTCCTGATGCAGCCTCGCCTCGTCGAGTCCGCGCGACGAGCCGAGGAGGTCGGCGACGCTCTGCGCGAGCCGCGCGCGCACCGCGTCCGGCTTACGCGCCGGATTGTCGTCGGCGGCCTTCGTCAGCGCGGCGATTTCGTCGAGCCGCTGGCCGAGCGCCGCGCCGAGCGCCGCCCCCTCGGCGCGCCGCGCCGCGATGAGCGCGGCGATCGCCTCGTCGAGGGTCTCGAGGATCGCGTGGGCGATCGCGGCGAGCTCCGCCTCGTCGTCGGGCGCCTCGACCGTCTCGACGACGCCGCGCACGGCGAGCAATCCATCGAGGGTCGGCGGCGCGAGACCGAATTTTTCCGCGGCCGCGCGCGCCGCAGCCGCGATCTCCTGCAACAGCGCCGCGTCGATGCGCGCTTTCGTCGCCGCGCCCTCGCGCTTGGCGTCGATCGTCGCAAAACACGTCCCGCGCGCGACGGCTTTGCCGAGCCTCGCCCGCGCCTCGGCCTCGATGCGGTCGAACGGCTGAGGGACACGCAGTCGCAGGTCGAGCCCCTTGGCGTTGACGCATTTTATCTCGACCGACCACCGCCAGGCCCGCAGCGAGCCCGCGGCGCGGGCGAAACCGGTCATGCTGGAAAGCATATTCGCCCCCTCCGAAGCTCGCGCTGTCTCGCACGAGTCGCGCTCGGGCTCAATGGCGCGCATTCGACGTCCGGGGCGCACGGGGACATGATACCGATTGTACGCATTTTACTAACCTGAGCGACCGAACCAACACGAATGTAACCGGCATCATGTCCCAGTAAGTCGGTTGTATCCATCGGGTATCCGCCAGCGGGCGTCCGCTACGGCGCCCGTGGAAGGCGGCCCTTGTGCTCCTCCTTGCAGACGGGGAACCGCCCGCCCGAAGGGGCCGCGATGACCATCGACAACCGCTCGCCGCGCTCGGTCGCCTCGGTACGAAGCCCGGAACTCCCCGCAATTGCTGGCCAAAGCCCACGAAGTCACCGCCTACAGGGGCAGTGCGTGCCTGATAGCGCAAGAAATGCTTGACCGTCCGCGGTTTCGTCGATGCTGAAGATACCACCGCCCGGCGCGAAGTTCGCAAACCGCCCCGTTCCACTCACGATGTCATAGAGACCATTCGTGGTGGCCGCGCCAGACGGCTGCACGTAGTGGTTATCAACGAGGTTGTACACCTGGGTACTGCCGTCTGGCGTCACGATCCGGGCCCGGCGGTACTCGGGGCTACAGCTGGCGCCGCCAAAACCAAATTGTGGGACGACGGGGATCGCGGCGAACGTGCTGCCGGAGACTGGCGAGCTCAATGGCTGCCAGACTCGGCTTCCGAACGGCTTCCCCTTTATGAAGAAGGGCGCCGTGGAACTGGCGCGTACGCCAATGATGTTGATGGTCCCACGTGCTCGAGCGCGTTTTCCGCGTTTTCAGCCTCGGCAGCTTGTGCTTGATTGGGGGTGGCCTGCGCCATTGCTGACATTGGCGACAACGCGGCGCCGCCCAATGCGAGAACAGCTACGGCGGCATAGATCGTCTTGCGGTACATGTGATGTCTCCTTGTCGAGGAAGAGCGGGATGCCCTTCGATGGTCAGGAGCATAGGGCCGTCTCGTGCCCGGCGCCGTTCCCGCGGTAACAGTGGCGCCGCGGCAAGAAAGAAACGCACTTTCAGGTGGTCATTGGCTTTACGCGACATGAGAAGCTTCGCGTTGCGGATGACGCCTCGAAATCTTCCGCTGCCGCGCCTCGTCGCCATGCCCCGTCAAAAATCGAGATTTATGGAAAATCGCGGCCTTCTCGAAAACGACTTGAGAGTTTTTGAAAAGGGAGCGCGTGGCAATCCAATCAACCCGAAACCCTGCGAAAACGCTTCTCAAAAGGAGTATAGTGAGTCGAGTTTAGAGAAAGGAACTGTCCCATGCCCGAGGACGAAAAGCAAAAGATGATCCGTCAGTACGCGGCGGGCGAGATCACTTGGCACACCATGCGCGAGCGCGGCTTTGACAGCTACCTCGACGTTTTGGCCGGGCTAGGGGAGCTTGGTTTGCGTCCGCCTGTCGCGCCGATGGAGGGGCCGAACGTCGAGGCGCGGCAGCGCGGACGCGCCATCATTCGCGAGGCTTTGAAGGCGCAAAAATGACGAAACGCTTTGGCCTCATCGTTACCGATGCTTCGCCGCTCATCACTTTGGGAGCCGCCCACGCGCTGTCCTGTCTTATTATGCCCAACGTGCCGGTGTTCGTTCCCGATATGGTCTATGCCGAAGTGGCGCGGGACATGACGAAACTCGGAGCCAAGGAAGTTGTCGATTGGATTCGCGCGAACCTTGGACAAGTCGAGATTATGCCGACGGAAGTCTACGCCGAATTCGAGGCTTTGCAGGCGATTAATCCGAACATCCGCTCCAAGGGGCGCGGCGAGCAAGCGGCGCTCGAAGTGTTGGGCTATGAGGTTGCCGCCAACCCCGATTTGCAAGCCGTCCTTTTGTTCGAGGATAGCGATATTCTCAGCCGCGAATTTGTGCGTGTCCTGCCGGAGCGCGTGACCGCGCTTTCAACCGGCGATTTACTGCATGAATTAGAGGCGGCAGGACGCATTCAATCATGCGACCAGATTCTCGACGAAGCCGCCGCGCGTGGGCGCAATGTCGAAAAACAGCGGCAGCCTATCGCCAGCGAACCGGCGCGCGCCATGTTGCGCGAGCAATTGGCGCGGCGCGACGGGCCGAAGGACGGCCACTAGTTTCTTGGAGAAAATCAGACGATGCTCATCGGCTATGCCCGGGTTTCGACTGTTGACCAAGACTTGGCCTTGCAGCGCGACGCGCTCGCGGAGGCCGGATGCAAGCACGTCTATACCGAGCAGCTTCCGGGAGCGGTTACGGATCGCCCCGAATTGAGGGAGGCGCTGAAATTCGCGCGGAGCGGCGACACGCTTGTTGTGTGGAAGCTCGACCGGCTGGCGCGTTCAGTCAAGCAGTTGATCGAAACCGTCGAGAAGTTGCGTTCGCGCGACATCGGGTTTCGCAGTCTGACGGAAGCCATCGACACGACGACGGCTCGAGGGCGGTTCGTCTTTCACATGTACAGCGCCTTGGCGGAATTCGAGCGCAGTCTCATTCGCGAGCGCACCCAAGCGGGGCTCGTGGCGGCGCGACGCATCGGACGCACCGGAGGCCGTCCGCCGAAACTGACGGCGGACGACATCGGAGCGGCGAAGGCCATGCTCACCAATCCCGACATCGGCGTCACGCAAATCGCGCACCGGCTTAACGTCTCAACGGCAACCCTCTATCGCTACATTCCCGCCGCGCGCACGGCGAATTCCGTGGGTCGTTCCTAACGCAAGATTTATGCACAACGAATCGACGCCAATAAAATCAGCAGATTATGCGGTGCAGAAATCGAGCGCCAAAGACCGCTCCCCGCCCCTCGCGACGTCCCCGAACGCGCGGCGAGCGTTGCGTTTTGACCGCTCGTTCAATCCAGCGTCTCCCGATAGAGCAGCGTCGCGACCACGATCACGATGAGCGTGAACAGCGCGATCGGCCAAACATCCGGCGCGATCTCGCTCCAGCCGTTGCCCTTCAACAGCATGCCGCGCACGATGCGGATCGCGTGCGTGGTCGGAAACACGTTGCCGATCAACTGCGCCCACCAGGGCATGCCGCGGAACGGAAACATGAAGCCGGAGAGGATGAACGACGGCATCAGCGTGAACTGCGCCAGCTGCACCGCCTGCATCTGATTGGACGCGATCGTCGAAAACGTGGCGCCGAGCGCGAGGTTCGAGGAGATGAACACCCCGAGCGCGCCGAGCAGCACCGCGATCGAGCCGCGGATCGGCAGATGGAAGACGGTCGCGGACGTCGCCAGGATCAGCGCCACCTGGACATAGCCGATGAATACATAGGGCACGATCTTGGCGATCATCACCTCGATCGGCCTGACCGGCATGGCGAGCAGATTTTCCA
Source organism: Roseiarcus sp. (assembly GCA_052147395.1). GTDB lineage: Bacteria > Pseudomonadota > Alphaproteobacteria > Rhizobiales > Beijerinckiaceae > Roseiarcus. The sequence goes on from JBKQKS010000110.1 coordinate 8,750, forward strand.
TCGTACCGCGCTCGCGTTCGCGGGTAATGGCGAGCGTGGTCACGAACAGCGTCGAGAAGGTGAGCACGAGGCAGATGAGGCCCGGCACGATGTTGAGCACGGTGAGCTGCTCGGGATTGTAGCGCGCATGCACCGTGAACTGCACCGGCGGCGTCTCGGGGACCAATTGACGGATCGGCGGCAGGTCGCGGTTCAAATCCTGTATGGCGTGGGAGAGCGCCGCGACCGCGTTGCCGATCGCCGTCGGGTCGGTCGCGTCGGCGTCGATCAGGATGTCGGGCGACTCGCCACGGTCGACGGCGCGGTCGAAACCCGGCGGCGCTTGAATCACGAACATCAGCTCGCCGCGCGCGAGTCCGCGCTCCGCCTCGGCTTCCGAATGCAGCGTCCGGATGTCGTAATAGCCGGAATAGTGCAGCGAGGCGGCGATATCTCTGAGATACTTGGAGTCCTCGATGCTGATGAGCCCGCTCGGCAGGTGCTTGGGATCGGTATTGATCGCATAGCCGAACAGAAACAGTTGCATGATCGGAATGGCGATGATCAGCCGGAGCGTCGCCCCATCGCGGACCACCTGGATGCTTTCCTTGCGCAGCAGCGCATAGAGCCGGGCAAACGAGAATCCGGTCACGGCGCCCCTCCGCCAACGCTGAGCATGTGGATGAACACGTCGTCGAGCCGCGGCGGCGCCTCGCGCCATACGAGGCCCTGCCCGCGCTCCGCGATGACCCGCTCGAGCGCTTCCCGGTCCATGCCGGCGATATGCAGCGCGCGGCCGAACACCGCCGCCGCTTCGACGCCCGGCGCCTCGCGCATGCGCCGCGTGGCCGCGTCGACCCCCTCCCCCGTCCCCTCGAACACGACGAGCCCCGAGCTCTCGACGACGTCGGACGCCCGCCCCTGAACGACGATGCGCCCCCGGGCGAGATAGACGATGCGCGAGCAGCGCTCGGCCTCGTCCATGTAATGGGTCGAGACCAGCGTCGTCAGGCCGTCGACCGCCATGTCGTGGATGAGGTCCCAGAATTCGCGCCGCGCCTTGGCGTCGACGCCGGCGGTCGGCTCGTCGAGCAGCAGCAATTTTGGTTGGTGCAGCACGCAGGCGGCGAGCGCCAGCCGCTGCTTCCAGCCGCCGGAAAGCTGTCCGGCGAGTTGGCGGCGCCGGTTCTCCAGACCCATGCGGTCGAGGATGTCCTGCACCGCCGCCCTGCGGTTGTTCATCTCGTAAACGCGGGCGACGAAGTCGAGGTTCTCGTAGACGGTCAGATCTTCGTAAAGACTGAAGCGCTGCGTCATGTAGCCGACGTCGCGCCTGATCTCATGCGGCTCGCGCATGATGTCGTAGCCGAGGCAGACGCCCGAGCCGCCGTCCGGCTGCAAGAGGCCGCACAGCATGCGGATCGTCGTCGTCTTGCCCGAGCCGTTGGCGCCGAGGAAGCCGCAGATCTCGCCCTTTTCGACTCTGAGGTTCAGGCCTTTGACGACCTCCAGTTCGCCAAAGCTCTTGGCGAGATTCTCGACGTCGATCACCAGCTCGGTCATGGCGCCGCCTCGAGCGGCTTCACCGTGACCGGCTCGCCCGGCTCGAGCGCGCCGACAAAATCGGGGTCGAGACGCGCCTCGGCGAGATAGACGAATTTGGTCTTGGTGGTCTCCGAATAGATGAACGGCGGCGTATATTCGGCCTCGGGGGCGATGAACGACACGCGGCCGGAAAGGTCGGGCCGGCAGCCGTCGCAGGCGAGCGCGACGCGGTCGCCGACGCGCGCATGGGCGAGGCCGGCCTCGGAAATGAAGAAGCGGACGAAGATGTTTGCCGGAGGCAGCAGCGACACCGCCGGCGCGCCGGCGGCGAGCGTCTCGCCCGGCCTCGCCAGCACATCGGCGACGACGCCGGACACGGGCGCGGCGACGCGGCGCTGGTCGAGCCGCCATTTGGCCTCGGCGACCGCGGCGCGAGCCGCATCGACGCCTTCGTTGGCCGCTTCAATCTCCAGCGGCCGGCCGATCGCGGCGCGCAAATTGTCGAGGGCGGCGCGCATCGCCGCGATCTTGGCTTCCGCCGAGCGGAAATCGGCCTGCTCCTGGTCGACGATCTGCGCCGTCGCGGCGCCGGTGGCGAGCAGCTTGCGGTTGCGCTCGAGATCGGCGGCGACGCGGTCGCGCGACGCCACGGCGTCGGTGAGATTGGCCTCGGCCTGAGCGATCTCCGTCGGCTTCGACGGCTGCTGAAGATTCTGCGCCTGGGCCTCGGCCTGGCGCAGCAGGCGCGCCGCCTGGTCGACGCCGGCGCGGTCGGCCGTCTCATCCTGCTCGAACAGCGGCTGGCCCTTGACGACGCGGTCGCCGCGTTCGACCGAGAGCACGGTGAGCAAACCCTGTTGGGTCGGGCCGACCTCGACGAAATCGGCCTCCGCATAGCCCTGCCATTGCACCGGCGCGGGCGGCGCGGGTCTGAGCGTGATCGCGACGACGACGACGAGAACGAGGCCGATGAGAGCGAGAATGACGACCTGCCGGGACAACGGCGCGAGACCTCGCTGACGAAGGGCGAATGCGCTATCCCTTACGCGCAACCGCACCCCGACGATTGATGCAGCGCAGATGAACCATTCCCACCTTGCCGCCCGCCGTCACGCCTTCGCGAGCGAGGTTCTCGACCGCGCCGGCGTGGAAGACCCCGCGCTCGAGGCCGCGTTCGCCGCCACGCCGCGCGAAAAATTCTTAGGCGCCGGGCCGTGGCGGGTCGCGAGAGAGGGCCGCTATCGGTGGAGCGAGAGCGACGACGCCTCAGAAGTCTATGTCGATCGGCTGTTCGCGCTCGACGAAGCGCGCGGCATCAACAACGGCGAGCCGAGCGCGCATGCGCTGTGGATCCACGCCCTCGCTCTGAAACCCGGAGAACGCGTAAGCCACATCGGCGCCGGAACCGGCTATTACACCGCGATCCTCGCCGAACTCGTGGGTGAAGCGGGCCATATCGACGCCTTCGAGATCGACCCCGGTCTCGCGGCGAAAGCGAAGGCCAATCTGGCCGACCGCGCCAACGTCGTGGTCCACGCCGAATCCGGGCTCGACCGCGCGCTGCCGGCGGCCGACGCGGTCTACGTCAACGCCGGCGCGACGGCGCCCAACGCCGCCTGGCTCGATGCCCTCGACGCCGGCGGACGGCTCGTGTTTCCGCTCACCGGCGTGAGCCGCTCGGGCGCGATGCTGCTCATCTCCCGTGAGCCCGATGGCCGCTGGCCGGCGCGCTTTGTCTCCGGCGCCGGCTTCATCAATCTCGTCGGCGGCCGCGACGCCGCCGAGGCCCACGCCGTCGACGCTGCGTTCGGGGCCGGCGGCGCGCAGGGCTTGCGCTGGCTCGAACGCGACGAGGCGCAAGGCGATGACGATTGGCTCCGCGGCAGAGGCTGGCGGCTGACCGTATAGCCGGGGGCGCCGACCCCGTGTAGCCGGGGGCGCCGACCCCGGCAGCCGCGCTCATCGCGCGCGGCTACAATGGGAGCTACGCCCCCGGCGCGAGCGCTCTGACCCGGTGTCCGTCGGGGTCGAGCGCGACAAAAGTGTAGCCGAAATCCATTTTCGTCGGCGCCTGGGCGATTTCGATGCCCTTGCCGCGCCATTCCTCGTGGATCGCGTCCACCGCGGCCGGCGCGTCGGCATTGATGCAGATTTCGCCGCCGCCCGGCGCCGTCGCCTTCGGCTCGACCTTGTCGGCGCGCCAGAGACCGAGCATCAGGCTCGGCGCGGCGGCGAACATCGCAAATCCCGGCGAGGCCTCTCGCGCCGGCTTGCCGAGGATATCGGCGTAAAAAGCCTGCGAACGGGCGACGTCGGCGACACAGAGCAAAACGAAACTGAGGTCGGACGTTTTTGGGCTCCCGTGAGCGGCGAGACGTTCGCCGATGCGCGAACGCTAACCCGCGGCTGCGTCAGATTCTGTCAGCAGCCCACCCGAGCGCCGCAAACGCGCCTGCCCTCGGATTGTCGCTGCGCCTCAGCAATCGTCGGGCGACACTGGACGAAATCGTCGACCTCGCTATGCTGAACCCACTGAACGAAAATTGTTTGCGGGGCGATGTCATGGACTGGGGGCCAATCAAGCGGGCAGCCGCAGCCGCGACCTTTCTGATCGTGCACACCCTGTTGGCCACTTTGTTCATTGTTTGCATGTACTTTTTCGAGACCCTGATCCGGCTTCTCTGGGGTGGCCAGGAGCCGCTCCTTTTCGGCCGATTGCCGGTCGCCTATATATTCCATCTGATTGACCTTGGAGTTTTAGCCGTGTTCGGATATCGAGGAATTCTAGCGGCAAACAAGGCCTTCGAAGAATGAGAGCCAACACGTTTTCGAACCAACCCGCTTGGCCCACCTTCGCGTGGACGTGGCGCGAAGCGAAAGTCTACTTGGTCGTGATCGCGGTCTGCGCCGCCGTTGGCTGCGCGGTCGCGGCAGGGCTATTCCTCGTGTCGAATTCGAGCTTCGGAGCTGAAGCGCTCGCGACATTAACGGTATCGGTCGCTGCCATGCTCGTGGTCACGCTGCCGGTATCTGTTGGCTACAAATTGAACCTCGTACACCGAGACGTCGATCAGGAGCGTGAGCTCGTCGTAGAGCTGAAATCGGTGAGGGTGAAAATCGAGCAACTCGAAATAGAAATCGAGCGTAATCGAGAAGTCTCGGAACGCATGCTCGGTGAGAATGACCAATTGTTGGCGAAGCTGGAAGAGCTAGGCGACCGCGCGAAAAATGAGCGGGGAGCGAGCCTTCGCAGGGTCTTGCTGCGCTCGGCCTCGGGCGAGGCGCTGGCGCCGCGTCGGCGAATCAGCCGTCATCCCCGCCCGGTTTCTTAGGTCTGATCCGCTTTCTCGTCTGCACGTCCGCTCGCGGCCCTTCGACGAGCCGCACCACCGCGCCCCAGAGCGTGCGCACGTCTTGCTGCGTCATCTGCATGCGATGAAATATATTGCGCAAGTTCCTGCGCATGCCCGGCTTTTTGGTCGTGGGGCGGAAGAAGCCGGCGGCGTCGAGCTTGTCTTCCAGGAACTCGAAGAAGGCGATCGCCATCTCGCGGTCGGCGGGCGGAGAGACCGGCCGCGGGACTTGCGGCGGCGGAGCAGCGTCTCCGTGGGCGGACTTGAACCATTCGTAGCCGACGAGAAGCACCGCCTGCGCGAGGTTGAGCGAGGCATAGGCGGGATTGGCGGGAAAGGTGACAATCTCGTCGGCGAGCGCGACCTCGTCGTTGTCGAGCCCGGTGCGCTCGGGGCCGAACAGGATCCCGCGTTGCTGATCCGCGGCGGCGGCGGTTTCCGCCATGGCGAAGGCCGGCGTGCGCACCGCCTTGGCTTGGCCGCGCTCGCGCGCCGTCGCCGCATATAAATAATGCAGATCGGCGACCGCCGCCTCGACGCTCGAAAAAACCCGCGCCGCGTCGAGAATATGCGCCGCCCCCGCCGCGGCGGAATAGGCGACTTCAGCATATTCGTCGGTGCGCGGCCAGCCCTCGCGCGGATTGACGAGCCGCAAATCGCCGAGGCCGAAATTGGCCATCGCGCGCGCGCACATGCCGATGTTGACGGCGAGCTGGGGCCTCGCCAGGATCACCGCCGGCCCTCCCGAAATCACCGTCCTCGTCCTGTCCGACCCCGCCCCGACCATGTCCCGCCTCGTCACGAAGGCGACGCGGCGAAATAAGTGCGCCAACTTACTCCGCCGTCAAAAGCGAGCGCAGCGAAGCAATCCACAGCCCACGTCACGCGGCCAATGGATTGCTTCGTCGCTTCGCAAATGCGCGGTCGGCATATTCCTTGATGGAAAATGGGTTCCCATCAGCGAAGTCACTGAGCGTGACCTCTTCGACCGGACCAGGTTTGAATGGTTGTGCGTACCCAGAGTAATGGATCACACGCTCGCGGCCGACGTACAGTCCGTGGTGCGTAAATCCCCTCCGCGGCGAAAACAAATGGTCGCCAAGCTCAGGAAGTTCCGTCATTTTCCGCTCCATGACGGTGAATGAACAGCAAGAAACAAATGGACTGGCGCGCTCGATCACCTTACACCGCGGCGGAGGCGGGTCCGTAGCCCCCGCCCTCGCCGCCCCAGCGGCCTGCGTCACTCCGCCGCGATCTTCGGCAGTTCGGCGAGCGCAGCGGCGAGCGCCGCCTCGTCGTAGTCCTGGTCCACCAGTTTGCCCGCAAAGTAGTCGGTGTAGGCCTGCATGTCGAAATGGCCATGGCCGCTCAAGTTGAACAGGATCGTCGGCGACTTGCCCTCCTCGCGCGCCTTCACCGCCTCGTCGACCGCGCATTTTACCGCGTGGTTCGACTCCGGCGCCGGCACGATGCCCTCGGTGCGGGCGAACAGTACGCCGGCCTCGAAGCACGGCGTCTGGCGATAGGCGCGCGCCTCGATGAGGCCGAGGTTCAGGCAGTGGCTCACCAGCGGCGCCATACCGTGATAGCGCAGGCCGCCGGCATGGAAGCCCGGCGGGATGAAGGTCGAGCCCAGCGTGTGCATCTTGACCAGCGGCGTCAGATGGCCGGTGTCGCCGAAGTCGAAGGCATAAGTTCCGCGCGTCATCGACGGACAGGCCGCGGGCTCGACCGCGATCAACCTGACGTCGCGTTTGTTGCGGATTTTTTCGCCGAGGAACGGGAACGCGATGCCGGCGAAATTGGAGCCGCCTCCGGCGCAGCCGATCACCACGTCGGGATAGGCGTCGGCCATCGCCATCTGCTCGATCGCCTCCTGGCCGATCACCGTCTGGTGCAGCAGCACGTGGTTGAGCACGGAGCCCAGCGCATACTTCGTGTCGTCGTTCTGCGCGGCGACCTCGACGGCCTCGGAAATGGCGATGCCGAGCGAACCCGGCGAATCGGGATGCTGGGCGAGAACGGCGCGGCCGGACGCGGTTTCTTTGCTCGGGCTGGCGACGCACTCAGCGCCATAGGTCTCCATCAGCGCCCGCCGATAGGGCTTCTGATTGTAGGAAACCTTCACCATGTAGACCTTGACCTCGAGGCCGAACAGCGCGCCGGCGAAGGCGAGCGCCGAGCCCCACTGCCCCGCCCCGGTCTCGGTCGAGAGCTTCTTCACGCCTTCCTGTTGGTTGAAGAAGGCCTGCGCCACCGCGGTGTTGGGCTTGTGCGAGCCGGCCGGGCTCACGCCCTCGTATTTGTAAAAAATCTTCGCCGTCGTGCCGAGCTTGTTCTCGAGGCCGCGGGCGCGATACAGCGGCGTCGGGCGCCACATGCGATAGACGTCGCGCACCGGATCGGGGATTTCGATCGTACGCTCGCCGCTCACCTCCTGCAGGATCAGCGCCATCGGGAACAGCGGCGCCAGCGCGTCGGGGCCGATCGGCTGCCCGGTGCCCGGATGCAGCACCGGCGGCGGCGGCGCCACGTCCGCCGCGATGTTGTACCAGCTCTTGGGGATGCGATCCTCGCCGAGCTGATAGCGCAAAGTTTCCGACATTTTCGTCCTCCCCCGTTCAGGTATCGGGGGCGGACGCTAGCACGAAATTTCCCCGCGATGAAACGGCGTTACGTCGCGACTTTCAGAACGCGAGCCGGCTTCCGATCAGGATGAGCGTGCTCGCGAGCACGGGCCTGAGCACACGGTCTGGAACGCGCGAGGCAAAGTAGCTGCCGATCGAGATGCCGGGGATCGATCCGATGAGCAGGGAAGCGAGCAGCGTCCAGTCGACCGAGCCGATCCACCAATGGCCGGCGCCGGCGATCAGCGCGAGCGGCACGGCATGGGCGATGTCGGAGCCGACGAGGCGCACCGTCGGCATCTTGGGATAGAGCGTCAGCAGCGCGGTGACGCCGATCGCGCCGGCGCCGACCGAGGAAATCGACACCAGCACGCCGAGCACGGCGCCGAGCGCGACGGTCATCGCTTTGATCTGCCCCTCGCCGGCTTGGGCGACGAGGGCGCCGACCCGGCTCAACAGCCAACCGCGGAACAGCAGCGTTATCGCGGTGAGGATGAGCGCGAAGCCGAGCACGGTCGAAATGACGGCGCTCGCCGAACGCGAGTCGGCGCCGAAATGGGAGAGCGCGACGAGCGTCAGCGCCGCCGCCGGCGCGCTGCCGCTGGCGAGCCGGCCGACGACGCGCCAATCGACGGCGCGATTGTAGCTGTGGACGAGCGAGCCGCTGATCTTGGTGAGACCGGCGTAGAGCAGATCGGTGCCCACCGCCGTCGCCGGGTGGATGCCGAACATGAGCACCAGCAGCGGCGTCATCAGGGCGCCGCCGCCGACGCCGGTGAAGCCGACGAGCAGGCCGACGACAAGCCCGGACAACGAATAGAGCGGATTCAAATGGAGGATGAACGAACTCATGGCGGCTCCACCTTCTCAGCGCTTCGGCGCGCTGGCTCTGTTCCGGGACCTCGACGATCCCGAACGCCATATTACCTTCGTCCATAAAATAGATCAACATAATTATTTTCGATCGCCGCCTCTCGCGAGGCTGGTCGCCGAAGGCCTCACTGCCCCGTCGCGCGGCGCTAGTAGAGGATGAGGAACAGCCCGCAGGCGACCACCAGCGCGGCGCCGGCGAGCGCCGCCCAAGGAGGAACGTCGCCGAACACGCATAGCGAGGAGCGAAGCGACGAAGCCATCCAGGGGCCGCATCCCGGCCGCCCTGGATGGCTTCGCTTCGCTCGCAATGACGGCGGCGATTCACATCGATCGGGAACCGCTCTAGCCGCAATTCGTTCGCGCCGGCATGGCCGAATTGACAAGCCCCGGGCCTTGCTTTCTAACTCGAAGCAAGAGGCACGGGACCCTGCCGGAAGGCCGACCAGACGCAGAACGCCGAAGTGAACGGAAGAGCGCAACAGAGTGCAGAGCCGATCACGCGCGCGAAAAGTTCGCGCGCGCTGTTCGTCGTCTTGGCGCTGCTGGCGTTGTTCTCCCAGCTGCTGGTTCCCGTCGCGCGCGCCGCAGCGATGCCGCTTGCGCTCGACGGCGTCGTCGCCGACTTGCGCGCGACATTTGGCGATTCCGTCGTGGTCTGCGCGCAGGTCGACGAAGGAACGCAGACCCCGGGCCATCCGTTCCCGGGCTGCGACGAAAATTGCCCGCTGTGCTCGCTCACCGCGGCCGCCGTCGTGCTGCCGCCCGCAGCGCCCGACCTGCCGCCGCCGGTCTCTGGCCGCGAATACCTGCCGCCGCCGCCGGTCGCGCATCTCGCCTCCGGCCCGCCGCTCAGATCGCCGGCGCAGCCGCGCGCGCCCCCGTTCGAAGCCTGACTCGCTGAAATTTTTTCGCGCTGCGGTGTTGCGCGCGCGTTCTTTCACACGTCAGCTTCGAGGCTCTTCCATGCGTTCCCACTTGCCGCGCGGCGCTCTCGCCGTCGCTTTGCTTGCCGCTTTCTCTCAAACTCCCGCCTTCGCCCACGCCGTGTGCGGCGACCGCATTTTCCCGGCGACGCTGCTCATCGACGACCCCGGCGTCGGCGACGAGCTGGCGCTGCCGACCGTCACCGTCGAGCCGAGAACGCCGAACTCGGTTGGCGGTCAGGTCCTGACCACGGCCACGGCGAGCTGGACCAAGACCATCTTTCCCGGCTTCGGCCTGTCGGTGGAAGGCGGCCCCGGCTGGCTCACGACCAACAACAACACCGGCGCCACCGGCGGGTTCGGCTACGTGCCGCTGGTGACGGAAGCGAAGTGGAACCCATTCTGCTGGCCCGAGCACGAATTCATGGCCTCCGTCGGCCTCCAGGAAACCTGGGGCTGGAGCGGAACCGGCGTCATGCAGCAGCCGTTCAACACCTACACGCCGATCCTCGACGTCGGCAAAGGTTTTGGCGACCTGCCCAAGAGCCTGAACATTCTCAGGCCATTCGCGCTCACTCTGGCGTTCAGCGAATCCGTGCCGACGCCGACCTGGGCGGAGGGCCTCGAGAATCCCACGCTTGCCGACTGGGGCTTCACGGTGCAGTACAGCCTGCCCTTCTACAACGAGCACGTCGCCGAGATCGACAACCCCTTCTTCAAGCGTCTCGTGTCGATCGTCGAGGGCAATTTCCAGAGGCCGATCGCCAATACTCCGCCGGGCGTCTACAGCGGCTGGACCGGCACGATCCAGCCCGGCGTCGTCTACGAGGCCGACACGTGGCAGTTCGCGCTCGAGGCGATCCTTCCGGTCAATTCGCAGACCGGAACCGGCTACGGCTTCGTCGGCGAGCTGCACTTCTTCCTCGACGACATCTTCCCCAATTCCCTCGGTAAACCCCTGTTCGGAGGCAAGTCATGAAAAACCTGATCGGTTGCGGCGTCGCGCTCGCGGCGCTCATCGCGGCGAATGCCGCGTTCGCCCATTCCAAGCTGCAAAGGGCCGTTCCCGGCGTCGGCTCGACCGTGCCGAGCGCGAGCAACCTCACGCTCTATTTCGACGAGGGCGTCGAGCCGACGTTCACCACGGTCACGCTCGCGAAGGAGGGCGGCGGCGCCATCGCCGCCTCCAGGCCGGCGATCGTCGGCGGCGACAACAAGGTCATCGTCGTCAAATTCGCCGCGCCGCTCGCGGCCGGCGTCTACGACGTGACCTGGAAGGCGGTGTCGGTCGACACCCATCACACCCAGGGCGACTTCAGCTTCACTGTAAAACCCTGATCGCAAAGAAAGGAACGTCCCATGCTGCGGACACTGGCTTTCGCCGCCGCCCTCGCTCTCATGCCCGCCGCCGTCTTCGCCGGCGAGGCGACGCAGGGCGACATCATGATCACGAACGCCTGGGCGCGCGCGACGCCCAAGGGCGCGGCCGTCGGCGCCGGCTACCTGACCGTACAAAATCACGGCGCGGCGGCCGACACGCTGACCGGCGGCGCGGCCGACTTCGCCGACGTCCAGATTCACGAGATGAAAATGGTCGGCAACGTGATGAAGATGCGCGAACTGAAGGATGGCCTGCCGATTCCCGCCAACGGCGAGGTCAAGCTTGCGCCCGGCGGATATCACGTCATGTTCGTCAACCTGAAGCGCCCGCTGGTGAAGGGCGAGAAGGCGCATGTGACGCTCACCTTCGCGCACGCCGGCGCCGTCGCCGTCGACTTCGACGTCCAGGGCGTCGGCGCCGGCGCCCCTGCGAGCCAGGGCATGGGCAACATGAAGATGTGAGATGCCCTCCCCTCTCCCGCCCTCTCCTGAAAGGCAACCTTGTAGCCGGGGTCGCTGACCCCGGCAGCCGCTCGACGACCGCGGCTACAGTGGCGGTCTTTCATGCATCAAGGTGCGCAAAAGCGCATGGAAAGTCATCCTGAGCTCTCCTGAAAGGCAACCTTGTGGCCGGGGTCGCTGACCCCGGCAGCCGCTCGACGACCGCGGCTACAGTTGGCGGTCTTTCATGCATCAAGCTGCGCAAAAGCGCATGGAAACTCATCCTGACCTCATCCTGAGCTTGTCGAAGGATGTCGAAGTGGCGAGAGAGGGGCAACCGAGCCGTCCATGGAAGCCCCCCTCGCCGCCGTGCGCTTCGCGCACTATCTCGCCGCCATGTTCGCCTTCGGCGCCGGCGTGTTCCTCGCCGTCTTCGCGCCGCCGGCGCTGTCGCGTAAAATTTCGCCGCCGCTACGCCGCGCCGCGATCGCGGCGAGCCTCGTCGCGCTGGTCAGCGCGCTCGCCTGGTTCGTGCTCGAGGGCGCGTCGATGGGCGGCGACTGGAGCGGCGCCTACGACCCGGACACGCTTTCCGACGTGCTGACGTCGACCGATTTCGGCGCGGTGTGGATGGCGCGCGTCCCGCTCATCGTCGCCCTCGTCGCCGCGCTGGTTTTCTCGCGGGCGGAGCGATGGGGACTGGCGACGATTTTCGCCGCGCTCGTGCTGGCTTCGCTCTCGCTCATCGACCACGGCGCCAAACAGTCGGGCGCGATCGGCTATGCGCACCGCGCCAACGACGCGACGCATCTGCTCATCGCCGGCGGCTGGCTCGGCGGGCTGACGCCATTCGCGATGTGCCTCGGCGCCGGCCTTCGCCGGGACGCCGAGACGGCGATGCTGCGCTTTTCCGCGGTCGGCCATTTCGCCGTCGCCGCGCTCGTTCTGACCGGGGTCGTCAACATCGCGCTCACCACCGGTCATCTGCCGCTACCGCCGAACACCCCCTACCGCGCCCTGCTCTCGACCAAAATCCTCGTCGTGGCGGTGATGATCACGTTTGCCGTCGCCAACCGCTACGTTCTGCTGCCGCTCGTCGAGACGCGCCCCGGCGCCGCCCGGGCGCTGAGGATATCGAGCCTCGTCGAGCTCGCGCTCGCCGCCCTCGTCGTCGCGCTGGTGAGCTATTTCGGGCTGCTGGACCCGGCTTGAGTTCGTATCGTATCCGGTGACACTTACTTCATTCCCTGATTGTGTCTCCGGCGCCGCTTTGGACTTTCTTCCCGGCTTGCCCGGACGAGGATCGCGGCCGGTTAGCGCGGCGAGGCGGTCGAGGAAGGCAGGGGCGCCGGGGAATACGGTGACACATGCTTCATTCCCCAACCTACGCAACTCGCGAGGAGCGCTGGTCACGAAAATGGAGAATGAAGTAAGTGTCACCGTATACCAATTTAGATCAGGCGTGCCTATAGATGTGCTCGCGGCTCATGCCGCCCATAATCAATGCGCCAACTTTCGACTGTTTCTCATGGTAACCCCGGTCGGCGTGAAGCTTTGCAAGGTCCGTATCCATTTCCGTTAAGCTCTCTAATTGCCAAATATATGAAACTTCGGCGAAATTTCCGCCTACGGAAGTTGCGATTGTTCCATGTCGACCAATAATTTTATGGTTATACTCCGCGAGATCCTTCAGGCATACGACCAAGGCGTGCATTTTCCCCGGTTGCGCCACTACGGTTCGAATAACCGTAAACATTGTTTTTCCTCCCGTGGGCCGCCGGCATTCGGCTGACGGCGTTCCCAACACTATCAGTTGCGCGACAATTGACAATGGGGGACTTGCGGCAGCGAAGCTCAGCGTTCACTCCCGGCCGAGCGGCCTTCCAGTCCTTGGAGCCCCACGTTCGTTGAAGCGTCCATCAAAGCGCACTCAGAGCGGCTCTTCCCGGGCGCATTTGATCCGAGATTCTCCAGATGGAGGCCTCGGTCAGGATGAGATTGCCGCTGTTGGGAATACGGTGACACATGCTTCATTCCCCAACCTACGCAACTCGCGAGGAGCGCTGGTCACGAAAATGGAGAATGAAGTAAGTGTCACCGTATACTTGTATACTATAGTAACCGTTCACATCCCCCGCGACGCATTGAGTTTTTTGCGCGCGCTTGCGTTCTCCGTCGCGGCGTGAGGAGAAGGTCGCGGGTCACGCGCGGCGAAG
>JBKQKS010000111.1:0-20543 GCA_052147395.1 Roseiarcus sp.
GCTGCTGGAGCGTCGGCGTCCACGCCGACGATTGTCGTGGCCTACGGCGGCGTGGACGCCGCCGCTCCAACTCAGCGAGGGCCGACGATGAATTCGCCCGCCTTCGCCGATCCGGTCATGCAGTCGCAGGCGGCGTTCCGGGCGATTCTCACCGCCATGAGCCGGCCGGGAACGATCGTGACGGCCGGCGAACGCCTCGCCCCGCCGGCGCCGCTCGCCCCCGCCGCCGCCGCCGCGCTGCTGGCGCTTGCCGACTATGAGACGCCGCTGTGGCTGTCGCCGGCCTTCGCGCCCGAGATCGGCCAATGGCTCGCCTTCCACACCGACGCGCGGCTCGTGAATGCGCCCCATCGCGCCTTTTTCGCGCTCGTCGATCTCGAGACGGACGCGCTCGATCTCGAAGCGTTCGCTTTGGGAACGCTTCCCTATCCCGACCGCTCGACGACCATCGTCGCCCAGGCGCGGACGCTTTCGCCCGACGGCGCGCTCAGCCTCGCCGGCCCGGGAATAAAGGGCGAGGCGCGGTTCGACTTTCAGCCGCGGCCTGCGGATTTCGCCGCGCGTTGGCGGGCGAACGGCGCGAAATTCCCGTTAGGGGTCGATGTCATCCTCGCTGCGGGCGTAAGGCTCGCCGCGCTGCCGCGCTCGGCAACAATTTTCGGAGACGGCTGATGTATGTGGCGGTGAAGGGCGGCGAGAAGGCGATCCGCAACTCCCACGCGCTGCTCGCCGACAAGCGGCGCGGCGACCGCGGCGTGCCGGAGCTCTCGACCCGCCAGATCGACGAGCAGCTCGCGCTCGCCGTCGACCGGGTGATGGCAGAGGGCTCGCTGTACGACCGGCGCATCGCCGCGCTGGCGATCAAACAGGCGCGCGGCGATCTGATCGAGGCGATCTTCCTGACCCGCGCCTACCGCACCACCTTGCCGCGTTTCGGCTTCGCCGAGCCGTTAGATACGGCGAAGATGCGGCTGAGCCGGCGCATTTCGGCGACCTACAAGGACCTGCCCGGCGGACAGATGCTCGGGCCGACGTTCGATTACACCCATCGCCTCATCGATTTCGAGCTCGAGGCGTCGTCGGAGCCCGCGCCGCCGGCGACCGCGCCGGCCCCTGTCGAAGCGCCTGCCCCTCGCGTGACGGACATCATCGCGCGCGACGATCTGATCGAGCGCGAGACCGCGACCGATCCCGACGCGCCGGTCTCCGACATCACCCGCGACGCGCTGGACTTCCCCGCCGACCGCGACGCGCGTCTGCAGACTCTCGCCCGCGGCGACGAAGGGTTCCTGCTCGGCCTCGCCTATTCGACCCAGCGCGGCTACGGCCGCAACCATCCGTTCGTCGGCGAGATCCGGTTCGGCGAAGTGGAAGCCGAGTTGTTCGTCGAGGAGCTCGGCTTCGCCGTGCCGCTCGGCGACGTCGCCGTTACCGAATGTCAGATGGTCAACCAGTTCAAAGGCGGCGACGGCGCGCCGGCGCGCTTTACCCGCGGCTATGGCCTCGTCTTCGGTCAGAGCGAACGCAAGGCGATGTCGATGGCGCTGGTCGATCGCGCGCTGCGCGCCGACGACTATTCCGAAGAGCGCAAGGGGCCGGCGCAGGACGAGGAATTCGTGCTTTCGCATTCCGACAACGTGCAGGCGACCGGCTTCGTCGAGCATCTGAAGCTGCCGCATTACGTCGACTTCCAGGCCGAGCTGGCTCTGGTTCGGCAGTTGCGCCGCGAGGCCGAGCGGGAGGCGGCGGAATGAGCCAGGCGCCCCGCCCCTACAACTTCGCCTATCTCGACGAGCAGACGAAGCGCATGATCCGCCGCGCCATCCTCAAAGCGGTGGCGATCCCCGGCTATCAGGTTCCCTTCGCCTCGCGGGAAATGCCGATGCCCTATGGCTGGGGCACCGGCGGCGTGCAGGTGACCGCCGCCGTCATCGGCCCCGACGACGTCCTCAAAGTGATCGACCAGGGCGCCGACGACACCACCAATGCGGTCTCGATCCGCGCCTTCTTCGCCAAGACCGCGGACGTCGCGACGACGACCGAGACCGAAAAGGCCACCATCATCCAGACCCGCCATCGCGTGCCCGAGACGCCGCTCACAGACAACCAGATCCTCGTCTATCAGGTGCCGATCCCCGAGCCGCTGCGCTTTCTCGAGCCGCGCGAGACCGAGACGCGGCAGATGCACGCGCTCGCCGAATACGGCGTGATGCATGTCAAGCTCTACGAGGACATCGCGCGCCACGGCCATATCGCGACCACCTACGCCTATCCCGCGCGCGTCGCCGGGCGTTATGTGATGGATCCGTCGCCGATCCCCAAATTCGACAATCCGAAACTCGACGATTGTCCGGCCCTGCAACTGTTCGGCGCCGGCCGCGAGAAGCGCATCTACGCCGTGCCGCCCTACACCAAGGTCGTTTCGCTCGACTTCGAGGATCATCCGTTCGAGCGCACGAAATTCGACGCGGCCTGCGCATTCTGCGGCGCGACCGACTCGTTCCTCGACGAGGTCGTCACCGACGATGCCGGCGGGCGCATGTATGTCTGCTCGGACACCGATTATTGCGAGAAGCGCCGGGCCGCTCGAACCAAGGACGCCGCCGAATGAGCGCGCCGCTGCTCGTCGCCGAAAATCTGAACAAACGCTTCGGCGCCATCCGCGCCTGCCGCGACATTGGCTTCGAGATCGAGGAGGGCGAGGCGCTGGCGATCGTCGGCGAATCCGGCTCCGGCAAGACGACGCTGCTGCATCTGATCTCGGGTCTGATGACGCCCGACAGCGGCTCGGTCGAATATCGCCTTCGCGACGGTTCTACGCACGCGCTCTCGGATATGAGCGAAGCCGAGAGGCGTCATCTGATGCGCACCGACTGGGGCTTCGTGCATCAGGATTCTGCCCGGGGCCTGCGCATGAATGTTTCGGCGGGCGGCAACATCGGCGAGCGGCTGATGGCGCTCGGCGACCGCCATTACGGGCGCATCCGCGAGACGGCGACGCATTGGTTGGAGAAAGTCGAAATCCCCGTCGACCGCCTCGACGATTCGCCGGAGACCTATTCCGGCGGCATGCGCCAGCGGCTGCAGATTGCGCGCAATCTCGTCACCGCGCCGAGGCTGGTGTTCATGGACGAGCCGACCGGCGGGCTCGACGTCTCGGTGCAGGCGCGGCTCCTGGACCTCATCCGCGGGCTGATAACGGAAATGGGGCTCGCGGTGGTGCTGGTGACCCACGATCTCGCCGTCGCGCGGCTCCTATCCAACCGGATGCTGGTGATGAAGCAGGGCGAGGTGATCGAAAGCGGCCTCACCGACCGCGTGCTCGACGACCCGCAGGCGCCCTACACGCAGTTGCTCGTGTCCTCGGTGCTGGCGGCATGAGGAAGTTCTGCCCCGCTCCGCCATCTGTAGCCGAGGTCGCTGACCTCGGCAGCCGCGGTCGACGACCGCCGGCGCCCTACACGCAGTTGCTCGTGTCCTCGGTGCTGGCGGCATGACCCGGTTTTGCCTCCCGTCGCGAGTTGTAGCCGAGGTCGCTGACCTCGGCAGCCGCGGTCACCGACTTCGACTGCAATCAGAGCCGCCCCTGCAACCCGCCCCCCTCGTCCTGAGGCGCCCCGAAGGGGCCTCGAAGGACGCTCCAGGGGTCGCTGACCTCGGCAGCCGCGGTCGACGACCGCGGCTACAGCCGGCCGCGACCGCCGGCCGTCGGTTCTCGGCTCCCAGGACCGGCCCATGACCCCCTCCCCTTCCGACCTCATCATCGTCGAAAACCTCGACAAGGCGTTCACGCTGCATCTGCATGGCGGCAAGCGGCTGCCGGTGGTCGCCGGCGTCTCCTTCGCCGTGAAGCGCGGCGAATGCGTCGTGCTCGGCGGCCCTTCCGGCGTCGGCAAGTCGTCGATCCTCAAGATCGTGTTCGGCAATTATCTGACCGAGCACGGCCACGTCTGGCTCGCCGACGGCGAAAAATTCCTCGACATCGCCCGCGCATCCCCGGGCGAGATCGTCGACGCCCGGCGCCGGTTGATGAGTTATGTGAGCCAGTTCCTGCGGGTGATCCCGCGCGTCTCCGCGCTCGACATCGTCGCCGCCGCAGCGCGCGACGCCGGGCTCGACGCCCCTGCCGCCGACACCCGCGCGCGAGACCTGCTCGCCCGGTTGAACCTGCCAAGACCCCTGTGGCCGCTGCCGCCGGCGACCTTTTCCGGCGGCGAGCAGCAGCGCGTCAACATCGCGCGCGGCTTCGCCGGCGAGCACCACCTGCTGATCCTCGACGAGCCCACCGCCTCGCTCGACGCCGCCAATCGCGACGCGGTCGTCGAGCTCATCGACGAGCGGCGCGCGCGCGGCGCGGGCTTCCTCGCCATCTTCCACGACGAGGACGTGCGCCAGCGCGTCGCCGACCGCGTCATCGACGTTTCCGCCTTCTCGCTCAGCGAGGCCGCATGACGCTGCGTCCTGCCAAATTGAGCGAGACGCCGCTCATCCATCCGACAGCCGAGATCGAAAACTGCCAATTTGGCCGCTACACCGAGGTCGCCGAGCGCTGCGTGATGCAGGAAACGTTCATGGACGATTATTCCTACATCATGCAGGACGGCATCACCTGGGCGGCGCGGATCGGCAAGTTCGCCAACATCGCCGCGCAAGTGCGCATCAACGCCACCAATCATCCGGTCGAGCGCGCGACGCTGCATCATTTCACCTACCGCTCCAACGACTACTGGCCGGAGGAAGAGCGCGACGACACGTTCTTCGAGTGGCGGCGCGAGCACGCGGTCGTCATCGGCCACGACGTCTGGATCGGCCACGGCGCGACGATCCTGCCCGGCGTCAGCGTCGGCAACGGCGCGGTGATCGGCTCCGGCGCGGTGGTGACGCGCGACGTCGAAGCCTATACGATCGTCGGCGGCGTCCCCAGTCGCGTGATCCGTCGGCGCTTCGCGGAGCGAATCGGCGAGCGCATGGACAGGCTCGCCTGGTGGGACTGGCGCCACGAGGCGCTCCGCCGCGCGCTCGCCGATTTTCGTTCGCTCGGCGCCGAAGCGTTCCTCGACAAGTACGGAGCCTGAAGACGATGGAGTTCCTCGAAGGCGGCGCGCTCGAGATCAAGAACGCCAGGATCGTCACCGCGACCGAAGTGATCGAAGGCCACCTGCGCATCGAGGACGGCCGCATCGCAGAGGTGGCGGGCGGCGGCGGCCCGGCGAAGGCGCTCGACTTCGGCGGCGACTATCTGTTGCCGGGCCTCATCGAGGTGCACACCGACCATCTGGAAACCCACTATTCGCCCCGCGCCGGCGTGATGTGGCACATCGGTAGCTCGGTGCTCGCCTACGACGCACAGATCGCCGCCGCGGGCATCACGACGGTGTTCGATTCGTTCCGCGTCGGCAAAGACGAGCACGAAGACTGGCGCCAGGGCATCGGCGAGACGGTCGTCGAGCTCGCCGACGCGGTGAAACGGGCGGGCGAGGCCGGGCTGCTGCGCGCAGACCATCTGACCCATCTGCGCTGCGAGGTTCCGACGCTCAACGTCGTCGAGTTTCTCGAAGACTATCTGAACTCGCATCCGGCGCAGTTGATCTCGCTGATGGATCATACCCCCGGGCAGCGGCAGTTCCGCAGCCTGGAGAAGTATTTCACATATTACTCCGGCAAGTCGGGGCGATCTCCCGAGGATCTCGTCGAGGTCGTCAAACAGCGCCAGCGCGTCGGCGCCGAGCGCGCCGCCGTCAACCGGCCGCGCATCGTCGAGATCGCGCAGGCGCATAAGATCATCCTGGCGAGCCACGACGACACGACGCTCGAAGATGTCGAGCAGTCGCACCGCGAAGGCGTGGCCATCGCCGAATTCCCGACCACGATCGAAGCCGCGCGCGCTTCCCGCGCCGCGGGCATGGCGACCGTGATGGGCGCCCCCAATGTGGTGCGCGGCGGCTCGCATTCCGGCAATGCGTCGGCGAGCGAGCTCGCGGAGGCCGGCCTGCTCGACATCTTGTCCTCCGACTACGTGCCGGCGGCGCTGCTGATGGCGCCGTTCCGGCTGGCGGAGGCCGAAAATGTCGGCGGCCTGCCCGGCGCCATCTGCATGGTCAGCAAGGCCCCGGCCGAGGCGACGGGTCTTCGCGACCGCGGCGAAATCGTCGCGGGAAAACGCGCCGACCTCATCCGGGTCGCGACCCACGACGGCGAGCCGGTGGTGCGCGCGGTGTGGCGCGAGGGGCGCCGGGTCGCGTGAGCGGCCTGTTCGTCGCCATCGTCGGCCCGAGCGGCGCGGGCAAGGATGCGCTGATTCGGGCGCTGGCCCAGCGCTCCGGCGACGATCCCGGCTTCGTCGCCGTGCGAAGAATCGTCACCCGCGTGTCCGACGCCAGCGAGGATCATCTGACGCTCGACGAGGAGGCCTTTACCGCCGCCGAGCGCGCGCAAAAATTCGCGCTGAGCTGGGGAGCCCATGGCCTGCGTTACGGCGTGCCAATCGACGTCGACGACGCGCTTCGCGCCGGCAAGACGGTCATCTGCAATCTCTCGCGCGCCGCGGTCGACGAGGCGCGGCGGCGCTGGCCCGCCGTGCTCGCGGTGCTGGTGACCGCGCGGCCGCAGACGCTGGCCGGGCGCATTGCCGCGCGGGGCCGCGAGAGCGTCGAGGATGTGCGCGAACGGCTCGCGCGCGCGGCCGCCGCCGAGGCGGCGATGACCCCCGATGCGATCATCGACAACGATGGCGCGCTGGAGGAGGCCAGCGAACGGCTGTTCGTCCTCATCGGTTCGCACGTGAGGACCCCGGCGTGAGCGCCCGCTACGCCCTCTATCTCGCCCCGCCGCCGGAGAGCGCGCTCTGGCGCTTCGGCTCGCGCGTGCTCGGCCGCGACGCGACGACCGGGGAGGCAGTGTTCGGGTTTGCGCCGCAGGGTTTCACGCCCGAAGCCTGGCGCGAGGCGACCGCCGAGCCGCGCCGCTACGGATTCCACGCCACGCTGAAGGCGCCGTTCCGGCTCCGCGACGGTCTCTCAGTCGATGAACTGGAGGCGTGCGCAAAAAGGCTCGCGGGCGAAATTCCGGCCTTCGAGCTCGGCGAGCTCGGGGCCTCGGCGCTGAAGCTCGGCGGCGGCGAATTCGGCTTCGCAGCGCTCACCCCGGCCGCGCCGTCGCCCCGCCTCGCGGCGCTCGAGGGGCGGACGCTCAGCGCACTCGACGAATTGCGCGCCCCCGCGAGCGAGGCCGAGTTCGCGCGCCGCCGTCCGGAACGCCTGACGCCGCGCCAGCGCGAATATCTCGCGGTCTGGGGCTACCCTTACGTGCTCGAAGAGTTCCGCCTGCATTTCACCCTGAGCGGCCCGGTCGCGGCCCCCGAAAGCATCGCCGCCCGGCTCGCCGTCGATTTCGCTCGCGAAGTCACCGATCCCGCCCACCGCGTCGACGCGCTCGTGCTCTACGTCCAGGAGGACGGCGGCGACTTCCTCGTTCGCCGCAGGTTCCCGCTGGGCTAGGCGGCCTTCAGCGCATGGCGCGCCGCGCGCCGGGGAACGTAGGCGGCTTGGGGCGCGAACCGGCGCCGAGAACGTGCCGCGGCTGCGCGATGCGCGTCGGGCCCGGCGTCGCGGTCGTACGATTTGCCACGGGCGCGGTTTCCGGCTCGGAATCGGGAAGGCCGAGGAATTTGCGGGCGTCGGCGAACGGCATCGGCCTGCTGATCAGGTAGCCCTGGGCCTCGAGGCAACCGGCATCGGCGAGGAACTTCATCTGCGCTTCGGTCTCGATGCCCTCGGCGACCGAGCCTATGCGCAGCGCGTCGGCGAGCGCGATCGCGGCGCGCACTATGGTCTCGGCGGAAGGGTCCGTCCCCAGCCCGCCGACGAACGACTTGTCGATCTTCACCTTGTCGAACGGGAACTTTTGCAGGTTGCTGAGGCTCGAATAGCCGGAGCCGAAATCGTCCATCGCGACGGCGGCGCCGCGCTCGCGCATCGCGTGCAGCGTTTGCATCGCGGCGTCGGCGTCGTCGATCATCACGCCTTCGGTGATCTCGACGATGAGCCGCGAGCCTTCGATGCCGGCGGCGGCGAGCGCCGATTGGAAGGTCTCCAGCAGTCCGGGCGCATGGAACTGCGCCGGCGAGACGTTGACGCCGATCCTGAGCGGCGGCGGCAACCGGGCGGCGATGCGACAGGCTTCTCTGAGCACCCACTCCCCGATCGGGACGATCAGACCCGTTTCTTCCGCGAGCGGGATGAATTCAGCCGGCGACACCATGCCGCGCTCGGGATGGCGCCAGCGGATCAGCGCTTCGAACGAATTTACCGCGCGGTCCTTCACCGAGACCACCGGATGGAGATAGAGCTCGAACGCCTTGGCGGCGACCGCGGCCTCGAGATCGAGCTCCAGCGCGCGCCGCGCCCTCAGCTCATCGTCCATGGCCGCAGTGAAGAACCTGTAGACGTTGCCGTTTTCGCGCTTGGCGTGGCGCAATGCGATCTCGGCGTTGCGCACCAGGGCCTCGGCCTCCTCGCCGTCCGCTGGCGCGACCGCAATGCCGATGCTGACGCCGATCTCGAGGCTGTCGCCGCCGATCTGGTAGGGGCGGCCGACGGCGTCGAGCAGGCACTGGGCGAGCCGGGCCGGATCTTTCGAGACGTGGCTGACGTGCTGCAATACGGCGAACTCGTCGGCGCCGAAACGCGCCGCCTCGTCGCCCTCGCGTATGATCGACGACATGCGCTCGCCGACGAGCCGGATCAGCGCATCGCCGACGCCGAGGCCAAAGGTCGCGTTGACTCCCTTGAAGCCGTCGAGGTCGAGCGAGAGCACGGCGACCGTGTCGCTGCTGCGGCGATTCCCGACGAGCTGTTTGCCCAGCATTTCCATGAACTCGGCGCGATTGTAGAGCCCAGTCAGAGAATCGCGCGTCGCCATCAGCCGGATCTTCTCCTCCGCGGCGCGCTTGTCGGTGACGTCCTCCTGGGTCGAGATCCAGCCGCCGCCAGGCAGCGCCTTCTTGCGCTGCGCGATGATCCGGCCGTCGCGCAGGCGGCGATAGGTCGTCTCCGACACTGTCGGCGCACCGGGGGCTGGAACCACGGGGCGGACCGCGGCGCGCGGCGCGGCGTGTTCCTCCCTCTCGTGCTTCTGCACGCCGTGCATCTCCGCGTAGCGCGCATTGTAGAGCACGAGATCGCCGTCGCGATCGAACATCGCGAACCCATGGTCGATGTTCTCGACCGCGTTGGCGAGCGTCTCGCCGTGCTCGGCCGACAATTCGTCGATCGCTCGGCGACGTCGATATTCGGCTATGGCGTCCTGGCCCAGAGCGAGCAGCGCCGCGCCGATCAGCACGGCGGCGGCGGCCAGCGACCCGATCACGTCGATGACATGCGTCTCCCGCGACACTTTGGCGATCACTTCGGGCATGGCGGTCGCGGCTACCACCGAGACCGGGAAGTCGGGAACATTGGCGACCGCGAGCAGGCGCTCGACTCCGTCGGCGCGGCTGCGGACTCGAGTAGCGCCCTCGTGGCGCGGCGCCACGAACTCGTTCAGCAGCGGCGAGCCCTGGAGCGAGTCGCCGAGCGGCATTTCGGACTGCGGCGCCCAGGTCAGCAGCCGCCCGTCGGCCGAAAATAGCGATATCGAGCCTCCGGCGCTGAAATCGACCTTGTCGAACAGGCTGGTGAAGGGCGACAATTTGACAATGCCGGCGACGGCGCCGAGGAACGCGCCGTCCGGCGCCGAGACGCGCATGGAATAGTTCAGCATCCAGGTGTGGAAGCGGTAGCTCTGGAACGGCGCCGACATGTAGGCTTCGCGCGCCCCGGCGTCGTGCAATTGCCCCATATAGTCGCCATCCGCCAGCATCTCGGGCGGAATCATGCCCGGTCGCGAACCCGAATCCGTCCGTCCATCCGCCCCGACCACGAACACGCTCTCGAGAAAGGGATTGTCGGCGACGACATCCTCGAGCATGGCGTGGATTTCGGGGGTATCGGCGAGCTTCTCCATGTCCGCGACCGTCGCGGGCCGCTGCGTCTCGAGCGTACGCGCCACCTTGGCGACGGATTGGCGGACCGCGAGCAGCGACCGGTCGGCATGGTCGGAGACGACGTAGGATAGGCTGCGCAGCCGCCCCGAGGCCTCGGCGAAATTTTCGTCGTAGAGACGATTCGTCAGCACATTCGCCGCGCTCGCCAGCGCCGCCGCCACGAGCAGCGCGCAGACGAACAGCGGCGCCTGGCGGATGGCGAAACGCAAGCCTTGGGCGAGAACATTGGCGACGGAGCGGGCGGACATCACGACCGACGAAGTTGCCATGGCTGTTACGAAACTTGTCTTAATGAAATTCAGTATTTCGCCATGTGCGGCACCATGCGCGAGTTTTTCATGGCTAATGCGACAACACTTCATCGCGCTTACTGACGTTGAGTCGACCACTTATTCGACAGTTAACTTCATATATTGACAGAATTAGCGCGCTGATCCGCTAGACTACGCTAAATATATCAACGAATAGCCAGATCGGTATCGGCTTCTTAACCGATCGCGGTGGCGCCGAGAGCAAACCGGCAGGCGTCGGCCCGCTCCTGCAGCTACGTCATACCCAGCGCACGCTCCCGAGACCGTGGCCCAAAAATTGCGCTACGCTAGGTTTGCCCGTCGGCTC
Source organism: Roseiarcus sp. (assembly GCA_052147395.1). Taxonomy (GTDB): domain Bacteria; phylum Pseudomonadota; class Alphaproteobacteria; order Rhizobiales; family Beijerinckiaceae; genus Roseiarcus. The sequence continues at coordinate 10,661 of JBKQKS010000111.1, forward strand.
GTCGGGTTTACGACAAAAGCCGCCGTCGCGGCCGAAGGAGATTCGCCATGACTCGCGTCGAGACCGCCGTCCCAATCGCCTTGAAAGCGCCGGCCGAGCCGGAATGGCCGCTCGCCGACGACGCCGCGCCGGCGCTCGCCGGCTTCGTGTTCTCCGCAGCCGACGCGCCGCGCGCCGCGGGCGTGTTCGCGCTGGCGCTCGCTGTCGACGGGCGCCTCTATCCGCTGGTCATCGGCGAGGCGGCCGATCTCGCTGAGGCGCTCGAGCGGGCGCGCGCCAAATTGCCGCCGCTGCCGGGGGCGGCCCGTGGGGTATGGCTCGAACGCGCCGCGCCGCGCCAGCGCGCGCATATCGCGCGCGACCTGATCCGCAAGCTCAACCCGCCGCTCGTCGCCGAAGGCCGCAGCGGGCGGGCGCCCGACGCGATCGCCGCATTTGTTCCCGACCTCGCCGCGGCGGAGTTCCCCACCGTCGAGCCCGAAGACGCCGAAGTCAGCGAAGCGGCGCTCGCGACCTTCGTCCACGCGTTCTACGCAGCGGCGCGCGCCGATGCGGCGATCGGGCCGATCTTCGCCCGCGCCGTCGCCGACTGGGACGCACACGAGCGCACGGTCCGAGACTTCTGGTCGAAGACGCTCGTCGGCTCGGCGCGCTACAGCGGCTTTCCCTACACCGCCCACGTCGGGCTCGGCCTCGCGCCCGAACATTTCGACCGCTGGCTGGAAATCCTCGCGTCCGTCGCCGCGCGCACGCTGCCCGCGCCGGCCGCGCGCCGCGCTGTCGCGAAGGCGACCCAGATGAGCCGCTGCTTCCAGTCGGGGCTGATGCCCGTCAACTCCGAGGCGCCGGCCCCGCGAGCTTCGTGAGGTAGGAGATCATCGCGTCGCTGTCCCATTCGGCGGCGCCTTCGCGATAGGCGAGGGCTTCGCCGCGCGGGCCGAGGATCACCGTCGTCGGCGTGCCTCGCGCGCCCATCTCGCGCGCGATATTCCCCGCAGGATCGAGGTAGAGCGCGAGATGGGCGAGGCGGAGGCGGTCGAACGCCCGGCGCGCCAGAGCATCGCCGGGTCCGGCCTCGGTCACCGCGACGACGGCGAACCGGTCGGGCGGCAGCTTGCCCGCCAGCCGGTCGAGCGCCGGCATTTCCTCGAGACAAGGCGCGCACCACGCCGCCCAGAGGTTGAGCACCACCAATTTGCCGCGGAAGGAGGCAAGCGACACCGGCCGCCCCGCCGCATCCTCGAAATCGCTGAGGCTGACCGGCCCCCGGGCCGCGCTGGCGTGGAAACCGTGGCGCTCAGGCGCCGTGAGATAGAGCCAAGCGCCGGCCGCGAGCAGAACCAAGCCGGCGAGCGCGAGCGCGCTACGCATGGTCAGGCGCCGCTCGCGACGGACGGCCGCGCCAGCGCGCGGATCGCCACGACGACGAACGCGGCGCCGCCGAGCACGGCGACGAGCGCGCCGATGCCGTGCACCGCCATGCCCGCCATGGCGGCGTCGACCAGATGCGCGCCGCCGTCCGGCGTCTTGCGCGGCGCGCCATAGCCGCCAGCGACGAACATGCCGAGCGAGGCGACCATCTGCCCGCCGCCGTAGAGCCAGACCAGCGCTCGCACCGCGCGGGGAGAGACCGGCGGCTTGCCCAGCGTCTCGACGCCGAAGGTCAGCAGCAAACCCATGCTCGACACACTGACCGCGGTGATGACCGCGTGATAATGCGCCGGCGTGCGGGTGTCGGAGCCGGTAATCGCGAGGCCCATGACGCCGCCGACCGCGAACAGCGCGACCGAGACCGCGAGCGCTACGAACGTGGGGTCGCGCCATGGCCAGTGCCGCCAGCCCCCGAGCTTCAGCGCGCTGGCGAAGATCGGCACGGCGACCAACAAAGCCGGCACGCCGATGGCGAACTGCAACAGACGATAGGCCTCGTGCAACTTGTCGCCGAACGGATCGAAGGCGAAATAGAACGGCAACGTCAGGAACGTGAAAGCGGCGATGAGGCCGACCGCGAGCTTGAACAGATAGGGGTCGAACGCCTTGGCGCCGAGGCTCAGCCGCGCCAGCATCGCCCAGTTCGCCAGCATCAGCACGGCATAGCCGAACTGCAGCACGTGGCCGCCGCCCCAGTTCAGCTGCTCGCGCGCGTATTGGAGCTCGCTCACCCGCGACAACGCGACGGCGGCGACGGCGAAATTGATCAGCGCCACGACATAGATGACCGCCATCGATGTGGCGGCGGCGGCGAGCGGCGAAAGCGGCGCCCGCCGGCCGGGGAGATTCACGAACAACCGCACGATCGGCGCGAGAATGCCGAGTCCGAGCAGCACGAGACCGACGTCATAGGCGGGATGGATGATGAGCGGGATGTAATTGGTGAGCGCCGGCTCGGTGGAACTCGAGAAGGCCGGCGCGAACAGGCAAGGGAAGGCGACGAGCGCGAAGCCCTGCCCGATGCGGCCCAGCGGACCCGCGCGCGGCGCCCCCGACGCCATTTCGTAGGTCGCATGGGAGACGACGAAAGCGATGACGCCGAGCAGCCAGATCACCAGCGAGAACACGACATGGATGACGAGGCCCTTGTAGAAGAAGCCGCCCATCCACGGCAGCGCGGTCTCGACGCCGGGAACGCGCGACAGCGCGAGCAGGATCGCGAACACCCCGGCGACAGCGAGCGCGCCGACCGCGATCCAGCCCCAGCCCGTGAGTTCGCGCCGCTGAGCCGCGCGGCCCGCGACGGCGAGCGTTCGCTCGGTAGAGGTGAGAGCTGTAGCCGCGCCGCTCATCGTCTCACGCCTTGTGATAGGGGTATAGATGGATCGCCATCACGTAGACGACGAGGCCGGAGACGGAGACGAACATCCACAGCGGCCACGCCACGCGGGTGAACCGTTTGTGCGTCGCGAAGCGCTGCTTCAGCGCATGGTAGACCGCGAGTGGCACGAGCACGGCGGTCACGAATGCGGCCAGCACGTGGATCGCCAGCAGCGTGAAATAGATCGGGCGGATGACCCCCTCGCCGCCGAATTTCGCCAGCCCCGCGTGGGCGTGATAATAGAGATAGACGGCGAGAAACGCGACGCCGAGCGCGACCGCTACCTTCATCGTGCGCCGGTGCCGGTCGCGGTCGCCGGCGCGGATGCGGCTGTAGCCATAGGAAAGCACGACGATCGACGCCGCATTGATCGCCGCGAGCACGTGCGGCAGTTGGTGTATGGCCAGCATCGCGCGCGTCAGAGTCCGTACACGAGGATCTCGATCATGATGCTCCCATACATGAACGAGGCGAGCATGAAAAGGAAGGCGAGCCGCAGCGTCGGCACCGCGGCCCTACGGAGCAATCCTCAGAACGCGAGCGCCTCGACCCCGAGCGCCAGGAACAGCGCGAACAGATAGACGATCGAGAACCCGAACAGGCCGAGCGCGACTTTTCGCTGCTCGGCTTCAGGGCCGTTGCGCAACCGATAGAGCTGAAACGCCCGCCGTAGCAGCGTCGCGTCGCACGCCGCGGCGACCACAGCGTAGGGCCAACCGACGCGCACGATCAGCAGCGGACCGAACGAGGAGACGACCAGCAGCGCGCTGTAGACGAGGATCTGGCGGCAGGTCTCGGCGGGGCCGGCGACATTGGGCAGCATCGGCACGCCGACGCGCTCGTAATCGGCCGAACGGCGCAGCGCCAGCGACCAGAAATGCGGCGGCGTCCACAGGAAGATGACGAGGAACAGCGACAGCGCCGCGAGGCTCACGGAATTCGACGCCGCGGCCCAGCCGATCACCGGCGGCAGCGCGCCCGCCGCCCCGCCCCACACGATGTTCTGCGGCGTGCGCCGCTTGATGCCCATGGTGTAGAACGGGATGTAGATCAGGATCGTCAGCGCCAGCAACGCGGCGGCGATGAGGTTCACCCGCGCGGCCATGAAGGCGAGCGACACCGCGGCCAGCGCGAGGCCGAGGATCAGCGCCTCTTTCGGCTCGACGGTCCCGCGGGGGATCGGCCGCGTCGCAGTGCGCGACATGCGGGCGTCGATGTCGGCGTCCCACCACATGTTGAGCGCGCCGCAGGCGCCGGCGGCGGCGGCTATGGCGGCGAGCGCGGCGACCATATTGAGCGCATCGAAGCGCACGGGCGCGAGCAGATAGCCGACGGCGCCGGTGAACACCACGAGCGACATCACCCTGGGCTTCAACAGCACGAGATGATCGAGCGCCCGCGCATAACCTGTGCGCGGCAACGACACGCTGCGCGACGTTTTGTCGCGACCCGTTTCGACCTTCGCAGTCCCCACGCGATCCCCTCCGTCTTCCTCGACCCGGTCGCTCGGCGGCCGGACACCGCCGCCAACCATCGAACCTCGAGGTTTTTCGGCCTTTCGCGCGGTTCGCCCTGGCCCGTACTTTCGACGGCCGTTGATCAAAGTCAATTCAAAAATGACGCGCGTCAATAGGGCGTTCGGCGACGGCGCGCGCAGCTGCGCGGATTCGCCGCAGTTCGGCCCATTGCCGCCGCGGCCCGGCGCGCCTGCGGTGATTTGTCGCATCGCCGCGGCTTCGTGGCCACACACGCGCATTCGATGACGTTTCCGGAGCTTTGGGCTCTTCCGTCAGGCGTTGAGCGCCGCCGCGCCCGCCTCGAATTGCAGCCGCGCGAGCCGCGCATAGACGCCGTCGCCGGCCACGAGTTCGGCGTGCGTCCCCTCTTCGACCAGCCGCCCGCCCTCCATCACCAGGATGCGGTCGGCCGTCAGCACGGTGGCAAGGCGATGGGCGATCACCAGCGTCGTGCGCCCGCTCATCACCGAATCGAGCGCCGCCTGGACCAGCGCCTCGTTCTCGGCGTCGAGCGAGGAGGTCGCCTCGTCGAGCAGCAGCACTCGAGCCTCCTTGAGGATCGCGCGCGCGATCGCGATGCGCTGGCGCTGGCCGCCGGAGAGCGTGGCGCCGCGCTCTCCGAGCACGGTCGCATAGCCGATCGGCAACTCGCGCACAAAACCGTCGGCGGCGGCCCTGAGCGCCGCAGCTTCGATCTCGGCCTCGCTCGCCCCCGGCCTGGCATAGGCGATGTTTTCGGAAACGCTCGCCGAAAAGATCGCCGGGTCCTGCGCCACCGGCGCAATATGCGCCCTCAGCTCGGCCGGGTCCGCGGATTTGATGTCGACGCCGTCGATCAGGATGCGGCCGCAATCGGGATCGTAGAACCGCATGATGAGCTGAAACAGCGTCGACTTGCCGGCGCCGGAAGGTCCGACGATCGCCAGCCGCTCCCCCGGCGCCACGCGAAAACTCAGACCGTCGAACACCCGCTGGGCGGGCGCGGAAGGATAGGCGAAGCCGACGTTGTCGAACACGATTCCGCGCGGGGCTTTGGGAAAGCGCGCAGGGTTTGCCGGCGCGACGATGCGCGGCGTCACCGCCAGGAGCTCGGCGATGCGCCCCGCCGCGCCCGCCGCCGCCGAGGCCTCGTTCCAGACCTGCGACAGTTCGCCGAGCGAGGTCGCGGCGAGCACGGCGAACAGCACGAACTGCGACAGCAGGCCGCCGCTCATGCGCCCCACGAGCACGTCACGGGCGCCCAGCCACAGCACGCCGACGATGCTGAGGAATGCGAGCGACACGGCGATGGCGATGAGGATCGCGCGGGCGCTCGCGGCCGAACGCGCAGCGTCGTAGGCGGCTTCGACTGCGCGCGCAAAACGCGACGTCGTCGCGCGCTCGGCGCCGAAAGCCTGCAGGGTGCGGATGGCGCTCAAGTTCTCGGCGGCATAGGCGCTGGCGTCGGCGAGCGAATCCTGGGCGTGGCGCGAGCGCCCCCTCACCACCCGTCCGGCGCCGATCAACGGCGCCATCACGATCGGCACGGCGACGACCACGACCAGCGACAGTTTCGGGCTCGTCACCACCATCAGCGCCGTCGAGCCGATCAGCATGACGAAATTGCGCAGTGCGATCGAGGCGGAAGAGCCGAACGCGGCCTTGATCTGGGTGGTGTCGGCGGTGAGCCGCGACATCAGCTCGCCGGTGCGCGCGCCGTCGTAGAAGGCGGCGTCGAGCCGGGTCAGATGCGCGAACACTTCGTCGCGCAATTCGGCGACGATGCGCTCGCCGAGCGTCGTCACCAGATAATAGCGCGCGGCGGCGGCGAGCGCGATCGTCACCACGGCGGCGGCGACCGCGAGGAAGTAGATGTCGATCGCGCCGCCGCTGTCGCGCGAAAAACCGAAATCGATCATGCGCCGGAGCGCGAACGGCACGGCGAGCGTGCCCGCCGAGGACGCGAACAGCGCGAGAATCGCGAGCCCCGCGCGGCCGCGATGCTTCCACGCATAACGCGCCAGCGGCGCCAGGGGACGCAGGGTACGAACGGAGGGGCGTCGAGCATCTGTCACCGCGCGGCAATAGCCCGTCGCGCCGGTTCGGGCAACATGAGGCAAAACTCTCGTGTTGTCTCCGCCGCGTCTTTGCCTACAATGCCGCCATCAGCCCTTCGTCACGTTGCGACACCGCGCCGATGGCCTATCTCGCGCCGCATTTCGACCCCGACGTTTTCGTCAGCTATTCCCATGGCGACCCCAGGGGCGGCGGCGGATCGCCGTTGAAGGACTGGACGCAGGCGCTGATCCGCCGGCTCGAGGGCCAGATTGTTTCGCTCGAGCCCGAATTCAAGCCGCTGGAACTCTGGATCGACGAACAGTTCGATCCGACCGCGCACCTCACCGAAGAGCTGCGCGCAAAAGTCGGCGCCGCGGGCGTGCTGATGATCGTGATGTCGAAGTACTATCTGCTATCGACCTGGTGCCGCGACGAATTGCAATGGTTCCGCAAGCAGATCGAGGAGCGCGCCGGCGACAGCGGGCGGGTGTTCATCCTGCGCGCCCAGGACACCGACGCGAGCCAATGGCCCGATTTCCTGCGCGACGAGCGCGGCCATACGATGCCGGGGTTCACGTTCTACGATCCCGCCACAGACTATCCGCTCGGCTGGCCCGATCTTCGCGAGGCCAACCGCGATTTCGTGCGCGAGCTCTGCCGGTTGCAGACGTCGCTGACGAAGCGGCTCCGCGAACTCAACATCCGCGCGGCCAAGCGCGCCGAGGCCGAAGCCGCCGCCCGCGTGGCGCCGGCGACGCACGGCGCGCGGCGCATCTACCTGCACGCCCCGCCGGAAGCCGAGCCGATCCGCGCCGAGATCGGCCGCGCGCTCGCCGGCGACGGCATCGTGCCGCTGACGGCGCAGGGCGGCGCTGCCGGCGGCGGCCTGGCCGGCTGGCAACACGATTCGAGCGTGCGCATCGAGGCCGCCAGGCGCTGCGAGGCGCTGGCGCTGCTGCGCGCCGACGGCAACGACCGCTTCGTCGGCGACCTGCTCGACATCGGCGTCGACGAGCGCGAGCGCATCGCCAGCGCCCGCGGCGCGCCGCTGCCCTGCGCGGTGCTCGACAAGAGCGGCGAGGTTCTCCCCTTGGACGTCTCGCCGTGGGGCATCGAACGGTTCGACGTCAACCGCGAAGGCTGGCGCGGCGAGTTCCGCGCCTGGCTCGATTCCGCGCGCGCTCAGCGGCCGGCCGCCCCGTGAGCGCGCCGCTCGCCGCGGCGCGGCCGGCGCGCCCCTATCCGGGCCTGCGCCCGTTCGAGACCGACGAATGGTCGATCTTCTTCGGCCGCGAGCGCATGATCGACGAGGTGATCGCGCGTCTCGCCCGCGACCGGCTGGTGCTCGTCCACGGCGCCTCGGGCTCGGGCAAATCGTCGCTGGTGCGCGCCGGCGTGCTGCCGAAACTCGCCCGCCAGCACCAGCGCCATGGCGCGCCGTGGCTCACCTGCGCCATGCGCCCGTCCGGCGGCCCGCTGTGGAATCTCGCCGCCGAGTTCGCCGGTCTCGAGGGCCGGGGCGACGACGTCGAACGCATCGGCGCCATCGTCAACCGCTTCGACGCCCGCGGGGCGCGCCTCGCCTCGGTCGCCTCAGGCATCGAGGGGCTGGCCGGCAAGAGCCTGTGCATCCTGGTCGACCAGTTCGAGGAACTTTTTCGCTTCGAGAAGGAGACCAGCCGCGACGAGGCGGAGCTGTTCGTCGACCTGATCAGCCGCGCGGCGGGCGACGAAGCTTCGCCCGCCGTCGACGTTCGCGTGGTCGTGACCATGCGCTCGGAATTTTTGGGCGAATGCGCGCGCTTCGCCGGCCTCGCCGAGACCATCAACCGCACGCAATATCTCGTGCCGCGCATGGACGACGAGGCGATGCTGCGCGCCGTGCGCCGCCCGGCTGAGATGTACGGCGGCAGTGTCGGCGAAGCGCTCGCCGAAAAACTCGTCGCTTCGGTGCGCGGCCGCGAGGACGAGCTGCCGCTGCTGCAGCATGGCCTGATGCTGATGTGGGACGCCGCCCGCGCTCGAGCCGCGCCGGGAGCGAAGCCAGTGCTCGATGGCGCGAAGGTCGACGAAGCCGGCGGGCTTGCCGCGCTGCTCTCGAACCACGCCGACACGGTGATGGCAGCGGCCGCGCCCGACGAGCGGCGCCGAAAAATCGTCGAGAGCGTGTTCCGCGAGCTCACCGACGTCAACGCCGAGGGCTCGGCGATCCGCCGGCCGCGCGCCTTCGCCGACCTTTGCGCCGTCGCGGGCGCCAGCGCCGACGAGCTGCGAACAATTCTCGACGCCTTCCGCGCCCCGGGCGTCACGTTCCTCACCCCCTATGCCGGCGGGCTCGCCGAGGCGACGCTTATCGACATCAGCCACGAGGCGCTGATCCGCTGCTGGCGGCGCATCGCCGCCGCCGACGGCTGGTTGCGGCGCGAGTTCGACGACGGCCTAGCCTGGCGCTCGCTGCTCACCGAAGCGCGCGCCTTCGGTCACGATTCTTCGCGCGTTCTCTCCCCCGCCGCCACCGAGGACCGCGGCGCCCTGATGGCCGAGCGCAACGAACCCTGGAGCCGCCGCTATGGCGGCGGGTGGGAGCAGGTCGGCGCGCTGATCGCCGCGAGCCGGAAGGCGGCGGCGAGCGCGCGGCGCCGGCGGCGCATGGCGTTCGCCTCGCTCGCGGGCCTGACCTTTGGGGCGCTGCTGCTGGCGGGGGCGGCGGTTTGGGAGTGGCGACAGGCGAACGAAGAGACCGAGCAGGCGCAGGCTCAAACGGCGCGCGCCGAGGCCGAGGCGACCAAGGACCGGCAGGCCCGGGAGGCGCTGGCGATGGTGTTCTCGCACGTAGAGAATCTCGAACAGAAGAAAACGTCCAGCGCCTCCCCGGAACAGGACCTGTTCAACAAGGTCCTCGCCGCGGCCGGGAGCGGCAACCCGGTCGCTGAAGGCATGGTTGGACTCTTGTACTGGGAAGGGTTGGGGACCGCGCAGGACTTCACCAAAGCGCGCGAGTGGTCCGAAAAAGGCGCGGCCGCCCGCGACGCCATGTCGATGGGCAATCTCGGCATTCTCTACGACGGCGGCCATGGCGTGCCACAGGACTACGCCACGGCGCGCGAGTGGTACGAAAGAGGCGCAGCCGCCGGCGACGCTACCTCTATGCTGAACCTTGGCTTTCTCTATGATATGGGACGGGGCGTCGCCCAGGACTACGTCAAAGCGCGCGAGTGGTACGAAAAGGGCGCAGCCGCAGGCGACGCCACGTCGATGGGCAATCTCGGCCGGCTCTACGAAAACGGGAAGGGCGTGGCGCAGGACTACGCCAAGGCGCGCGAGTGGTCCGAGAAGGGCGCCGCCGCCGGCGACCCGACGTCGATGCGCAATCTCGGCTGGCTCTATGACAACGGGAAGGGCGTCGCGCAGGACTACGCCAAGGCGCGCGAGTGGTCCGAGAAGGGCGCCGCCGCCGGCGACCCGACGTCGATGCGCAATCTCGGCTGGCTCTATGACAACGGGAAGGGCGTCGCGC
>JBKQKS010000112.1:0-7709 GCA_052147395.1 Roseiarcus sp.
CCGATGAGCCGCGACCGCCTGGCGCGCGGGCCGCGCGTTCTCGTCTTCGATTCCGGCCTCGGCGGCCTGACGGTTTTTGCGCGGATCGCCGAGACGCGCGCCGATGCGGCGCTGGTCTACGCCGCCGACGACGCCGCCTTTCCCTATGGCGCGCTCGGCGAGCGCGAAGTGGTCGCCCGCGTCATGTCGGTGATGGACGAATTGATCGCCGGCCACGCGCCCGACCTCGTCGTGATCGCCTGCAGCACCGCCTCGACCCTGGTCCTCGAGCCGTTGCGCGAGCGTTATCGCGCGCTGCCGTTCGTCGGCACCGTTCCGGCGATCAAGCCGGCGGCCGCCGCCTCGAGGTCCCGGTTGGTCAGCGTGCTGGCGACGCCCGGCACGGTGGCGCGCGATTACACGCAGGCGCTGGTGCGCCAATATGCCGGCGATTGCGAGGTCGCGCTGGTCGGTTCGGCGCGGCTCGCCTCGCTCGCCGAGGACTTCATGAAGGGCCTGCCGGTCGACGAAGCGGAGATCGCGCGCGAGATCGCGCCCTGTTTCATCGAAAAGCGGGGGCGGCGCACCGACGTCGTCGTGCTCGCCTGCACGCATTATCCCTTGCTGCGCGATCATTTGGCGCGCCTTGCGCCGTGGAGCGTCGAATATGTCGACCCGGCGCCGGCCATCGCGCGGCGCGTCGACGCCCTGCTGGGACCGCCCGCCGCGCCGGCGCCCGGCGGCGTGCGCGGGCCGGCCATTTTCACCAGCGGGGCGGCGCCTGGCGCCGCGCTGCAGGACGCGCTGTTGAAACTCGGCCTGGCGGCGGCGCCGAGCGACGCCGCGGCGTTCGAATTCGGCCGGCCTTGACGAAACAGGCCGGAGGCCCTTTGTCTCGATTCAAATGAGGAACGTTCGATGCGCACCAGCACGGGCCAGCCGATCCGTCTTGCCGACTATCGGCCGCCGGATTACCTGATCGACTCCGTCGAGCTCGACATATCGCTCGAGCGCCATGCGACGCGCGTCGTCTCGATACTGGCCGTGCGGCCCAATCCGGCGGGGCGCGCGGGGGCGGCGCTGGCGCTCGACGGCGACGAACTCAATTTCGTCCGCCTCGAGATCGACGGCGCGGCGCCCGACTCCGCCGCCGTGGCGGTTTCCCCCGACAAACTGATCCTCGCCGCGCCGCCGCCGCGCGCCTTCAAGCTGCGCATCGAGACGCAGCTCGATCCGGCCGCCAACACCAAGCTGATGGGGCTCTATCGCAGCGGTTCGGCCTATTGCACGCAATGCGAGGCCGAGGGCTTTCGCCGCATCACTTATTTTCTCGACCGGCCCGATGTTCTGTCGACCTATGTCACGCGGATCGAGGCGGCGAAGGACGAGGCGCCGGTCTTGCTCGCCAACGGCAATCTCGAGACGCGCGGCGACCTGCCGGGGACCGATCGCCACTTTGCGATCTGGCGCGATCCGCACAAGAAGCCCTGCTATCTGTTCGCGCTGGTGGCCGGCGACCTCGCCCACGTCGCCGATCATTTCGTCACCGCGTCGGGGCGTTGGGTCGATCTGGGCGTCTACGTCGAGCACGGCCGGGAGGACCGCGCCGCCTATGCGATGGACTCGCTCAAGCGCGCGATGCTGTGGGACGAGGCGGCTTATGGGCGCGAATACGACCTCGACGTTTTCAACGTCGTCGCCGTCTCGGACTTCAACATGGGCGCCATGGAGAACAAGGGCCTCAACGTTTTCAACGACAAATACGTACTCGCGTCCTCGGGCACGGCGACCGACGAGGATTACGCCGGCATCGAGGGCGTCATCGCCCACGAATATTTCCACAACTGGACTGGCAACCGCGTCACCTGCCGCGATTGGTTCCAGCTCTGCCTGAAGGAGGGCCTCACCGTCTTCCGCGATCAGGAATTCTCGGCCGATCAGCGCTCGGCGCCGGTGCGCCGCATCTCGGAAGCGCGCGCGCTCAAGACGACGCAGTTTCCCGAGGACGCGGGGCCGCTCGCGCACAACGTGCGCCCGGAAATTTATCACGAGATCAACAACTTCTACACGGCGACGGTCTACCAGAAGGGCGCGGAGGTGATCCGCATGCTGAAACTGCTGATCGGCGCCGGCGCCTTCCGCCGCGGCATGGACCTCTATTTCCAGCGCTGCGACGGAACAGCGGCGACGGTCGAGGACTTTCTCGCCTGCTTCGCCGAGGTTTCGGGCCGGGATCTGACGAATTTCGAGCTCTGGTACGCGCAGGCCGGCACTCCGCTGGTGACGATCCGCACCGCCTTCGACGAGGCCGCCGCGACTTTGCGCGTCGAGCTCGCGCAATCGCTGGGACCGACGCCCGGACAGAGCGAGAAGCAGCCGATGACGATGCCGATCGCGCTCGGGCTCGTCGACCGCGAGACCGGCGACCTGCCGCTGGTCGCCACGGACGCGACCGCGGCCGAGCTCGCGAGCGGCGTGTTCGCTCTCGCAGGCGAGCGCCGCACGATCACTTTTACTGGGGTTGGACGCCGTCCGGCGCTGTCGGCGCTGCGCAACTTCTCGGCGCCGGTCAGGGTCGACGACGACGTCACCGAGGACGACCTCCTCGTGCTGTTGAAAAGCGACAGCGACAGCTTCAATCGCTGGCAGTCGCTGCAGACCCTCGCGACGCGGCTGTTGATGCGCTCCGTCGCCTCGATTCGTCAGGGCCGCGCGCCCGTCTCGCCCGGCGCCTTCATCGCCGCCTACGGCGGGCTCCTAGACGACGCGCTGGTCGGGCGCATCGATCCGGCTTTTGCGGCGCTGGCGATGGCGCTGCCGAGCGAAGCCGATCTCGCGCGCGAAATCGCTTCGGACGTCAATCCCGACGCGATCCGCGTCGCTCGCGAGACGCTGCGCGGCGCGCTCGGGCGCTCCCACGCGCAGGCGTTGATCGGGTTGCACGACCGCATGGCGGACGAGGGCCCGTTCTCGCCCGACGCCGCGAGCGCCGGGCGGCGGGCGCTGCGCAACGGGGCGCTGGCGATGATCGCCGCCGGCAATGCGATCGACGGCGTCCGGCGCGCTCATCATCAGCTCGCAGCGGCCGACAATATGACCGAGCAGCTCGGCGCGCTCACCGCGATCTCGACGATTCCCGGCCCGTCGCGCTTTCGCGCCATCGACGCCTTCGGCCGCCGCTATGCCGCCGAGCCGCTCATCCTCGACAAGTGGTTCGCCTTGCAGGCGCAGATCGCCGAGCCGGAGACGGTCGACAACGTGCGCGCGCTGATGAACCACCATGCGTTCTCGCTCGCCAACCCCAACCGGGTCCGGGCGTTGATCGGCGGCTTCACCGCCAATGCGACGCAATTCAATCGCGCCGACGGCGCCGGCTTCGGCTTGCTCGCGGAGGTGGTGCTGACGCTCGATCCGACCAATCCGCAGATCGCGGCGCGGCTGCTGACGGCGATGCGCTCGTGGCGCTCGCTCGAGGCGGGGCGGCGAGAAAAGGCCGAACAGGCGCTGCGGCGCATCGCCGCCCGTGACGACCTCTCGGCGGATGTGAGGGATATCGTCACCCGCTCGCTCGCTTGAACGAGCGCGGTCTCGACCTTTCCACGGCCATGCGAACTCTCGAAGCCGCCGAGACGCCTCGGGGGTCTCTAACGCGCGTCAACCGAAAAATAAGAATCAATGGTTCATTAAGGTCTGGACAAAGGCGCCGGCTCGGATTCTTATCGCGGTGATTCGGGGCGCGTGTCGGGTCCCCCGGTCATGCCAGTGCAAAATTTCGGGGGATTTGGATGACGCGGTTGCGCGCGGCAGCGGGGGAGGCGTGTCCTTGCAGTTAGCTCTCGGCGCCGCCGCCGCGCGGGCGCGCGTCTGGCTCAGGGAACTTCTCGGCGTGGATCTCGTCCGGCGCGAGCACGCCGCCGCCCTCCTCGCGTCGGCCGCCTTCGTCGTCGTCGCCGCGCTCTCGGTTCAGCACCTTTACGACGACCGGTCGCGTTCCGTCGAAGCTGCGCAACACCTGGTCGGCCTCTATGTCGGCGCTGTCGAGGAGCGCATCGACGACGCGCTGGAGGCGCAACCGGACAGCGAAGTGGGGGAGGCGCTGAACGAGGCTTTGTCCGACGCCGCGCCGCCGCCGAACGGCGTCGCCGTGGTCACCGACCGCGACGGCGCCGTGGTGGCGAGCGCGCCGCTCCCCTCGAAGCCCGGAGCGACGCTCGCCGACCTGATGGGGGCCGCCAGTCCGCTCGCAATCCTCGGCGAAAAGGCGGGGACGATCGGCGTCGAGAAGGACGGCGCCGCGGCCTTCGCCGCGGTCAGAAATCTCAGGCGTGCGCGCGGGCAGGTGGTCATGATCGTGCCGGTCGCCGACGCCCTCGCCCTCTGGCGCGAGCAGGCCTTCTACATCCTCCTCGTGCTCGCGGCCTTCGGCTCGGCGCTCGCCGCCGCGGTCGCCTACGTGCGGCGCCAGGCGCGCCGCTCGCGCCGTAACGCGTTCCGCGATTCGATCCACCGCGGCCACGTCGAGCTCTCGCTGACGCGCGGACGTTGCGGCCTGTGGGACTGGGACCTCGACAACGGCCGGGCAACCTGGTCGCGCTCGATGTTCGATCTCCTCGGCCAGACCTATCGCCCGAGCCTCTGCGCGCTGGAGATCGAAGCGCTCGCGCATCCCGACGATCGGCCGATCTGCGATCTGATCGAGGAGGCGCTGGCGGCCGGCGACGGCGCCATCGACATCGAATTCCGCATGCTCGGGCGCGACGGACAATGGCTGTGGATCCGTAAGCGCGCGGCGGTCGTCGTCGATGAGGCGATCGGCTGCAGGCGTCTGGTCGGGGTCGCGCTCGACATCACCGAGCGCAAACGCGAGGCCGAAATCAACGCCACCGCCGATCAGCGGCTGCGCGAGGCGATCGAGGGGATCTCCGAGGCTTTCGTGCTCTGGGATGCAGCCAACAGGCTGGTGCTCTGCAATTCGAAATATCAGCGCCTGCACAATCTGCCGCCCGAGGCGACGCGCGCCGGCGCTTCCTACGCCGAACTGTTCGCGATCGGCTCGGCGCCCGAGGTCGCCGACCAGGCGACGGTCCATCCCCGCGAGCCGGCGCTCGGCGTCGAACGCGCCCGCACCTACGAGGCGCGGCTCGCCGACGGGCGCTGGCTGCAGGTCAACGAGCGGCGTACGCGCGACGGCGGCTTCGTCTCGGTCGGCACCGACATCACGACGCTCAAGGAGCATCAGGAGCAATTGCAGAAATCGGAGCGGCTGCTGCTCGCCTCCGTTGCGCAATTGCGCCAGTCGCGGCGCACGCTGGAACAGCAGGCGCGGCAGCTCTCCGATCTCGCCGAGCGCTATCACGAGCAGAAGGCCGAGGCCGAGGCCGCCAATCGCGCCAAGGCCGAGTTCCTCGCCAACATGAGCCACGAGCTCAGGACGCCGCTCAACGCCATCATCGGTTTTTCCCAGACCATGGCAGCCGAGACCTTCGGCCCGATCGGCTCGTCCAAATATCGCGACTACTCCGCCTACATCCTGCAGAGCGGGCAGCAATTGCTGGCGGTGTTCAGCGACGTGCTCGACATGGCCAGGCTCGAATCGGGCCGCATCCAGCTCGATTATTCGAAGTTCGCGGTCGAGGCGGCGATAGGCAAGGCGGCGAGCGATGTCGACGCGACGGCCCGCGAGAAGAACATCAAACTGCAGATCGAGGTCGACCCCGTCGAGACGCTCTCCGCCGACCGCAACGCGATCGAGAAAGTGCTGACGACGCTGTTGCGCAACGCCGTGAAATTCGCGCCCGAGGGCGGCACGGTTGCGTTCGGCGCCCAGACCTTCAAGGACCAGGTCTATTTCTACGTCGAGGACGACGGCCCGGGCATCGCCGAAGAGGCGATCGAGCTCATCGGCCGGCCGTTCGTGCAGGCCCACAAGACGATGGCCAACGGCATGAAGGGGTCCGGGCTCGGCCTGGCGATCGCCAATTCCTTCGTCGAGCTGCACGGCGGCGCGCTACGCGTGACGTCGCGCGTGGGCGAGGGCACCGTGGTGCTCGTCACCATCCCCAAGAGCGCGCCCAGCCGTCGCGCGATGGCGCTCGCCGAGGTGGCGTGAGCTTCCGCCGTTTTGGGGCCCTTCTCCCGCTTGCGGGAGAAGGTGGCGCGAAGCGCCGGATGAGGGCCTTCTTTCAGGGGTTGCCTGCCCTGCTTGCCCCTCACCCCAACCCTCTCCCGCGGGCGGGAGAGGGGGCCAAATCCAGTCCAAGGTTTTGCGCCGGGCGCGGAACGGCGCCCGTAGGCGGAGAGCGGCCGTTTCGATCGGGAGTTCGATATGGCGTCGTCGTAGACCCGCGCGCGTGGTCATTTTTGTCCAGGGTTTCCGCGATTTCAAAGCGTTAGCCGGGCGTTTCTGTCACCCCCCCTGTCGAGCCTGGTCCGGGTCGGCATCTTCGTCTTCTATATCTATTCCATCTATGGACTTGATGTTATCTAGCCTGCCGCCATCGTCGCGCCGAAGCGCCTGGATCAGCGCTGCGAGCGGGCTCTGCGGCGTCGCCGCCAGCCGAGGCCGCTCGGCTTCGGCCGCGTCGAGACGCCCGGACCGGGAGGAGGGGGCCAGTCCACTGATTGCACGCATTTTCTCGCGGGCAGAAGTAACCATCCCCCGGCAAAGCCGGGGGCTTTCGTGACGTGAGCCGCTCAAAGCGGCTGAAGACGCCGCTCGCGCGGCTTCGAGCGCGTTGATCGCGTCACGCGCGGAGGAACACTCCATAGATGCGTTATAATGCTACGCCCCGAACGTGACGCTCGACCCGTGCTTCGACGAAAATCACCGAGGCCGCGCCAACTCGGTCCGCTCACCAACTTCGTGAATTGCCCCGCACTTTCGGATCAGTGGCTCGGAGTGAGTACTCCAGGAAATGTCAAACTATTGCAGTCCCCCGGCAGAGCCGGGGGATTACCCATTTTATCTATTTGATGAAGCGAAGCTCACGCTTATTCTCTGCTCTTCACGAGGCGGAATATTGGATTGATGAATTTCGATTGGCCGCGCTGAGGCCAGCCTTTTACCACATCGTGTCAATGTATTTCTGGTCGAAGGAAGATTCATGGAGATCAGTACTTGCGTCGCATATTTCGCTGCGGCTTCATTGCCGGCTGAATGTAACCGATGGAAGAAATTTTGCACTCCTGACACTGCTAAAGGGAATTGAAAGACTTGGA
This sequence comes from Roseiarcus sp., assembly GCA_052147395.1. GTDB lineage: Bacteria > Pseudomonadota > Alphaproteobacteria > Rhizobiales > Beijerinckiaceae > Roseiarcus. The sequence continues at coordinate 7,198 of JBKQKS010000112.1, forward strand.
GATGAGGCAGGGGATCTGCGTGGTGTATTTGGCGCCGTCGAAGCGTCCATCACTCGCCCAGTGTGGCGCGTATTCAGGCTGTTGAACGAAAAAGGGGATGGCTGGGCTGTTCGTCATATTCATGCTTTGGTGGACGAGAGCGGAAAAAGACCGCGACCCGTTGGTGATTAGCGCTCAAGCAGGCAGCTTGACCAAGCCTGGTCCGGGTGGAGCGGCCTCGAAATTCGGCAATTACGGTGATGGGCTCACCTCCCTTTTTGTCCCGCTCGGTTCTGGAGTGCACCCCACGCTGCATTACGGGGAATTACGAATTACACATGCATATTTATCGTTTTATGAATTCGTAGATCCCCGGTCGAGCGCTTTACACAGTGAGCGACGGCAGCCTGGGGATACCGTGAATTAGGGAATTACTCATGAATCACCGTAATCCCCCGAGCGGCCGCTCGGGGCGGGAAGCGGGCGTTGCGTGCGCTGTAATCCGGCAATCCAAATAGGAGCGTCGGCGTCCA
>JBKQKS010000113.1:0-4488 GCA_052147395.1 Roseiarcus sp.
GCATTACACGCCCAAACACGGAAGCTGGCTCGACATGGCCGAATCCGAACTCGCCGTCCTGACCACTCAATGCCTGGATCGCCGCATTCCCGACAAGACAACGCTCGAAAAAGAGGTCGCCGCTTGGCAGGCCCATCGAAACAAACATCACGCCAAAGCCGATTGGCAGTTTACCACCAACGACGCTCGCGTCAAACTCGAGAGGTTATACCCCCAATTTCGAGCGACTCGGGCGACTAGCGGTCAAAGCCCAACACTCGGCGCCCGTCCAGGAACGTCGCAGAGGGGCGGCGTACGGACCCTTCTGCACCAGATTTTTGCGCCACGTAACCCGCTGATTTTCTTGGTCTCGGCTCGCAGCGCATTAATCTTGATTTATGCACCGCCGGGAATGTCCGCAACAGCTCGAGTGCAACCGTTGAGCTGCTGATCCACGCGGGCGCCGAGCGTCAGATTCTGACCACTAGCTCGGCGCGGCGCTCTTCTGCGGCCCTCGTTTCTCCAGTTCGGCAATCAGCTCGCGCGTTTCCTTCACAGCGATGCCCGCCGCCTGCCGCGCATCGGCGATCATGCGCAGATTGTTGGCGGTGGTCTCGGCCTTCCAGGGTTCGTCGAGCGCGGCCAGAGCGTCGGAGAGCGAGTTGGACGCGGCGTCCCAATCCGAAGCGATCACGCCGAGTTCGACCATCGTCGCGTGGTCCCAATAGTCCGGCTTGCCGGTCAGACGCCGGCGCACGGCGTAGCGCACGACGCCGGCCATCTCCTTGGCGAGCGGGTCCTTGGGGTCGGCGATCGTCATCAGCGTCACCGCATTGATTCCCGGATAGGCGTCGCGCCAGTCGGCCTCGAAGCCGGCGCGGTAGGCAACGATCGCGTTCCTCAGATGCCCGCGCGCGGCTAGAGAATCGCCGGCCTTCAGCGCCCTGGCCCAGCGGTCTTTGTGAATGCGCCCGAGCAGGGCGTTGGTCTCGCTCGAGGGGCCGCGCTCCTCGATCAGTTGCGTGAGCATGTCCTCGGCGTCGCGATCGCGGCCCACGCGGTTGAGCGCGAGCGCCCATTGCTCGCGCACGAGCTGGGTGCGCCGTAGCGACATATCCAGCCTGGGGCAAAGGTCTACGATGCGCTCGAACGCGGACAAGGCGCGGTAAGACAGCATGAGGTCGACCGCGACGCCCGCCTGAATCGCGCTGAGGTCGCCCAGGCTTTGGCACAGCGCGTCGAGCCCGGCCCGGCCCCCCTCGCGCGCCTTGGCGAGCCGCGCCTTGAGGTCCTCCTCGAGGGCGATCTTGGTGCGGAACACGTCGGTTTTCAGCCGGTCGATCGGCGCCGCCTGGTAGCCCTCGAGCAATTGGAACAGCGGCGAATCCGCGGCGCTGTGCCGCCGCGCTTCGACCAGTCTGTCCGTCAGCGCCGCCCTGGCGGCGTCGACGTCGGCCGGCAGCCCCTTGTCGTCGAGCGCATAAGGCAGCGAGCGCAGCGGACCGACATCGAACGGCAGCGAACACCCCTGCGCCAGCGTCAGCACCGTGGTCTCGGGCCGCGCGGCGTGGCGGATGCCGAGTTCGTAATAGACGTTGGCGTTGAGAATGGTGAGATCGGCGATCGCATATTCGCTGAGCAGGATGCGTTCGTACATGAGCTTGTGAATGAAGCCGGCGCCCTGTTCCTCGTCGGCGCGAATGCCGTCGAGCCCCGCCGCCTCGACCGCGGGGGCCATCACGTCGTTGTAGATGCGGTCGAAATCCACCATCCGCCCCGTGCCGTCGGCCTTGCGGCCGAAGGGCATGATGACGAAACAGATCGAGCGAAAGCTCATGAGCGGCCTCCCCTTCTCGAGCCAATCTATCCTTGCCGAGCGCGAATGTCGTCACCCAAGGCGTGAAAACGCGCTCGCGCCACCTCTCCGCTCGGGTTTTTGCCGATGCCCTATCTGACGCTCGCCTTCCTCTCCGCGCTGTGGGGAACGTCGTTCCTGCTGATCAGAATCGCGGCGAGCGGGCTCGCGCCCCTCGCGCTAGCCTGCGGGCGGCTCACGGTCGGCGCCGTCGCGCTTGCATTCGTCGCGCTCGCCGCCGGTTGGCGCTGGCCTCGCGCGAAAAACCCGTGGCTGCGCCTTTTCGCGTTGGCGGCGATCGGCCAAGCGGCGCCGATGCTCGCGCTCGGCGCCGCGGCGAAACTGACGACCAGCGGCGATCTGGCGCTGATGATGGGCGCGGCGCCGGTGGCGACCATGCTTTTCGCGCGGGGCATGGGCTCGAGCGAAGTCTGGAGCCTGAAAGCGGCGCTCGGGCTCGCGCTCGGCCTTTTCGGCGTCGCGCTGGCGATGGGCGCGCCGGTCGATCCCGCGCTCTTTCCCAACGCGATGCTCGGCCGCGCGCTCGGGCTCGCCGCCGCAATGTTCTATGCGCTGGGCGCGCTGCTGTCGCGCAAGTCGTCGCGCGACATCGGTTCCGCGATGACCGCGACCGCGTCAATGGCGCTGTCGGCGGCGATGCTCACCGTCGCCTGGCTCGCCGCCGACGGCGCCGGAACAATGCGGGAAGTCGTGAGCGCGCCGGCGGCGCCGCTCGAAGCGCTCCTCGCGCTCGGAACCTTCAACACCGCGCTCGCCTATCTCGTCTATTTCCGTCTGGTGGCGACGGCCGGGGCAACCTTTGCCGCGCTCAACAACTACATCGTGCCGTTCGTCGGCCTGGCGCTCGGCGCGCTAGTGTTCGCGGAGCCAACGCCGCTGATGTCCTGGGCGGGGCTCGCTTTTGTCGTCGCCGGGGTCATGGTGACGGGAACGGCGACGAGAACAGCACAGGTTAAATAGAAATTCACCATGAGCTCGATCTCGCTGCTCGACTTCTACGGCCCGAGAGGTCGACTTCGCCACATCTTATCGACTTGTCAGGTAACTCGGGGTTAGCGGCCACGAACTCGAGGGCCAAGCGGCGAGCATGAGCACGGGAATTACGGCAGACCGCATCGTGCGACAGGGCGCGCCCTATGCGTACAATCTCCTCTATGGCGACACCAGCGGCGAAGTCGACGGCGGTTCCCTCTCGGCCTACGAGCTCATCGGCGGCTACGGCTCGACCAACGATCTCGTCGGCGACGCCGCGACGCTCGGCGGCGGCGCCGTCGCTGGGGCGAACCTGATCCAGGGCGGCGCCGACAGCTCGAACCTCATCATCGGCGACGCCGATCTGATCGACGGCTCCGCGCGCGGCGGCGGCAACACGCTCTACGGCGGGGCCTATTCGACCAACAGAATCGACGGCGACGCGCTGACCCTCACCGGCGCCGCGCAGGGCGGCGGCAACGCGATCGTCGCCGGCGCCAATTCGGACAACGAGATCGCGGGCGACGCGGCCACGATGAACGGCCATGCGGTCGGCGGCGCCAACACGCTCGTCGGCGGCGCCGATTCCTACAATCTCATGATCGGCGACGCCGCCACGATGTCCGGCGCGGCGCGCGGTCTCGGCAACCAGCTGCAGGGCGGGGCGTACTCGACGAACCTCCTCTACGGCGCCGCCTCGTCGCTCTCGGGCTCCGCGGTCGTCGGCGGCAATACCCTCACGGGCGGCGCCGACGCCTACAACCTCATCGTCGGCGACGCGCTGACGATGGCGAATTCGGCGCGCGGCGGCGGCAACACGCTCGTCGGCGGCGCCGATTCCTCGAATTTCCTCTACGGCGACGCCGAGACGATGACCGGGACGACTTCGGGCGGCGGCAACACGCTCATCGCCGGCTACGACGCCGTGACCTACATGTGGGGCGGCGCGGCGAACGTCGCCTCGACCGCATCGCTCGCGGGCGACAGGTTCGTGTTCTCCGCCGGCGACCACGACGCGTTCATCGAGGATTTCCGTCCCGGCAAGGACGTCATCGACCTGACCTCGTATGCGAACCTCGTGAGCTTCTCCGAGCTCTACATCACCGTCGCCAGCGGTCAGAGCACCATTCACCTGAGCGCCAACGACTACGATCTCATCACCGTCGTCGGCGACACCAAGCTCACCGCGAGCGACTTCAAACTCACCTGAGCGGTCGCGAGCCGCCGCGTTCGCTTTGCTGGTCTGCGTCGCGGGGGCGTGGCCGTCGTCGCCGTCAAAAGCGAGCAAAGCGAAGCAATCCAGGGCGGCCGGGCTGTGGCCTTTGGATGGCTTCGACGCGACGCTCCTCGCAAGGACGGACGAAGGCGAGGCGGCGAAACAAGTGCGCCAACTGTCGTTACCGTCAAAAGCGAGCGAAGCGAAGCAATCCAGGGCGGCCGGGCTGCGGCCTTTGGATTGCTTCGTCGCTACGCTCCTCGCAATGACGGAGCGTCGGACATCTCGAGCGATTCAGTAATTTCGCCGCGTCGCCTAAGCTCGACTTTCCGCATTTTCGCTTCCGAACCCACGGATTTGAGACGGTGATTCATCGGGGGCGGCGGGCTCGCGCCTCGTGTCGAGCCGTTTGACCTTTCGGGGACTCTTGCACGATGGCGTCGGC
>JBKQKS010000114.1:0-20502 GCA_052147395.1 Roseiarcus sp.
ATGTCTGGCGCCGGCGCTCGCGGACGCGGCACACGCTCTGGCGGCCGACTCGCCGGCCACGCGAGACGGGCCCGGCTGGGCCAGGGGCTATCGCAGAGCGCGCGCGCTACGCGCGCGGCTCGGGCTCACAGCTGCCACGCGTTTCGCCGATTTCGGCGAGTTAGCCAGAGTTTTCGGGGCAAACGACAGGTTTGCCGCGGCGCCGCCGGTTGCCGGCGTGCGGCTGTTGCGGACCGTCGCCGACGACGGCGTGCGGCTGCATCTGCGATCGCATGGAACAACGGACGTCGCCAAGGCCTCGCAGCTTTTCGCCTTGGCGCGGGGCGTGGGCGACGTGATCTGCTTTCCCGATTCGCGGCGCTCGGCGATCAATGACCTTCGGTCGGCGCACCGCCAAGCGCTGAGCCGCGCATTCGCCGCGGAGTTTCTGGCGCCCGTCGCCGAAATCGAATCGATGATCGATGACGGCTACGATCTCGTGGGCGTCGCAGGAGATTTTGGCGTCGCCACCGAGGTCGTCGAGCGGCAACTGGAGAACGCCGGCCGTATCGAGGCCGCCTGCGCGTGAGCTGGCTCGGTTCACCCCCCGAGCATCAGCTCGAGGTTCTGCACCGCCGCGCCGGAGGCGCCCTTGCCGAGGTTGTCGAATTTGGCGACCAGCACCGCCTGGCGGCGCGCCTCGTTGGCGCAGACGTGGATCTCGAGCTCGTTCGTGCCGTTGAGCGATTCGGGCTCGAGGCGCAGCGCGGAGTCCTCGACGACTCTCACGTAGCGCGCGCCCCGGTAGTGGACGGCGAGCGCCGCGCGAATATCGGCCCCCGTCGGCTTGCCCGGCAGCCCATCGAGCGCCAGCGCGACGCTCACCAGCATGCCCTGGCGGAAATTGCCGACCGAGGGCAGGAAGATCGGGCGCGCCGTCAGCCCCGAATAGAGGCAGATTTCCGGCATGTGCTTGTGCTCGAGCGCCAGCCCGTAGAGCTCGAAGGCCGGCGCGCGGGCGCTCTCGTAGGCCTCGATCATCGACTTGCCGCCGCCGGAATAGCCGCTCACCGAGCCGATCGACAGCGCCGCGCTCGGCGCGACGAGGCCGGCCTCGACGAGCGGGCGGATGAGCGCGATCGCGCCGGTCGCATGGCAGCCGGGATTCGTCACTTTGCGGGCATTGGCGATTCGCTCGCCCTGCCCCGCGACGAGCTCGGGAAAGCCGTAGGTCCAACCCGGCGCGACGCGATGGGCGCTGGAGGCGTCGATGACCCGCGGACCCGCGTCGCCGAGCTCGTCGATCAGCTTCGCCGCCTCCTTGGCCGCCTCGTCCGGCAGGCAGAGGATGGTGAAATCGACCTCGGCGAGCAGCTTTCGTTTGGCGCCGACGTCCTTGCGCGCCGCGGCGGGAAGGCTGACCAGCTCGACGCCGGCGAAGCTTACGAGCTTTTCGCGGATCTGCAGCCCCGTCGTGCCGGCCTCGCCGTCGATGAAGAGTCTTTTCGCCATGCCCGTCTCCATCCTCGTATACGATGTATACGACAAAAAAGGGCGGCCGGAGCCGCCCTTCTCGCTTCTCCCGCGCGCTTTCCGGCTCAGCGCTTGGAGAACTGGAAGCTGCGGCGGGCCTTGGCGTGGCCGTACTTCTTGCGCTCGACCACGCGCGAGTCGCGGGTCAAGAAGCCAACCTTCTTCAGCGCGGCGCGCAGTTCCGGCTCGTAGCAGGTGAGCGCCTTGGCGAGACCATGACGCACCGCGCCGGCCTGGCCGGAAAGGCCGCCGCCGGCCACGCTGATCATCACGTCGTATTGGCCGACGCGATTGGCGACGACCAGCGGCTGGTTGAGAATCATGCGCAGCACGGGCCGGGCGAAATAGACATCCAGCGGCTTGCCGTTGACGTCGACCTTTCCGGCGCCGGGCTTGATCCAGACGCGCGCGACGGCGTCCTTGCGCTTGCCCGTGGCGTAGGCGCGGCCTTCCTTGTCGAGCTTCTGCACATGCACGGGCGCCTCGGCGGGCGGCGCGACCGACGAAGCCGCGAGATCGGCGAGGGAACTCAGGGTTTCGGCCATGGTCAGACGCTCCGGGTGTTCTTGCGATTCATCGCCGCGATGTCGATCGCGACCGGCTGCTGGGCCTCGTGCGGGTGGTCGGGCCCCTTGTAGACATGGAGATTGCCGAACTGCTGGCGGCCCAGCGGCCCGCGCGGCAGCATGCGCTCGACCGCCTTTTCCAGCACGCGCTCGGGGAAACGGCCCTCGAGAATCGACTTGGCGGAGCGCTCTTTGATGCCGCCGATATAGCCGGTGTAGTGGTGATAGACCTTGTGGTCGCGCTTCCTGCCGGTGAGCACGACCTTGTCGGCGTTGACCACGATCACGTTGTCGCCGTCGTCGATGTGAGGAGTGAAGGAAGGCTTGTGCTTGCCGCGCAGCCTGATCGCGATGACGGTCGCGAGCCGGCCGACGACGAGGCCCTTGGCGTCGATGACAAGCCACTTCTTCTCGACGTCGGCCGTCTTGGTCGAATGGGTTTTGCCGAACATGGACTGGAATTCCGAGAGTTTTCGCGTGCGCATCGCTCGCGGTTCAGGGGCCCGCTTCTAGAGGCTTCCGCGCAATCCGTCAACGCGGAATCGCCGGAATCAGCGAGAATTTCGAGCGATTCGGTCATGCGGTATCTCGATACCGTATCGGTCGAGCGGGCCCCGAGGGCGATCACGAGGTCGGATCGCGGCCGCGGCGACTACGCGTCCCGAGGAAAGGTCATGAGCGAAACTCGCCGGACCGGAGCGAGCGGCGCAATCGTCGACGCTTCGCCCCGGAGCGCGCCGGAGCGCGTTTCGCGCGAGCAGGTCTTCGAGCCGTGAAAGCGGCCTCGCGAGCCCCTCCGTTGCTGGTCCTCCCTCCCGGGTTGCAGCCTTCCCGGGAATCCTTCTTGCTATCCGCCCGAGCGGATCCTCCTCGAGCCATTCCCATTTCCTAGCGTAAATTAAATGTTGACATCGCGAAGCCGCAATGCCAACAGTATTGTGCCGAAGGCAATGCAAGCAGCCCCGGGGTGTTTTCCAATTCGAGGGGGATTGGGCATGAGCAAAATGGCATATCGAGTGGGCGCAGTTGCCCTGGCCGCGGCCCTCTCCGCAGGTGCGGCGCATGCGACGACCGGCGCCAACCTGACCCTGGCCAGTGACGGTGGAGTAGGCACCTTCGCGGAATCGTGGCTGATCGCCATGAAAGGGGCAGTATGGACGTACACGGACTTGATCACGACCACCTTCGTCAACACAAAGAAGGTGTGTAATACGCCCCCGTGCAAATTGTCGTGGACCGCGACGATCTTCAATGCGGCGGGCGTGGAATTGGGGATGGAGAGCGGCGGCACTTTAGGTGTCCCAAGCTCAAATAAAATCACGTTCCAGTTGCCCGCGACTACGCACAAGAATGAAAATGAAAAGGTTGAGATCAACTTCACCAACACCTATACTAGGGCCGTCAAGGTGACATCTTTTGCCACGGCCGTCCCTGGACCCATCGCGGGCGCCGGGCTTCCCGGGCTGATTGGTCTCCTGGGATACGGCTTCTGGCGTCGTCGCAAGCCGGCGGCATGACAGACAGGTCATAGGCAAAAGGCCGCGGGCGCCGGACGGGAGGCGCGCAACGACCACAGCGGCGAGGGGCCTGCGGCGGCCGTGCTCGCCGCTGTCGTTTTGGGCGTTCGCGCCTCGAGAGCAGGTCGGTTCGTTGACGGCGATGCGAGCGTAGCCGAAGCCCGAGCGCTCGCCTGTTATCGGGGCGGATCTCGACTTTCTCCCGATAAGCGCAGCGCTGCGCCCCGTGACGATTCGCGGCTGCTCAGAAACGCCTCCATGTGGAAGCTCGCCTGTTCGGGCGCGTAAGCGTGCTCGAGGCCGAGGGGACAGGCGCGACGGGCGAGGCAGCCGCGGTGGCGGCAATCGACGCCCCGCTCGCGTAGCCATGCGGCGCAGGCCTCGACATCGTAGCCCGATAGCGTGAACGCGCCGACCGGACAGGCCGAGAGGCAGGGCCGGCCCGCGCAGGCGTCGCAGGGGTTTTCGCGGCCAGCGGCGGGAATATCGAGCGCCTCGGCAAAGCCCAGAGCGCCGCGAAAACCGTGCCAGAGGCCATAACGCCGATGGACGCCGAGCCCGAGCGGCGAAGCGAAGGCCGATCCAGCGCGTCGCGCCCAGGCCTGGAAGGGAAGATACGGCGGTCCGTCGAACGGAAACAGCGGCAGCGCGCCGAGCTCGCGCGCCAAAGCCGCGACGACGCGCCGGCTCCAGCGGTCGAGCGGATGCGGCGCGCCATCGGAAAATTCCGGCGAGGCCGCGAAAGCCGCCCACGGCGCCCGCCCGGCCATGCCGACGAGCACGACGGTCCGAACGGACGCGAGCGCGCCGGCCCGCTCCGAGGGTTCGAGCCCTGCCGCGGCGAGCTCGACGAGCCCCGCGCGCACGATCGCGTCCGACAGCGTCACCGGGCATCCCCCTCAGCCGAGGTCGCGCGCCATGATCGCCAGCGCAGGCATTTCTTCATAGCCGAGCGTCGCGAAGAAGGCGACGACCGGCTCGTCTTCGGGGTTCACCATGGCCTGGACCTTCGATGCGCCCCGCCCTTTCAGCCAGGTCTCGGCTTCGCGCACCATCGCGCCGCCGATCCCGCGGCGCTGTGCGCGCGGGGCGACCGAGAGATAGTAGATCCAGCCGTGAAGGCCATCGAACACGAGCAGCGCGGTGGCGACGAGCGCCCCCTCGAGCCGGGCGGCGAGCACGGTCCCCTGGGGGCTCGCCTGCGCCCGGCGGATGTCCGCGGCCGGATTGTTCCAGGGCCGAACGAGCCCGGTCTCCGACCACAACGCGATCGCCGCATCGATCTCTTCCGGTTCGAGCGCGCCGAGGCTCGCCGGGGCCGATTCGCTCACCATCGGATCAGCGCGGCGCCCCAGGTGAAGCCGCCGCCCACCGCCTGAAGCAATACGAGATCGCCGGGCTTTATGCGTCCGTCGCCGACCGCGACGTCGAGCGCGAGCGGAATCGAAGCGGCCGAGGTGTTGCCGTGGATGTCGACCGTGACCACCATTTTCTCCGTGGCGATGCCGAGCCGTTCAGCCGAGGCGTCGAGGATGCGCCGGTTGGCCTGGTGCGGCACGAACCAATCGATGTCTGCGGGCCCGACGCCCGCCTCCTCGATGCAGGCCTTGATCACGTCGGAGGCCATGCCGACCGCGTGCTTGAACACCTCGCGGCCCTCCATGCGCAGATGGCCGGCGGTCCCGGTCGTCGACGGCCCGCCGTCGACATAGAGCTTCATCCGGTGCCGGCCGTCGGAGCGCAGCTTGGTGGCGATGACGCCGGGCGACGACAGCGCGCCGTCGCTTTCTTCCCGCTCCAGCACCATGGCGCCGGCGCCGTCGCCGAACAGCACGCAGGTCGTACGGTCGTTCCAATCGAGAATGCGGGAAAATGTCTCCGCGCCGATCACCAGCGCGCGCTGGTGCGAGCCGGAGGCGAGGAACTTGTCGGCCGTGGCCACCGCGAACACGAAGCCGGAGCACACCGCCTGCAGGTCGAAGGCGACGCCCCGAGTGATGCCGAGCGCGGCCTGGATCTGCGTCGCCGTCGAGGGGAACGTGTAGTCCGGCGTCGCGGTGCCGCAGACGACGAGGTCGATGTCCTCGGGCTTCAGCCCCGCGCGGCGCAGCGCATTTTCCGCCGCGCGTGCGCCGAGCGTCGACGTCGTCTCGCCCTCGGCGGCGAAGTAGCGCTGACGGATTCCCGTGCGCTGCTGGATCCACTCGTCGGACGTGTCGACCGTCTTCACGAGTTCGGCGTTGGTCACGACGTGCTCGGGCAGAGCGGCGCCGACGCCGCGCACAACGGAACGGATTCTTGGAGAAGACATGCAGCGGGCGTTCCCGGATAGAGGGCGTTGAACTGCGTCAGACCGGCGCCGGCGCTTCGCTGGTCTGCCCGATCATTTCGCGAATCTGCGCGAGCAAATCCTGGCGCACCATGTCATAGCCGACTTCGATGGCGCCAGCATAACTCGTGGCGTCAGCCCCGCCATGACTCTTGATCACAATGCCGTCAAGCCCGAGAAACACGCCGCCATTGACGCGGCCCGGGTCCATGCGCCGCCGCAAGGCCTCGAGCCCGCTGCGCGCGAACAGATAGCCGAGGCGCGTTAGCCAGCTCTGGTTCAGCGCCTCGCGCAGATATTGCGCGAGCTGCTTGGCGGTGCCCTCGGCGGTCTTCAGCACGATATTGCCAGTAAAACCCTCGGTTACGAACACATCGACGGTGCCGCGCCCGAGGTCGTCGCCCTCGACGAAGCCGTGATAGGCGAGGTGCGGAATATCGGTCTCGCGCAGCATGCGGCCGGCGGCCTTCACCTCTTCGATGCCTTTCACTTCCTCGACGCCGACGTTGATGAGCCCGACGGTCGGGCGCTCGATGTCGAACAGAATGCGCGCCATCGCCGCCCCCATGATCGCGAGATCGACGAGATGGCGGGAATCGGCGCCGATCGACGCCCCGAGATCGAGCACGATCGATTCGCCGCGTAGCGTCGGCCACATCGCCGCGAGCGCGGGCCTGTCGATCATCGGCAGCATGCGCAGGCAGAATTTCGCCATCGCCATCAGCGCCCCGGTGTTGCCGGCGGAGATCGCGCAATCGGCCTCGCCGTCCTTGATCGCCTCGATCGCGCGCCACATCGACGAGGTGCGCCGGCCGGCGCGCAGAGCCTGGCTCGGCTTGTCGGTCATCTTGATCGCCACCTCACAATGGCGGACCTCGGCCGCGGCGGCGAGATTCGGATGGCGGGCGAGAATCGGCTCGATCTCCTCGCTGCGCCCGAACAACAGAAAGCGGATGTCGGGGCGCCGCTCCAACGCGATCGCAGCGGCAGGGACCACCACCGACGGCCCATGGTCGCCGCCCATCGCGTCCAAAGCTATCCTGACCTCGCTCTTCATCGCGAAATTCGATCTCGATCCGGCGCCCGGTTTCGCGGCGCGACAATAGCGGCTCCGCGCCTCGAGGCAACCCCGCGACGCGCCGTTTTTCCGAGAGCTCAGGATTTTGCCGGCTTCACAATGTCGAGCCGGGCGAGAGCCGAGAACGACGTTTCCTCATCGTCTTCGGCCTCGGCGGCAGAGAACTCGGCGCCTTCCCTGCGCGGATAGGGATCGAGCCCGAGCGCCACGAATTCCGCGGCGAGCGCGCCGAGATCGATCCTGCCGTCGACGATCGGATCCGGTTCGTCCTCGCCGTCCAGGGTCAGCGTCTCCTCTGCGTGGGCAATCCGGTCAGCGCGATCGCGCGGCGCCGGCGCGAACAGCACGTCGACCGCCTCCTCGACATGCGCCGGGATCGGCTCCAGCGTGATCACGCAGGTTTGCGTGACGTCGGCTCGCACGCGCCCGGTCACCCGCACGTTGCGGCCCGCGGGAACAATCGAAAACTCGGCGCCGAGCTCGGCGATGTCGACGAGCCCGAAGCGCCGGGCGAGCGCGGCCCGCTCCTCGGCGTCCGCGGCGATGCGCCGCCCGAGGCCCTCGCGCGGCAGCGAACCGACGCCGAGCGGTCGCGAGAATTCGGTCTCTTCGATCATCTCACCCTCGGGGAAAATGGAAACCGCCATCCGTGAAGGCTTCGAGCGTCGCGCCCTCGAGCGCCAGTGCGCCTGCGAAGATGCGGCGCGCCAGCATCCGCGGCGCCGGCTCGGCGCCGCTGACGGCGCCGCGATAGACATTGCGCGCCAGCGCCTCGGCGAGCGCCTCAGGGTTCTCGTTGGCGAGCGCGGCATGATAGACCGCAATGCGGCCGAAGAACGCAGAAGCCATCGCCTTCATCCGCTTGGCGACGCCGACGTCGCTGATCGACAACTCGCGCAAGGCGTCCTCGAACCCCGTGAACACCCGGTCGACGATGTCCTGCGCCCACGGCCGCGCCGGTTCGCCGAGCTCGCCGAGCCGGCGCAGCACCAGGCCGGCGTGGACGACGATCATCTCGAACCGGCCATCGATGTCGTCGGGCACGCCGAGCACGGCGTAGAGTTCCGGAGCGCGCGCCGCCGCCACGATCTCGCCGTGAATTTGGTCGATTTTAGACTGATGCGCGCGCCTGTCGCGCCATCGCGTCAAAGGGTTCCAGCGGTTCAGCGACATGCGGCGTCTTGCTTTTGCCCTCGCGCTCGGGTTACGCAGTCCGCCGAGCCGGGGCTCGTCGAGAACCGCGCCGGGCGGGGGAGAGTGAATGGATTCGAGCCACAATAGGCGCCGCGCGCTCACGCGCAAGAGCGGCGCTTTCGCGGCCGTCGTGCTGGCCGCGGTCGGCGTTTCGGGCTGCCTCGGCTACAACGGCGATTTCGACCGCGGCTATCAGGTCGACCCTGGGTCCCTCGACCAGGTGCAGGTCGGTTCGACGACCAAGCCGCAAGCGCTAGAAATCCTCGGCACGCCTTCCACGACCTCCACGGTCGGCGGCGACGCCTGGTACTACATCGGCCAGAAGGTCCATCGCGCGCTCGCCTTCATGCCGGCTGAGACGGTCGACCAGCACGTGCTCGCGATCTATTTCGCCAAGAGCGGCAAAGTCGAGCGTATCGCCAATTACGGCATGAAGGACGGCCAGGTGTTCGACTTCGTCAGCCGCACCACCCCGACCGGCGGCCAGGAACCCAACTTCCTGCGCAACATGATGGCGGGACTGTTCCGGTTCACGTGAGCGTCGGCAGTCGGAGCTGATTCGGTTGCCAAGTGAAGCTCTTGCTTAGAGAGGCTGTAGCCGGGGCAGATTCCCGGGCGGCGCGATTCTGTAGCTTAAGCTCCCTCATCCGGACCTCATCCTGAGCCTGTCGAAGGATGTCGAAGGACGACCTCGGTCGGCTTGTCAAGCGCCTCATCCTCAAACGAGTCTTCCAAGCGGAGGCCTCCGCAGGGCGCGCCAGGGCAGGTGTCGATCGAGGCGCTGAAGGCCGCTCTTCCCAATGGGCGGCTTTAGTCGACTTGCACGAAGACGACGACTACACCCCCTCTGTCGTCCAACCCGCACAGGTACGTAAACGTTTCGCTAATCGTGGCGGCCTTGACGCTTAGTTTAACCATCGTGGTTTTGGTAGGGTCAGCTTTTATGCGCGATCCGATATCGGAAAGATCAGCAGAAACAATCTGAAGGCCAGAAATATTGGGAAGTTTTGGGCTGCGCTGATTATGCGCGCGTGCTTTACGCTATCTGGCCATTCTGTTGCCTGTGCGCGTTGTGGGTTTGCACATAGGCAACATATCGGTAGAGCGGCCAAGACGAGCTTCGAGAACATTGTCCCCTCCTAAATTGCCCCTGGTAATTTCGCGTGCAAGCTACGTATGGGCAAGCACTTTCTCGACAAGCCGCGAATCGCTTCGAGGCAGCAGCCTCAATGCCCGAACCGGCTCAGCGCAAGGATGGCGCCTAGGATAACGATGGTCTGGAACCCGATCGCTCCAAACATCCACTTCAAGATTTCTGACTTGGCGGCCAGAATTGTAGTCTCGATCTTGGCTTCGAGGCGCAGTTCGGTTTCGCGCAAATCGGTTTTGGTCGCGAGACGTTCGTCGATAAGACGGGTTTGCTCATCGGCCAACACCTCGGCCTGCGCTTCCGGCATCCCGGCGGCTGTCAGCCGCTTGACAAAGGCATGCGTATCGAAAAGGACAACGCCCATGGCTTCGTCTCCAGCTTCTCGGCGATGATCCGCCGGAGGGTTTCAGGGCGCGTCGGGCGCGGTTCGGGTTGCGCGGCAAACGACAGGGCCAAGGGAAGCCGAGGCTCATCATTACGGAAAGAAGCCACGCCAGATCGACGGCGCCCTTACATAATGCGTTCCCATACTCGAAAAACAAGCCGCTTCCGGGCGGCTTTTTCTTTGCAGACGCTCTGAGCGAAGGCCGACCCGACAGTTCGATTTGCCATCGCCGCCGACGACCGAATGGCCTCCGGCCACAAGGCCGCATATGTAGCGAGCTCTTGGCGCCGATTTTATTTCAATAATCAATATCTTGATTGATGATCCTGTCTCGTCGCCCCTCACGACTGCCTGCCGCCCACTCCCCCTACAGCCCCTCCGCCGCCTCCCCCAGCATCGCGGCGACGTAAGGCGCGAAGGAACGCGCGACTTCGACGCGGAAGCGATCCGGCGCGCGGCGCCACAGCGTGATTTCCGCCTTGACCAACAGCGTGCGCGCGACCATGCCGACGGGGAACGCCGTGAGATCGAGGTCGAGCGCGACGCCGAAGGCCAGCGCCCGCGCCGCCCCGGGGCCGATGAGCAGGATGCCGGTTTGACGGTGCGACACGTCGACCAGGCTGTGAAAAACGCCCGAGAGCGCCCGCTCGAGCTGCTCCGCGAGGTCTTTGGCCTCGACCTCGGCGATCAGCAGCCATTCGTCCGGTCCGAGCCACAGCGCCGCACGCTGCCCGATAGCCGCCGAGGCGAGCGGCCGCGCCGGCGGAGCGGCGCCGAAGGCCGGGAAAATGGCGCGCGCCGCCGGCGCCTCGCCGCGCAGCAGAAAGCGCTGGGCGGCCGGCGCGGCGCGGGCGCCGAAGGTCAGGCCCTGAGGCAAAGCGCGGTCGTCGAGCGCACCGCGGCGCGGCATTTCAGCCTTCAAGGCGGCGGCCCTCCCGGTCGTAGAAGATCGGCTCGACGATCTTCGCCGGCGCCGTACCGGAAAGCGTGGTCACGTGGACCCTCCCGCCGAGCCGGGCGCGGCCGTCGGCGATCAGCGCCATGGCGATCGAGCGCTTCAAGGTCGGACTCATGTAGGACGAAGTGACGTGGCCCTCAGCGGGCGTTCCCGGCGGCGGCGCCGCCTCGCCGACCACCTGCGCGCCCTCGTCGAGCACGAAGCTCGCATCTTCGGCCAGCAGGCCCACGAGCTGCTTGCGCCCCGGCCGCTTCAGGTCGGGGAGAGTCAGCGAACGCTTGCCGATGAACTCGCGCTTGCTCATCGCGACCATCCTGCCGAAGCCCAGATCGTCGGCGGTGACCGTGCCGTCGGTTTCCTGGCCGACGACGATGAAGCCTTTTTCCGCGCGCATCACCAGCAGCGCGTCGAGGCCGTAGGCTGAGGCGCCGTGTTTGCGCGCTTCGTCCCAGATCGCGGCCTGCACGGCGAGGCCGTAATCGGCGGGCACGTTGACCTCGAAGCCGAGTTCTCCTGTAAAGCTCACGCGCGCGAGCCGCAGCGGAACGCCGGCAATGCGCCCGATGCGGAGGCTCATGTGCGGGAATGCGGCCGGCGCGAGGTCGATCCTCTCGATGAGCGGCGCGAGGATTTTTCGGGCGCTCGGGCCGTTGATGGCGATCGTCGCCCATTGCTCGGTGATCGACGTCGTGTAAACCTTTAGGTCCGTCCATTCGGTCTGCCGGTAATCCTCCATCACCGCCCAAACATGGGCCGCGCCGCCGCTGGTCGTGGTGATGTGGAAGCGGTCGTCGGCGAGCCTGGCGACGACGCCGTCGTCGTAGACGTAGCCCATTTCGTTGAGCATCAGCCCGTAGCGGCAGCGCCCTATCCCGAGCTTGGCGAACGAATTGACATAGAGACGGTCGAGAAAAGCCGCGGCGTCGGGGCCGACGACCTCGATCTTGCCGAGCGTGGACGCGTCCATGATTCCAGCAGCAGAGCGCGTGGAAGTCACTTCGCGCGCGACCGTCTGAGCCTTGCTCTCGCCGGCCAACGGCAGCCGCGAAGCGCGCTCCCACAGACCCGCCGCCTCGAACACGGCCCCCTGCCTGACATACCAGGGGTGGACCGGCGTCTCGCGCGCCGGCTCGAGCCGCTCGCCGCGCGAAGCTCCGGCGAGCACGCCGAACGTGACCGGCGAATACGGCGGCCGGAAGGTCGTGAGCCCGACTTCCCAGATGCGTTTGCCCTGCGCCTCGGCGGCGATCGCGAGCGCATTGAGATTGGCGTTGCGGCCCTGGTCGGTCGCCATGCCGGTGGTGGTGTAGCGCTTGAGGTGCTCGATCGAGCGCATGCCCTCGCGGGTCGCCAGCAGGATGTCGCGTGCGGTCACGTCGTTCTGGAAATCGACGAAAGCTTTGGCGAGCGCCGCCTCGGGGAGCCGCGCGACGAGGCCTAGCGCGCCGCCGCGCATCGGCTCGGCGCCCTCGACCTTCGGCGCGGCCGCCCCCTCGTCGCCGGCGTTCGCGCCGTCAGCCATTGCTCGGGAGAGATCGAATTCCCCGCCGCAGGCGCCGACGCAAACCGAATTCTGCGCCGGCGCATCAGGCGCGAAGCCGCCGCTCTCAGCGTCGAAGCGAAGTTTTCCAGCGCTTTGCGAGAACAGGCTGATGTCGGGCGTGAAGCCGCCGCTCATCGCGATCGCGTCGCAGGCGAGCGTCTCGTCGCCGCCGCCGCCGAGTTTTGCGATCGTCGCAGCAGACACCCGCAGGCGGCCGCGTGTTGCGACCACGCTGGCGCCGGCGAAAATCTTCAGGCCCGCCGCTCGCGTCGCCTCGGGCCAGGAACCGGCGGGAAGCGCGCGCGAATCCGCGACCGCAACGATCGCTGCCCCGGCTTCGGCGAGCTCCAGCGCGGCGCGATGGCCCGCATCGTGAGCCGTGGCGACGACAATCTTGCGCCCGACGAGAGCGCCGAAGCGCTGCGCGTAGGCGCGGGCCGCGTCCGCCAGCACCACGCCCGGCCGATCGTTGCCGGGGAACACCAGCGGCCGCTCGTGCGCGCCGGTCGCCAGCACCACCCGTTTCGCCCTCACCCGCCACAGCTTTTCCCGCCATGCCGACCGCGGGTCGGCGAAGCGCTCCACGGCGGCGAGGAAATCGTGGGGGTAATAGCCAAACACTTGTGTGCGCAGCAGCAGCCTCGCGCGAAAACTCTCGAGCTCGGCGACGGCGCGCGCGGGCCATTCGGCCGCCGGCAGGCCGTCGATAACCGCCCGGGTCTCGCCGAGCAGCGAACCGCCGAATTCGGGGCCTTCGTCGATGAGCATCACGCGCCGGCCGGCGCGCGCCGCTGCGAGCGCGGTCGCGAGCCCCGCGGGGCCGCCTCCAACCACCGCGACGTCGCAATGCGCCCATTCGCCGCCATAACGGTCCGGGTCGGGCGAGCGCGGCGCGCGCCCCAGGCCGGCGGCGCGGCGAATCACGGGTTCGTAGAGCTTTTCCCACGCGCCCCGGGGGCGGATGAAGGTCTTGTAGTAGAAACCGGAAGGCAGCAGCGGAGCGAACAGGCCGGCGACCGCGCCGATGTCGAAGCTCAGCGACGGCCAGGCGTTCTGCGAACGCGCGACGAGCCCTTCGTAGAGCTCGATTTCGGTCGCGCGCAGGTTCGGGGTCACGCGCCCCGGCCCGGCGTCGAGCTCGACGATCGCGTTCGGCTCGGCCGAGCCGCAGGCGAGCACGCCGCGCGGGCGGTGATATTTGAACGAGCGCGCGACGGTCGCGACGCCATTGGCGATGAGCGCGCTCGCCAGCGTGTCGCCGGCGAAGCCCCGATAGCGCGCGCCGTCGAACGAGAAACCGAGCGGGCGGGAGCGATCGATCCGCCCCCCGCGCGAAGTCCGCATCGAGCCGTCCTGATCGCCTTCGCCCACGCCCGCCCCCGGTGCCAACGTCGCCGACATCTAGCGCCTCTCGGCGCGCCGCCCCAACCTTTCTTTCGACGCGTCGGCTCTCGAGAAATTCGATGCCGGCCACGCGCTTGCGCTCACCGCCGTGCGCGCCTATCTCTATCGAAAACCTCTCGAGCCGAGGAAGACCCATGTTCATCCAGACTGAAGCCACGCCGAACCCGGCGACGCTCAAATTCCTGCCCGGCCGCGCGGTGCTAGACAGCGGCACGTTCGAGGCGACGACGGCCGAGGACGCCGAGGCCTCTCCGCTGGCGAGCGCGCTGATGGACTTGCCCGGCGTCGCCTCGGTGTTCCTGGCGTCCGACTTCATCTCGGTCACCAAGTCCGAGGCCGAGTGGCAGCACCTGCGCCCCGCCGTGCTCGGCGTGGTGACGGAATTCTTCCTCTCCGGCGCCCCGGTGCTCACCGGCGCCGCGAAGGCGCACACCGAGTTCTTCTCGCCCGAAGACGAGGAGACCGTCGAGACGATCAAGGACCTGATCGAGACCCGCGTCCGCCCGGCGGTCGCTGGCGATGGCGGCGACATCGTGTTTAAGGGTTTCAAGGACGGAATCGTCTACCTAAACATGAAGGGCGCGTGCTCGGGCTGTCCGTCCTCGACGGCGACCCTCAGGCACGGAATCGAGAACCTGCTCAAGCACTTCGTGCCGGAAGTTAGAGCTGTAGAGCCGATGTGAACGCTGAAGGCGCTGGGAAGGAACGAACTCGCAGCCTCGACCCTTCAGCAGGCCCGGCGCACTGTCCGTACCGACGAAAGGACCGGCGACTCCGGTCCCGGGGGGGGGGGGTGGGGACCCGCTCGATTGAAGACCGTCGGTACCCGCGCAGGCGATGACGTCGAGACGTTCCTGTGGACGCCGGCGCCTTCCTCTGGGTAAGTTGCCCCTTCTTAATGCGCTTTGAGCGACCCCAACTCACCGGGTCGCTTCTTTGCTGGAAGAATGCTTGCTAGTAAGAGGGCAGCGCTCCATACCCGCTCGACAAGGTCGAGAACGGAGCCATTGCGGACCTTGACATTCGTCAGTTCGCATGCCTGATTTGGGGACACCCTCAGACCGGCGTAACCCCCTCCAGAAAGCAATGAGCCGCGAACGTGGAGGCGTAGCTTGTTGTTTAGCCTGATGGCGCTCAAGTCGACAAGGCCGAAATCGACGCGTTTAGCGGAATTTCTCAATGTCTGAAGAACTTGCTCAAGTTTTCATTCGCGATCCATTCTATGGTTATTCGGACGAGGACGCTGCGACCGAGGAGACACTTTCTGAGAATTTTAAGGCCGGCCTGGTCGCTGAATACGGACTGGAATTTCAGTTTATCAGCATCGGTGCTGGAGCAGCGGTACCGTCATTTTTCACCTCCCTGGGAATACTTCCATATCTATCCATGGGGATATACGTGTTTTTCCAGGGGAAGAATATAAACGACGCGATTGATGGTTGGGTCGCGTTGGCTCACCGGCTGCAGCGGTTCATCCACCGTCACCCGACGTTCGACAGAAATGGGGCGGCAGTGCTGGCCGTCAAGAAAGTCCTGGAGCGGTTCGATCGCACCCCGGGTTCCATACGCTTTGTCGGATACCGGTGCTTGGATAGAATTGGACTCGGCTTCCCTGACGACGTCGACCCAGGCCCGCTCAATGAGTTTGAGGACCCCCCCAGTCGCGTTCTGGTTAGCCAAATTCAAGTATTTCAAATTGTCGCTGATAATCGTGTGTTTCGAGTGTTTGTCGAGCGAGATGAAATAACCGTCAAGGAAATATCGACCGAAGCTTAATGTCAAATTTCATCTATTCACGATTATAGCGATCCAAGACAAGATAACAGGTTCACGAATTCTATTGCAACCAAGAGGCGCGTCAACGATAAACCCTGCAATCGGCTTCATGTTTTCGGTGTCCCAGTAGGAGCATCGGTGCGTGCATCGGCGTCGATGCCGATGTCTCGGCGCATTCGTCGGCGTGGACGCCGTCGCATCTAAGGCGACGCCGCAAAATAACTGAATCAAACTTGAGAAGGCTGCACGGCGCCGAAGGAATGGCCAAAGGGGACCAACGCCCTAGGTCGTCATGCCCGGGCTCGTCCCGGGCATCCACGTCGACGTGCAATCCAATCGACTTGCCTGCTTTATCCCACTGTTCGTGCAAGAATACATGGAAGTTCGGCAAAGCAAAGTTGTGCGTCGCCACGTGGATGGCCGTGACGAGCACGGCCATGACGGAAAGGGCGCCGCCACTTCCCTGGCTGATTGACACTCCGGGCTGAGCGACCCTCTCTCGCAGCACTTATTGTTCGGCGTCGCCTGAGCCGCGAGCGCCGCCGAGGCCACTCAGCGCAGTCGCAGCCGGCGGGACAGCCAGAAATAGACGCTGTAGGGCATGAGATTGAGCGCTCGCACGACGAGCGCGAGACGATGGGGGAAACGGATCTCGAACCCGCCGCGCTCGACACCGACGGCGAGCGAGATCACCGCCGCCTCGCTCGGCGCATAGGCATAGGCGCTGGGCAGGCCGCCATAGCCGGCGGCGGAGCCGACGATCGCGATCTGCCCGCGCTCGCGGCCGCGCATGGCGTCGAAGACCGGGTTGATCGTGTTGGCGACGCCCTGCGCGTCGAGCGCGAAAGTGGCCTGAATGCCGGGACCGCCGAAATCGTCGCTCGGGTCGTCGAACCTTCCGTCGTGCGGCCGGAGAAACCTTTCGGCGCGCGAGTTCGAGCGCCGCGGCGCGGCCGATGCCGGCGTTCGCGCCCGTCACCCAGGCGACCCCGTCGGCAGGCTCGCCGCGGCAAGGTCATGTTGGCAGGCTCGGACGGCCTGAGCCGCCCGAGCCTCAGTAGCGCTTTCGACGCGGAAGTCTCGCGCGGGCTTAACTGAGCGCGCTGCTCACCTCGGCGAATTCGCTGCTGAGGCGGCCGCCGAGCGCCGTCAATGCGGCGACCAGCGCGAGCGCGATGAGCGACGCGATGAGCGCGTATTCGATCGCCACGGCGCCGGCTTCGTCGCCGACGAACTGGGAGAGCCGAGAGCTGCGCACGAAAGTTTCGATATTGGCAAAAAGATGCATGGGATGACCTCGCCGTTTGGATCGTCCAGGCTTGGGCGCACGGACGTTCGTTAAATAATCACTTACCCTATAAATTTGCGTAAAATGCGACGATGAAAGTCGGGTCCATCGGGTCGGCCATCCCCCTTTTCGGCTGCGTTCAACAAAATGTGACCGCTCGCGCGCGAAACCCGCGAAGCCTCGCGGCGCGAAAAAAGCGTTCGAAGCGGGAATAAACGCGACGCGGCCCGAGTCTCTTCGTCGCGAGCCCTCGAGGCCGCCAATGGAGACTCTCATGCGCGACAAAGACGAAACCAATCTCGATCGCCGCCAGGCGTTGCGATGCATGGCCTGGGCCGGGACCGGGGTCATTTGGACAGTGAGCGGCGGCGTGCCGGCGTCGCGGCTGATCGGCGAGGCCAAGGCCGCGGAGAGCGGCTTCACGTTCGTCCAGATTTCCGACAGCCACCTCGGCTTCGACAAGCCCGCCAACCCGGACGCACGGGCGACGCTCGTGGAAGCGATCGCAAAAGTCGGCGCCCTGCCCGGAAAGCCGGCGTTCATGTTCCACACCGGCGACATCACCCATGCCGCGAAGCCGCAGCAGTTCGACGACGCGGCCGAGATCATCCGCGGCGCGCGCCTCGACGTGCGCTATACGCCGGGAGAACACGACATTCTCGATCCGGCGACGCAAAAGGCCTATCTCGAACGTTTCGGCGCCGGCGCGACGGGCGGGGGCTGGTATGCGTTCGACCACGGCGGCGTGCATTTCGTTTCGCTGGTCAATGTCGTCGATCTGAAGACCAATGGCCTCGGCTCGCTGGGCGCAGATCAGCTCGCCTGGCTCGATTCGGACTTGCGCGGCCTCTCCGCCTCGACGCCGATCGTCGTGTTCGCCCACATCCCGCTGTGGATGATCGCGCCGGACTGGGGCTGGGGGACTGAGGACGGCGCTCAGGCGCTGCAGCGGCTCGCCCGCTTCGGCTCGGTGACGGTGCTCAACGGCCACATTCATCAACTCATGCAGAAGGTCGAGGGCTCGGTGACCTTCCACACCGCGCGCTCGACGGCGTTCCCGCAGCCCGTCCCCGGAACGGCCCCTGGGCCCGGTCCGATGAAAGTCCCGGCCGGCGAGCTGCGCAAATACCTGGGCGTCGCCGAAGTCACTTACGCGCCGACCGCGACGCCGCTGGCGATCGTCGACAGCGCGCTGGCGTGAGGCGGCGACGATGCGCGCCGCATTCGCGATCCTCCTCCTGCTGTCAGCGCCGGCTCGCGCCGGGGACGCCGCGCTTGGCGCTGTCATCTACGAAGCCTGTCAGGACTGCCATTCGCTCGACGAGAACGGCGTCGGACCGCGCCATCGCGGCGTCTACGGACGGCGCGCCGGCTCGGTCCCGGACTATGCCTATTCGGCCGCGCTGAAGAACTCGGGCATCGTCTGGAACGACGAGACGCTCGACAAATGGCTGACCCATCCGCAGGCCTTCGTGCCGGGCGCCAAAATGTTCTATCATCTCGCCAACCCGGCGGACCGGGCCGACGTGATCGCGTTCCTGAAGGAGCGCGCGCGTTGACCCGGCAGGGCCGGGAGCCAGCCCGCGAGGCCCGGGCGCCAGCCCGGGAGGCCCGGGAGCCAGCCCGGCAGGGCCGGGAGCCAGCCCGGCAGGGCCGGGAGCCAGAATTGGCGAGGCAATGACAAGCGAGCGCGTAAGGCGGCTGTTTCTCGACATCGTCGCGCCGCATCTCGACGACGCCTACGCGCTCGCCAAGTCGCTCGCAGGGGAAGCGCGCGACGCCGAGGACATCGTGCAGGATGCGGCGATCCGCGCGCTCGCCGCGCTCGAACGAACTCTGGTGGCGAGCCCCCGCGCCTGGTGGCTGGGAATCGTGCGCAACACCGCGCTCACCTTCCTCGCGCGCCAGCGGCCCGGCCGCCTCGCCTTCGTCGGCGATCTCGACGACCTCGACGCGATGAGCCCCGCCGACCCCGGCGCCGAGACGGCGGAGACGCGGCTCATCGAGACTCAAGAGGGCGAGCGGGTCAGGCGCGCCGTCGCCGCCCTGCCTTCGCCGTTGCGCGAGACCCTGGTCTTACGCGAAATCAACGGCCTGAATTATCGCGAGATCGCGGTTGCGACGAACGCGCCGATCGGCACGGTGATGTCGCGGCTCTCCCGCGCCCGCGCGGCGATCGCGCGCCAACTGGAAACCTCGAAATGACGGAGTCCCGCCACGAAAAGACGCTGAGAGCGCAGGCCGCCGCCGATGAAGAGTTCGACGCCGCGAATGCGCTGGCGTTCGAACGCGATCTCCCCGCGGACCCGGAGCTCGCGGCCGCCTTCGCAGCGGCGACGGCGGCGAGGCGCGCGGCGGCGGAACACCTCGAGCGCGAACGCGCGCCCGACTCGTTGCGTCGCAATGTGCTCGCGCTCGTCGAAGCGCCGCGGGCGCCGCGGGCGCCGCGCGCGCCACGGGCGGGCCGCCCGCTCGCTCTGGCCGCGTCGATTGCTGTCGCAGCGTTCTTCGCCGGCCTGCTCGCCGATCGCTTTCTGCCCGGCGCGTCGCCAACGCCGGAACTGCGTGCGCTGGTCGACGATTATGCGCAAGGAGAGATTTCGGGGCAGCCGTTCGACGTCGCTTCCTCCGACCGCCATGTCGTAAAACCCTGGCTCGCGAGCCGCGTCGCCTTCGGCGCCGAGGCCATCGATCTCGCCGATGCTGGCTTCCCGCTCGCCGGCGGCCGCATCGACGTCGTCGCCGCCCGGCCCGTTCCGACGCTCGTCTATCGCAAGCGCGAGCATTTCATCGCCTTGAGCGAACTGCCGCGCGAGGCCGCGCCCGCGGGCGCGCTGACGCTCGACGGCTATCACGTCGAGCGTTGGAGCGACGCCGAGCGCAGCTATGTCGCGATTTCCGACATGGACGCCAACGAACTCGCCGATTTCGCCGAGGCGTTTCGCGCCCGGGCGGCAGCGCCGCCAGGCGAAGACAAGTGAAGTTTCAGAGCGACAGGCGCTTGAAGATCTGCTCGGGGATGTGGCGGATCACCAGCATGACGAGCCGCCAGAAGCCAGGGAGATAGACGACGTCGGCGCGATGGTCGATCGCGCGCACGACGCCTGCGCCGACCCGCTCGGCGCTCGCCCACAATGGCCCCTTGTTCGCGAGATGCGCGGTCATCGGGGTATCGACGAAACCGGGCTTGATGGTGACCACGGCGACGCCCGCCTTGGCGAGCCGGTTGCGCAGGCCCTCCAGGAAGATCGCGACCATGCCCTTGGCCGCGCCATAGACGTAGTTGCTCTGCCGGCCGCGGTCGCCGGCGACCGAGCCGATGACGGCGATCACGCCGCGCCGCTCGGCCTCGAAGCGGTTGGCGGCGATCGTCGCCAGCGAGACGACCGAGAGCGCATTGGTTTCGAGCTCGCGCATCGTCGCCTCGACCGAGGCTTCGCAGGCCGACTGGATCGGCAGCGAGCCATGGGCGATCAGCAGCACATCGAGCCCGCCGAGCGCTTTGGCGGCTTCGTCGATGAGCGCCGCATGGCGCGAAAAGTCGTTGAGATCGGCGACCGCGCCGGCGACGTTCACCGCCCGGCGCACGTCCAGATCCTTTATCAACGCATCGAGCTTGGCCGGGTTGCGGGCGACGAGGAACAGCGATTCGCCGCGCGCCGCCCAAAGCCGCGCCGCCGCCGTCGCAATGGCGGAACTCGCGCCGAAAATGGCGATCTTGCTCATGCCCGACACCCCTCCTCTGTAGCCGGGGGCGCCGACCCCGGCCCCGCCGACGCCGGGGGCGCCGACCCCTGCGGCG
>JBKQKS010000115.1:0-11007 GCA_052147395.1 Roseiarcus sp.
TTGATGTCGGTCGAGCCGAGGACGTTGAGCGCCGTGGAATTCAACCCGCCGATCTGGGTCGTCGTCAGCACGCCGGCCTGGGTGGTGGTGAGGGCGGCGCTGACCGTGGAGCTGAGGTTATTGATCGCGGTCGCGGTGAGGCCGGGAACCTGCGTCGTGGTGATCGCTTGGACCTGTGTCGCCGTCAGATTTCCGTCAACGGTCGCCGAGAGCGAGTTGAGCATCGTCGTGGTCAGTTCCGAGATGACCGTCGTGCTCAGTCCGGCGAGATTCGTTGGGGTGAGTTCGCCGATTTGAGTGGCGGACAAGGCATGGACGTGAGTCGCGTCGAGGACGTTGATGTCGGTCGAGCCAAGGACGTTGAGCGCCGTGGAATTCAACCCGCCGATCTGGGTCGTCGTCAGCGCGCCGGCCTGGGTGGCGGTGAGGGCGGAGCTGACCGTGGAGCTGAGCCTATCGATCGCGGTCGCTGTGAGGCCGGGAACCTGTGTGGTGGTGATCGCGTGGACCTGTGTCGCCGTCAGATTTCCGTCAACGGTCGCCGCGAGCGAGTTGAGCTGCGTCGTGCTCAGTTCCGAGATGACCGTCGTGCTCAGTCCGGCGAGATTGGTCGGGCTGAGATTGCCGATTTGAGAGGCGGACAAGGCATGGACGTGAGTCGCGTCAAGGACGTTGATGTCGGTCGAGCCGAGGACGTTGAGTTCGGTGCTGGTCAAGGCGGCGACCTGAGTCGTCGTCAGCGCGGCGGCCTGGGTGGTGGTGACCGCGGTCATCCCGTTGATCGAGGTCGTGCTGAAGCCGGAAATCTGGGTCGTGGTGATCGCGTTTAGCTGCCCCGTCAACAGTTCAGCGGAGATCGCGTTGAGCTGCGTCGTGCTCAGGGCGGCGACCTGGGTCGTCGAGATGTTTCCGACGCTGGTCGCGTTCAGCGACGTAAGCTGCGTCGTTGTCAAATCCTGAACGAAGGTGGTGTCGAGTTCGCCGATGTCGACGTTGTGCCCGTTGTTCAGGATTCCTTGACTAATTCCAATCTGATCGAGGACGTCCGTCGTGAGCGCGGCAACTTGTGTGGATGTCAGGGCGTTGAGTTCAGTGACGGTAAAATTGTTCGCGGCGGTGGTTGTGAGCCCGGCGATCGCCGTCTTGTCGATTGCGGAGATCTGGGTGGAGCTGAGGGCTTGGAAATTGGGTCCGAGATTTGCCTCTGTAAGCAGGTAGTTGGCCTGGCCGCTCGTCAGCGAGCCCATTTGGGTCGTCGAGAAATCGCCGTCCTGCGTAGTGGTGAGCGCAAGGAGCACGGTCAGCGAAAGTCCCTTAAAGGCGGCGGCCGAAATGCCGGTGATCTGCGTCGACGCCAGCGTTTGAAGATCGGTGCTGTTCAGCGCGCTGATCTGCGTGGCGGCGAGCGCCGCCATGTCAGCGGTCGACAGAGCCTGAACGTCGGCCGTCTGAAAATTCTGATATGCGGTCGTGCTGAGCGAAGCGAGTGTTTGCGCGCTCAGGAAAGAGACAATCGACGTCATGGCTGCGCCCCGCGGATCTGCTCCGCCGCCTGTATCGGGGCGCCAATTCCGTCGCGAAGCACGCGGATTGACGGCGCCGCCAAAGCGGTGGCTGGTTTGAACGAAGAGGGAAACATGGCCCGAGCGCGCCACCGCGCCAGAAAAGCTTCATGCCTGCGAGCGCTACACGACGCGCTCGCCTCTGGCGCCAACGAAAGATCCGAGCCGCATCCCGGTCCGATGAACATCGGCCGACCTGGCGACAAGAAACCGATACGATCTTCCGCGCGATCCCAAATTAGCCAACACGTGTTAACCGAAGATAAACAAACGACGCAGAGTTGTACTGGCAGCGCATTTTCACGCCGAGGTTTCGCGGCGGTGGGGACGAGCGCCCGCCGCCAGCGCGAAATGCTCGTCGACTTGGTCGCGCAACCCTCGCGCATCGAAGAGAGGACGTCCGAGGCCGTCTCGGCGCCGGAGCGCAGGGCATCGAAATAAGCGATCGTGCGCTCGAGCCCAGGCGCAGCGCCACCGTCGGCCGCCATCCGAGTTCCCGCGCCGCGAGCGGGATGCCGGGACAGCGCTGCCGCGGATCGTCCCGCGGCAAGGGCCGCCGCTCCAGGCGGGAGCACGAGCCCGTGATCTCGATCTCCAGCTCGGCAAGCTCGCGAATCGTGAATTCGTCGGCGTTGCCGAACGAGCCTTTGCGCGAAGCTGGGCGCAGCCGCTCGCGCGGGGGTGACTTCAGCGCCCCGCCGTCTCGGCGAGGCGCGCGGCGTAGCGCGCTATCTGGTCGACCTCGATATTGACGCGGTCCCCAGCGCGTTTCTCGCCCCAGGTCGTGACCTCGAGCGTATGCGGAATCAGCAGGACTTCGAACTCGTCGCCGTCGACGGCGTTGATGGTGAGCGAGGTCCCGTCGAGCGCAACGGAGCCCTTCACCGCGATGAAGCGCGAGAGCTCGGGCGCTGAGCGGAACCTCAGATGCGCCATGTCGTCGAAATCGCGACGGGAGACCAGATCGGCGACGCCGTCGACATGGCCGCTCACCATGTGCCCGCCGAGTTCGTCGCCGATTCTCAGCGCCCGCTCCAGATTGACCCGGTCGCCGGCCTTCAGGGCGCGGAACGTCGTCACCGCCAGCGTCTCCGCGCCGACGTCGAATTTTACGCACGAGCCCTTCTCGTGGGGCGCCGCGTCGACCACGGTGAGGCAGACGCCGTTGACGGCGATCGACGCGCCGAGCGCGATCGAAAGCGGGTCGTAGGCGCTGGCGACGGCGAGGCGGCTACGGCCGCCGAGCGGCGTCATTTCCAGCGTCGAGCCTGCGTCGCTGACGATGCCGGTGAACATCTTGGCGGCCCCCTATCGTGCGGTATAGCGGCAGCCTTACTCCCGCCGTTGCCAGCGACGCAACACATCGGGATCGAAATGTGCGACTTCGGCGAGCTCGAAGCGTTCCGGGTCGTAGAGCGCGGCGAGGGACGGAGCGTCGAGCGCCGGCAGTCCCTCCCGGCCCAAAGGCTTCGCCGCCGTGAACAGCAGCACCTCGTCGGCGAGCGCGAAGCGGATGAGGGCGGCGCCGACGAACGGGCCGCCTTCGCAGAAAATGCGCGTGACGCCACGCTCGGCGAGCTTGGCCAGCGCCGCTCGCAAATCGACTTGCCCGCGCGGATCCGCGCCGACGCGCACGACCTCGACCCCGCGCAAGGTCAGCGCCGTCTCGCGATCGGCCGGAGCGTCGATGGTAGTGAGCACGAGCGTCGGATGATCCTCAGCGGTCGCGCACAAGCGCGAGGCGACGGGGAGCCTGAGCCGTGAGTCGAGCACGATCCGCAGCGGCTTTTGCGTCAGGCCCGGCAGGCGCACCGTCAGCAGCGGGTCGTCGATCAGCGCCGTCCCGGCGCCGACCATGATCGCGTCGTGCATCGAACGGAGAACCTGGACGCGGTGATTCGCCGCCGCCGAGGTGATGGCGAGCCGGGCGTCGTAGACGTCGCCCGCCGCGTAGCCGTCGGCGGTGCGGGCGAGCTTCAGCGTCACCATCGGCCGCCCGAGCCGGACGCGGCGGATATGGCCGAGATGGTCGCGCCGGGCGGCCTCGGCGCCGACGCCGACGAGCGTCTCGATGCCTGCCGCTCTCAGGCGCGCGTGGCCCTGGCCGGCGACCAGCGGGTTGGGGTCTTCCAGCGCCGACACGACCCGCACGACGCCGGCGGCGATGATCGCATCCGCGCAAGGCGGGGTGACACCGTGATGCGAGCAGGGCTCCAAGGTCACATAGAGCGTCGCGCCGCGGGCGGCCTCGCCGGCTTCGTCGAGCGCGCGACGCTCGGCGTGCGGCCTCCCCCCGGGTTGGGTGACGCCGCGGCCGACGACCCGGCCCTCCTTCACGAGGATTGCGCCGACGGAAGGGTTCGGCGCGGTGAGCCCGAGCCCGCGGCGGCCGAGCGCGAGCGCCCCCGCCATCCAGCGCGCGTCGTCGTCGCTCATTCGCCGGGCCTCCGCTTGTCTTGGGTTTCCGCCGCCGGCGCCGCTTCCAGTTCGCCGACGATGGTGTGAAAGTCGCGCGCCTCGCGGAAATTGCGATAGACCGAGGCGAAGCGCACATAGGCCACGTCGTCGAGGCCCTTGAGGCCCTCCATCACCAATTCGCCGATGCGCTCGGTCGGGATGTCGGCATCGCCCTGGCTTTCCAGCTGGCGCACGATGCCGTTGATCATGCGCTCGACGCGCTCCGGGCTCACCGGGCGCTTGCGGATCGCGACCTCGACCGAGCGCGTCAGCTTATCGCGGTCGAACGGGACGCGCCGGCCGCTCTTTTTCACCACCATCAGCTCGCGCAATTGCACGCGCTCGAACGTAGTGAAGCGGCCGCCGCAATCCGGGCAGACCCGGCGGCGGCGGATCGCCGCCGCGTCCTCGGTCGGACGCGAGTCCTTCACCTGCGTATCGAGCGCGCCGCAATAGGGGCATCGCATGCGTTCGCTCCCGTGGGCTCGATGGGCGGGCTAGGGCGCCGCCGGATCTTCGGTCCCGCCTTTTGGCGGGTTCGATGAAAGCGGCGGAGAACCCGGCTGCGCAGAGTCCTCGACTTTGGCTTGGCTCTCGGGGGGCTCGGCCGCGAACAAGGAAGTTTGCCGAGCGGGCCGTCGCTGTTCGACCACCTTTTCGATGAAAAACTCGGCGTGCAGACCACCGGTCGTCTCTCGACTCTCGGCCCTGACATCGCAAATGAGAATATCGCCCTTGGAAAAGGCGACTTCGCTCGCGTCGACGCGTCGGATGAAATCCGAGTCGACGACGGTCACGTTCAGCGTCGTCCGCCCATCGTTGAGCCGCCACTTGTTGCCCGACTTGAAAGAAAGCGACTGGATCGAGAACGGCGCCCGGTACCGATATTCGTAGACGCCGCTGGCGCGATCGATGGGCGAACGGAATGCATAGCCCTCCGGCTTCTCGATGCGTTCGACGCGCTCGCCCGCGCCGATGCGCACGGCGTCTATGCCGTCGCTCGCGAGGGGTTCGGCGACCGCCCGCTCGAGCGCGGCGCGAACCGTCAAGTCGGCGGAAACCCGCGCCACGACCTCGTCGACCTCGATCGTTTGACCGTCGATCTCGACCTCGATCCGGCGGCCCTCGCGGCGGCGCAACGCGGTCGGGCTCTTTCCTCTCAGTTTGCGGATCAGCGCGACCGCGCCAAAGCCGATCGTCGCCGTACCGGTAAGAACCCCGACGAGATTCGCGGCGGCGGTCGCTTCCGGGCCGACCAAAATATCGCGCACCGATTTCAGGAATTCGACCGCAACATCCAAACCAACCGCGAACGAGCCGGCGCCGACGGTTCGCACTTGGACTTTGGCCGTCGCGCTCTCGCCGTTGACGACCCGGTTCGTCGCCTCGATCAGATTGCCGAACGCCAACAGCGCCGGCGCCAGGTCGCGGACATCCATGACGCCGCTCTCTACGGCCGGTCCTTCGTAGAGCAGGGAAATGTCCGCGTGACTCAAGGCGCCTCCTTGGCGCCGCGCCGGCGCCGTCAATAGATCGGGAACCGCCGCGTCAGCTCCGCCACGTTGTCGCGCACGCGCGCTTCTACCGCAGAGTTGCCCGATTCGCCGTTCGCCGCCAAGCCGTCGAGCGTCTCTACGATCAGTTTGCCGACGCGGGCGAATTCGGCGACGCCGAAGCCGCGCGAGGTCGCGGCCGGCGAGCCGAGGCGGATGCCGGAGGTGACGGCGGGCTTCTCGGGATCGAACGGAATGCCGTTCTTGTTGCAGGTGATGCGCGCCCGCCCCAGCGAGGCCTCGGCGGCCTTGCCCGTGATGCGCTTCGGCGTGAGGTCGACGAGCATCAGATGGTTGTCGGTGCCGCCGGTCACCAGCTGGTAGCCGCCATTGAGAATCGGCGCCGCGAGCGCTTTGGCGTTGGCGACCACGGCATGCGCGTAATTGCGGAATTCCGGGGTCAGCGCCTCGCGGAACGCGACCGCCTTGGCGGCGATCACGTGCATCAGCGGCCCGCCCTGCAGCCCGGGAAACACGGCGGAATTGATCTTCTTGGCGATCGCCTCGTCGTCCGCGAGCACCATGCCGCCGCGCGGGCCGCGCAGCGTCTTATGGGTCGTCGTGGTCACGACATGGGCGTGCGGGAAGGGCGAGGGATGCGCGCCGCCGGCGACCAGGCCGGCGAAGTGGGCCATGTCGACCACGAAGTAGGCGCCCACCTCGTCGCAGACGGCGCGGAAGCGCTCGAAATCCCAGTGGCGGGCATAGGCCGAGCCGCCGGCGATGATGAGCTTCGGCCTGTGCTGGCGGGCGATGGCGGCGAGCGAGTCCATATCGATGCGCTGCGTCTCGCGGTCGACGCCGTAAGCGACCGCCTTGAACCAGCGGCCCGACATGTTCACGGGAGAACCGTGGGTGAGATGGCCGCCGGCGGCGAGGTCGAGGCCCATGAACACGTCGCCCGGCTGCATCAGCGCCATGAACGCCGCCTGATTGGCCTGGCTGCCGGAATTGGGCTGCACGTTGGCGAACCGGCAGCCGAACATCTTGCAAGCCCGCTCGATGGCGAGTTTCTCGGCGATGTCGACGTATTGGCAGCCGCCGTAATAGCGCCGGCCCGGATAGCCCTCGGCGTATTTGTTGGTCATCACCGAGCCTTGCGCCTCGAGCACGGCGCGCGAGACGATGTTCTCCGAGGCGATGAGCTCGATATCGTCGCGCAGGCGGCCGGTCTCGAGTTCTATCGCGCGCGCGATCTCAGGGTCGACGTCGGCGAGCGGGGCGGAAAAGAACGAATTGGAGCGAACCGGAGCTGCTTGCGACATGGGGGCCTCGAAGGTCTTGACAGCGAAACGATTGTGGCGCCGCATAGCACGCTCACGCGCCGCCCGCAAAGGAAGCCGCCGATGTCGGTGTATGTCGCAACGGTCGAATGGCGCCGCCAGCCCGACGAGCGCTTCGTCGACGGCCGCTACAGCCGCGCCCACCGCTGGAGCTTCGACGGCGGCGCGGTCGTCCCGGCGTCGGCGTCGCCGCATGTGGTGCGGGTCCCGTTTTCCGATCCCGGCGGCGTCGACCCCGAGGAGGCGCTGGTGGCTTCGCTGTCGAGCTGCCACATGCTGTTCTTCCTCGATTTCGCCCGCCGGCGCGGCTTCGCCGTCGATTCCTACGTCGACGCCGCCGAGGGGGCGATGGGGAAGGGCGCCGACGGGCGCATGCAGATGACGCGGGTGACGCTGAAGCCGCTGATAATCTTCTCCGGCGAGCTGCGGCCGATCGCGGCCGATGTCGAGGCCGTCCACCACCAGGCCCACGACGCCTGCTTCATCGCCAATACGGTGAAGTGCGAGATCGTCATCGAAGGCCGCTGCGAGGGGCTGGCGGGGTAGGGCCGGGGCAACGATTTCGCTAAAGATTCCTTTGGATTTGTCAAGTTTTTCCAAATTTTGCTATTGCTTTTGTCAAGTTTTTCCAAACTTTTCTTTGGGCGTTTTGGGGAAATTCAAGAAGTTATGGCGGAATTCCTTGGACAATCGGGCTTTTGCGGCGAAAACCTCGGCAGCAGCCCCCGCAGGCGACCCCACGAGGCGGCTCGAGGCCGACAGTCTCGTGCGTTGCTGGAGGCGCGATTTCTCTCGTCCAGAAACATCATAAGTGCGCGAGACGGATTGCGGAACTGAATTTCAAAATTTCCGCGAACTCCCTGGGCGCCTGGCGGCAGGAGTGATACGGTTTCCGGGCGAAGGGCTCGGCCTGCTGCGCATAGCCGGCGCGACCCCCTTCCCCCCCCTCATCCTGAGCTTGTCGAAGGAGCGGAAGAAGGGTTGGGGGAAACTCGCGCGAAGCTTTGCGCAGACGCCCCCTCATCCGGCCTTCGACTGCGTACTCCCGACAACGGCGTCATCGGGGCGCCGCCCGCATTGCTTCAACAATTCTCATTGTTTCGACGCTGACGCGGGTGACGCGCATGAGGAGATCGACGACCGTCTCCTTATAATCGGCGAAGCGGTAGGTGTTGAATTTTTCGCGGATCGTCGGGTCCTTCGGCGTCTTTTCCTTGTGTTGGTCGAGAATCCATTCCAGCGCCGAGCGATTGCCGAGCTTAAAGGCCCAGGCTTCGGACGGCACGCCGGAAAGCTGCGTCTCGCTGTCGAGCACGATGACGCCATGGTCGCGATCGGCGCGCAGGATCGGCTTCGGCTTCAGCCCGGCGGCGGCGGCCCTGGCGTCGGGCGCATCGGTGCGCGCGAGCGGCCAGGGCTCGACGCTCTCGTAGCCGATATGCAGCGTCATCAGCCTTTCGCCCCAATCGGCCCAACGCCAGAAATCGGGATAGAAGGGAATGCGCGGAAATTCGCGTTTCAGGTTCTGTGCGTATTTCTCTCGATAGATGGGATCGTGCAGCACCGCGTAGACGTAATGAAATATCGCGTCTTTGGTGATGACACCCTTCTGCCCTTGCGGGACTCCGGCGGCGCCTTGCGCCGCCTCGGGGTGGCCCGAAGGGCCGGATGAGGGGTCGGCGCCGCTACCGCGACCCTTCGCGATCTTGGCGACGCCGCCCCGCTTCGCCTCCGGCGCCTCATCCGGCAACAACCCATCCCCCCTTCGGGGACCTTCTCCCGCAAGGGGAGAAGGGGTTCCCGCCTCGTAGTGCGCGCGGAATTGGTCTAGCGCCCAGTCGGTGATGTTGTCGAGGCGCGAGCCGGCCTTAGAAAAGCAGAATCGACTCAGGGCGGCTGTCTTTTCTAACGTATCGTGATGGAATAAATCGTCGCTAGCCAAACATTGAAACGGCTTCGAGGCTGGATATCCTGAAAGCAAGATGAATTGGTTAGATAACATCTCGTCAATTATATGACGCAACTGATAGTGATCCTCGTTCAAATCGTGACTAAAATAAACAAATTCTTGAACAAACGGCCTATAAACAGAATTGACAAATAGGCGTGAATTCAAAGTTAATCGACGATCTGAGCGAAGCGAGCGCTTTAGTTTCCGCGTCCACTTAATTGTCGGGGTAAGCCATTTCGACAACTCCTCGTCTGATAATTTCCTGCCACCAGAATCGCTTGTCTTCTCTTCTAGATATTTACGCAGTTTTTCTTGAATGCGCGGCCTTTCGGCCTCGTAAGTGCGCAACAAGAATTTCACCTTGTTTTCCGCGACCGTTTTCGACAAATCGCACGTCCACTCGTCGCGATTTGTTTTGAGACCCATTGAAAATAGCTTGAATACAGCTCCATGCTGTTCACTACCCTTCGCGCTCTTTGTGAGTTTGGACGCAATTGGCAACATTTCCTCAAAATTGTTGGTGATTTGATTTATCCAGTTCGCCTTCGCGTCCGGCCGCACTTCCTCGACCGCCAGCTCCGATAGTTGCGAGCCGTCGAGAAACGCGAGCTTATCCTCCCTCGTCTCCATTTCCGGCCGCCGCGCATAGAAAATCCGGCACCCGGTCGCCGCCTTGCGCTTGACGAAGAAGCTGATCGCGACGCCCGTCTGAATCCCGAACACGTTGTTCTTGGTGCCCGACAGTTTGGGATTGGCGCGCACGTCGCCGCCCAAATCCACGACCCAGACCTCGGCGAAATCGCTCGCCGCAATCCTGCGGAAGCCGTCCATCGTCCGACTGTCGATGAAACTGCGGTTGGTGATGAAGGCGATGATCCCGTCGTCCTTCAGCCGGTCGCTGGCCCAGCGGAAGAAGCGCGTGTACATGTCGTACGCCTTGGTCTTCTGCGCCGTGCTCTCCTTGATGTAAGTCGCCTTGATGCGCTCATCGATGCGCGGATAGGTGCGGTTCTTGTTGTTGTCGTTCTCGTTCTGCTGATTGGCGTTGTAAGGCGGGTTGCCGATGATGACGGAAATCTTGCGCGTATTCTGGCGCTTGATGCGCGCGACGTTTTCCTCGGATAGCGAGCCGAACAAATCCTCCTGGTGGCCGGAAAATTTGCCGAGGCCGGCGACGTTATCGAGCGTGTCGACGAAACAGAGATTGGGGAACTCGGCGTACTGCCCCGCGATCGCCGCGTAGGTCGCCTCGATGTTCAGATTGGCGACGTAATAAGGCAGGATCGCCACCTCATTGGCGTGCAGTTCCTCCTTGTATTTGTAGGCGAGCTTCTGCGGCTGGCCGCGAAAATGCTCTAAGAGTTCGCAGATGAAGGTGCCGGTGCCGGCGGCGGGATCGAGAATTTCGACCTGCCTGTCGATCAACGAATTGCCGAAATGTTTCTCGCACAACCAATCCGCGCTCTCGACCATGAAGCGCACGATTTCGGTCGGCGTGTAGACGACGCCGAGGCGGTCCGCGGCCTTCTTGTTGTAGACCTTGTAGAAGCCTTCGTAGATGACTTTGAGAAACTTCTGCCGTTCGTTGTGCGTCGAAATCTGGTGCGCGGTCGTGCGGATGGCATTGTAATAGGGCTCGAGCCCTTTCAGGGTGTTTTTCTTCAACGCGCCGGTGAAGAACAGGCCCTCGAGCGCATAAAGCTCCTTAGCGACGTTGTTCTGGCGGTGAAAATCGTCCTCGTCGAAAACTTTGGAGAAAATCTCTTCCGTCAGGATGTGCTGGATCAGCATTTCCCTTACGTCATCTGCCGTGACGGTGGGGTTGATGGTTTCCTGCGCATGCACGAGGAACTTGGCGCCGGCCTCGCGGAAGGTGGCGTTTTCGCCCTGCGCCTTTTCGATCATTTCGCGCAGCGCCTTGAGGACTTCGGGCAAGTCGGTCTGGAATTGCACGACCGCTTTGCGGAACTCGGCGATCTCGGGCCGCTGATAGTCGAAAAAGAGGTCGAGCAGCTTTTCCAGCCTGTCCGTGTCGTCGACCGCGCAGCGCACCACTTCGTGCTTGTTCTGGATCAGGACGGCGGTGACGCTGTCCTCGAATATGATGTTGTCTTGCGGATATCCCTTGAGGAATTTCTTGGCGATTTCCTCATCGAGATCGTCCTCTTCGTCCTTGGCCTCCCAATAGCCGAACGGCAGGC
>JBKQKS010000116.1:0-4396 GCA_052147395.1 Roseiarcus sp.
GTCGATTTCATCCGGCAATCCAAATAGGAGCGTCGGCCCTTCGGCAAGCTCGGGGCAGGCTGTCCACGCCGACGTCTCGCCGCGAATCATCGGCGTGGACGCCGACGCTCCTCGATTCCAGCCTGCCGACTGCGGCGCCGACAGGGCGCGAAGCGGCTGGGCGCAGAGCGGCTGCCCGGCGGCAAGGCTTCCGGCGGCCGGCGGCGGCGAATCGCCGCAATGCGACGTTGGTCAGACTCCGGGGGCCGGTTGGCGAGTGGCGAGGGGCGTCGATTCGGAGTAGGTTTCGATCGAGAGCGTTTTCGCGGGGAGACCGGGATGTATGCGGCAATTCGCCAGGTGAAGGCCAAGCCGGGACTGGAGGAAGGGATCATCGAGCAGGTGAAGGGGGCGGTCGACATCGTCAGCGCCGTTCCCGGCTTCATGGGCTACTACGTGATCCATGCGCCCGACGACACGGTGACGGCGATCAGCATTTTCAACACGGCCGAACAGGCCAACGAATCGAACGAGCGCGCGCTCGCCTGGATCGAGCAGCACATGGCGCCCTACGTGATCGGCGAAGCGACGGCGACCGCGGGACCTGTCATCGTGCACGCCCTGCCCTGAGCGGCGGCCGATCGCTTCCGCGAATTCTTCGCCCGGCCGCGAGCCGGGCCGCGGATTGGCCCGGAGCGCCGAGACGAACGAACTCGAGATGACCCGCTGAGGGCGCGCCGTTGCGCAGGCGCAGATTGTCAGGACTCCGCTTCGGCGGCGACCGGGGATTGCGGGTCGCAGGCGTTGCGTCGGCGTTCGCCGTCGGGGCCGATGATGGCGTGCACACGGCTCCGGGCGGCTTCGGGAGCCTAGAGGCCGGTCCGGGCGGGCGCCATTCCCGAGGGTGTGTCTTGGGCGCGCGCCGCGCCGCCGCTATCATTGTCCGACATGCTCGGCCTGCTGATTCGCGCCCTCGTCGCGTTCGTCGCTCTGGCTGCGGCCCCGGCGGGGGCCGCGGACGCGCCGGGCTCGTATGCGATCGCCATGCACGGCGAGCCGGCGCTGCCGGAGACTTTCGACCGGCTGCCCTACACGTCGCCCGACGCGGTCGAGGGCGGACGGCTGAGCCTCGCCTTTCAAGGTTCGTTCGACAGCCTCAACCCTTACAACGTCAAGGCGCTGTCGACGGCGGAGGGGCTCGTCGGCCACGTGTTCCAGTCGCTGATGTTCCGCTCCGCCGACGAGCCGTTCACGCTCTACGGGCTCGTTGCAAGGCGAATCGAGACCGACGACGCGCGCGACCGGGCGACCTTTCATCTCGACCCGCGCGCGCATTTTTCCGACGGCCAGCCGATCACCGCCGCGGACGTGCTGTTCACCTTCCAGCTGTTGAAGGATCACGGCCGGCCGCAGCAGCGGGCGGCCTATGCGCTCGTCAAGTCGGTCGCGACGCCGGACCCGTTGACCATCAGCTTCGACCTCTCGGGCGCCGGCGACCGCGAGCTGCCGCTGACCCTGGCGCTGATGCCGGTGCTGTCGAAAGCCCACACCGACATAGGCGGCTTCGAGGACGGCTCGCTCGCCATTCCCGTCGGTTCCGGCCCCTATGTGGTCGCCGACGTCGAGCCGGGCCAGGGCCTCACGCTGAAGCGCGATCCCAACTACTGGGCGCGCGGACTTCCCATCATGCGCGGGCTCTACAATTTCGCCGAAATCCGCATTGATTATTATCGCGACGCGAGTACCATGTTCGAGGCGTTCGAGGCTGGGTTGGTCGATTTCCGTTGGGAGGACGACGCGACGCGCTGGCGCAACGGCTACGATTTTCCCGCGCTCGACGAAGGGCGCGTCATCAAGGCGGCGGTCCCCTTCGCGTTGCCGAAGGGCGTTTCCGGTTTCGCTTTCAACATGCGGCGCTGGCCGTTTCAGACATTCGCGGTGCGCGAGGCGCTGGCGTCGATGTTCGATTTCGAGTGGATCAACGCCAATCTCTACGGCGGGCTCTACCGCCGTTCGGTCGGCTTCTTCGACGACAGCGAGCTCAGCTCGGTCGGACGGCCGGCGAGCGCGGCCGAACGCGCGCTGCTCGCGCCGTTTCCGGGCGCCGTCCGCGAGGCGGCGATGCAGGGCGTCTGGCGTCCTCCCGTGTCCGACGGCTCGGGCAACGATCGTGCGATCGCGCGGCGCGCGCTCGACCAACTGGCGGGCGCCGGCTTCAGGTTGCACGGCGAGATGCTGGCCGACGCCGGCGGCCGGCCGCTCGCATTCGAGATCCTGGTCGAGAACCGCGAGGAGGAGCGGCTCGCGCTCGCCTATCAGCATTCGCTCGCGCGGATCGGCGTCGCGGCGCGCGTGCGCCTCGTCGATGAAGCGCAGTTCCAGCGCCGGCGCACGCGGTTCGATTTCGACGTGATCATCGGGACCTGGGTCGCGACGCCGTCGCCGGGCGCGGAGCAGCGCGGGCGCTGGGGGTCGAGCTCGGCGGCCGTGGAGGGCAGCTACAATCTCGCGGGCGTCCGCTCGCCGGCAGTCGACGCGGCCATCGAAGCGCTGCTGGCCGCGCGCTCCAATGGCGCCTTCGTCGACAGCGTCCGCGCGCTCGATCGCTTGTTGAGCTCGGAGGACTATATCGTGCCGTTGTTTTATGCGCCCCGACAATGGGTCGCTTATTCGGCCAAGCTCGGCCGGCCTGATCGCGTTCCGCTGTTCGGGGTCGATCTCGACGCTTGGTGGCGACGGGAGCCTTGACGTGCGAGACTCCGGCAACACGCTGTCGCACTGTCTTCGCCGGGCGGCGGAGCTCAGGCCGACAGCGAGGTTTCTGCGAGTCGGCCCGACATTGACGGATTCCAGCGAGATGACGTTCGACGAGCTCGACGAGCGCGCCGACCGTTGCGCCGCGCAATGGAAGGCCGCGGATCTCGGCGAAGACGCGCGCGCGGTGGTGATCGCGACGGCGGAGCCGGAAGCGCTCGCCGCGATCGTCGGCGCGACGCGCGCCGGCATCGAAGTCGCGCTGGCTTCGCCCGGCCTGGCGCCGACCGAGCTCGCCGCCGGCGCCCGCGAAGCGGCGGCCCGGGCGCTCGCCGGCCCGGTCGAATTCGGCGGCCTCGATGTCGGGGGGCGGCTCGCCGAGACCGCGGCGCTGACGCCCATGCCGGTGCGCCTCGCGACGTGGGGCGCCTCGCAGCAGGGAGCCTTGCGGCTCGATGGCGACGCGCCCGCCGCAACGGGCATCGACATCGGCAGCGAGGAGGCGGGCCTCGCGTTGATCGGCGCGCCGGGCGTTCGTCGCCTCGACTGCACTTCGCTGACGGCGGTGGCCGTCGATTACGTCCAGGCGGCCGGGCTCGGGACGGGCGCCACGGTCGTCTCGCTGATCTCGCTCGCGTCGGTTGGCGGTCTCATGTGCGGGGCCTTCGCGCCGATGCTCTCCGGCGCCGATCTGATCTGGCAGACGCCGTTTTCGGCGCTGCGGTTCGCCGAGATGCTCACCGAACGGGGGCCGGTCCATCTCGTCGCGCCCGCCGCGGTAATGGTCGATATCGGACGTTCCGGTCTGCTCACGGCCGAGCGAGTCGCCTCGCTCGCCATGAGCGTGACCAACGGCTTCGATCCGTTGTTCGATCACGATCTGGAGCTCGAACGGGTGTTCCTGATCGAGGCGGCCCTCGACGGCGCAGTGCGGTTCAGATCCCTGGCGCGCGTGCTGGGCGATCGGCTCGATTGAGATCGTGGGGAAGGCGAGGCGGCCTATGACGGTCCCGACGATAGACATCGTGAGCGACGCGGTCTGTCCGTGGTGTTATCTCGGCAAACGTCGGCTCGAGGCGGCGCTCGAACGCCTCGGCGAGCGCGACGCGGTGGTGCGCTGGCGTCCCTATCAGCTCGACGACACCATCCCGCCGCAGGGGCTCGACCGCAAAGCCTACATGCGCGCCAAGTTTCCCGATGCGGCGCAGCTTTCGCAAATTCACGCGCGCCTCGCCGCGCTCGGTGGCGAAGTCGGACTGGCCTTCGATTTCGATGCGATCCGGCGCTCGCCCAACACGCTCGACGCCCACCGGCTGCTGCGCTGGGCCGGCGAACGGGGCGCGCAGAACGCCGTCGCCGAGCGGCTGTTCCAAGCCTACTTCGAGCAGGGTCTGGATATCGGCGATGCCGCAACGCTCGCCGGTCTCGCCGGCGATTGCGGCCTCAACGCCGACGCCGTGCGGGAAAAACTCGCCGCCGGCGACGATCGGGCCGAAGTCGGCGCCGAGATCGCCCACTGGCGCCGCGCGGGGGTCGACGGCGTGCCGTTCTTCATCTTCGAGGGGCGGCTTGCCTTGGCGGGCGCGCAGTCTCCCGAAACTTTCGCCGCCGCGCTCGTCGAAGCGCGTCATCAGGCTTCCGGGTGATCGCTTGGCGTTTCCTG
>JBKQKS010000117.1:0-2502 GCA_052147395.1 Roseiarcus sp.
TCGGCGTCCACGCCGACGTTTCGCGTCGAGACGTCGGCGTGGACGCCGACGCTCCTATTCGGATTGCCGGATTACATCAACGGCGCTTTCAACGTCCCCCCTCCGCCCTTCAGCGACCTGCCCTGCAGGCGACCAAGCGCTCGATCAAAACCCCTAGAGCGTTCGGCGCCCCTCGCCGCACTGGGCGCGATGGCGCAGGAACGCGTCGGCGAGCACGATCGCCATCATCGCTTCTCCGACCGGCACGGCGCGAATGCCGACGCAAGGGTCGTGCCGGCCCGTGGTGACGATCTCCGTGTCCTCGCCCGAGCGCGTGACGGTGCGCCGCGGCGTCAATATCGAGGACGTCGGCTTGACGGCGAAGCGGACGACGATCGGCTGGCCGGTGGCAATGCCGCCGAGGATGCCGCCGGCGTGGTTCGATAGGAATTCCGGCGCGCCGTCGGCGCCGGCGCGCATCTCGTCGGCGTTCGCTTCGCCGGTGAGCTCGGCCGCCGCAAAACCCTCGCCGATCTCGACGCCCTTGACGGCATTGATGCTCATCATCGCGGAGGCGAGTTCGGCGTCGAGCTTTCCGTAGAGCGGCGCGCCCCACCCCGGCGGCGCGCCCTCGGCGACGATCTCGACGATCGCGCCGACCGACGA
Source organism: Roseiarcus sp. (assembly GCA_052147395.1). Taxonomy (GTDB): domain Bacteria; phylum Pseudomonadota; class Alphaproteobacteria; order Rhizobiales; family Beijerinckiaceae; genus Roseiarcus. Next base: position 646 of record JBKQKS010000117.1, read on the forward strand.
GCCGGCGAGCCGAGCGGCGTCGAGATAGTTGGCGAAGTGCTCGGCGGCGCGCGCGTCCGGGCAGAAGAACGGATTGCGGCCGACCTCGTCCCAATCCCAGTTGTCGCGGTCGATCACCAGCATGCCCATCTTGATGAGCGCGCCGCGGATGCGGACGCCCGGGATCGCCTTGCGCGCGATCGCGCCCGCTGCGACCCGCGCTGCGGTCTCGCGCGCGCTGGCGCGCCCGCTGCCGCGGTAGTCGCGGATGCCGTATTTGGCCTCGTAGGTCCAATCGGCGTGCCCGGGGCGGAACTTGTCCTTGATCTCGTCGTAGTCCTTGGAGCGCTGGTCGACGTTGTCGATCATCACGGCGATCGGCGTCCCCGTCGTCACCTGCCGGCCCGATTCTTCGTCGGCCATCACGCCGGAGAGGATGCGCGCTTCGTCCGGCTCGCGCCGCTGGGTGGTATATTTCGACGTCCCGGGACGGCGGCGGTCGAGATCGGCCTGGATGTCGGCGGCCTCGAGCGGAAGCATCGGCGGACAGCCGTCGACGACGCAGCCGATCGCCGGGCCGTGGCTCTCGCCGAAGGTAGTGACACGGAACAAATGGCCGAACGTATTATGCGACATGCAAGGCCCTCGCGCCCTGATAGCGGCTTCTGCGGCCCAGCGTCAAACGCGCGCAGCTCCAATTCATGCGCGGTTCAGGTTGATTCGGCTTATTTCCGCGACGAGCCGGACCCTTCTTCGAGGCGCCCGGTAGTCACGAATCGAATTCGGAGCCAATCGCATGATCAAGAAACTCGCCGCCATCGGCCTCTCGGCCGCCCTCGCCTTCGCCCCGCTCGCCGCCATCGCCCAGACCTCGACAGACACGTCGACGACCCCGGCGGCGACCTCCACCGAGCCGATGAAGCCGGCGCCGAAGAAGATGATGAAGAAGCATGTGGTTAAGAAGCACATGGCGAAGAAGATGGCGCCGAAGAAGAGCATGAAGAAGATGAAGATGATGAAGCCCGCCGCGACCCCGATGGCGACTCCTTCGCCGACCGAGACCCCGAAGAGCTGATCTCGTCGACGGCATTCGGGCGATCGCCGCAGATGCCGGCAATCGCTGAGAAACGCTATATTCCTAGGGCCGTTCCGGCGCGACGCCAGAGCGGCCCTTCCGTTTTCGAGCCCGGAGCGCGCCATGGCCGAAGTGGAATTCTGGTACGAGTTCGCGAGCACCTATTCCTACCCCGCCGCCATGCGAATCGGCGGCCTCGCCGCGGCCCGCGGCGTTTTCGTGCGCTGGCGGCCGTTCCTGCTCGGACCGCTGTTCGCCGAGAGCGGCTGGCGTGATTCGCCGTTCAACATCTATCCCGTGAAGGGCCGCTACATGTGGCGCGACCTGGAGCGTATTTGCGCCTCCCTCGGCCTCCCCCTCGTGCGCCCGAACCCGTTCCCGCAGAACAGTCTCGCCGCTGCGCGCATCGCCGTCGCGCTCGACGACGGACCCCGCGCGGAATTCTCCAGGCTCCTCTATCGCGTCGAATTCGGCGAGGGACGGCAGATTTCCGACCGCGCCGTGCTCGCGAGCCTTTTGTCCGACCTCGCGCTCGATCCCGAGGCGATCTTCGCCAAGGCCGAGTCGGGCGAGAACAAAGCGCTGCTGAAGGCCGAAGTCGGACGCGCCACGGCGCTCGGACTCCCCGGCGCGCCCTCGCTCGTCACCGAAGACGGCGAAGTGTTCTGGGGCAACGACCGGCTCGAGCAGGGTTTCGACTGGGCGAGCGGCAAGCGGTGAGGCGCTGACCTGCGGCGCCCGGACGTGGACGTCGATAGGAGCGTCGGCGTCCACGCCGACGTCTCGACGCGAAACGTCGGCGT
>JBKQKS010000118.1:0-13025 GCA_052147395.1 Roseiarcus sp.
TACGGCAACGACATCTCGAAGCTGTGGCCGGTTTCCTACGAGGGCCAGTCCGACACCGCCTGTTTCGACAACGCTCTCGAGTTTCTGGTGCGCGGCGGTTATTCGCTCGCCCATGCGATGATGATGCTGATCCCCGAGGCCTGGGCCGGCAATCCGCTGATGGACCCGAGCCGCAGCTATTTCTACGAATATCACGCCGCGATGATGGAGCCGTGGGATGGCCCGGCGGCAATGGCGTTCACCGACGGCCGTCAGATCGGCGCGACGCTCGACCGCAACGGCCTGCGTCCGGCGCGCTATTACGTCACCGATGACGATCTCGTAGTGCTCGCCTCCGAAATAGGCGTGCTGCCGGCGCCTGAAGATAAGATCGTCGAAAAGTGGCGGCTGCAACCCGGCAAGATGCTGCTGGTCGATCTCGAGCAGCATCGCATCATCTCCGACGACGAGATCAAGCGCACGCTTTCCAGCGCCAATCCTTACGCGAAGTGGCTCGCCAAGACCCAGATCGTGCTCGAGGAGCTGAACCCGGTCGAGGCGCGCGCTTCGCGCACCGATGTCTCGCTGCTCGATCGCCAGCAGGCGTTCGGCTATACCCAGGAGGACCTGACCTTCCTGATGGCGCCGATGGCGACCACGGGCCAGGAGGCGGTGGGCTCGATGGGCACGGACACGCCGATCTCGGCGATCTCCGACAAGTCGAAGCTGCTCTACACCTATTTCAAGCAGAACTTCGCGCAAGTGACCAACCCGCCGATCGATCCGATCCGCGAAGAGTTGGTGATGAGCCTCGTCTCGTTCATCGGACCGCGTCCCAACCTGTTCGACCTCGAGGGCAACGCGCGGCGCAAGCGCCTCGAGGTGCGCCAGCCGATCCTCACCAACGACGATCTGGAGAAGATCCGTTGCATCGGCTACCTCGAGGACTCGTTCGACACCAAGACGCTCGACATCACCTACGACGTCGACCACGGCGCCGAAGGCATGGCCGATGCGCTGTCGCGGCTTTGCGAGCGCGCGGAAGCGGCGGTGCACGGGCGCTACAACATCATCATCCTCTCTGACCGCGGGGTCGGGCCGGACCGCATTCCGATCCCGGCGCTGCTCGCGACCGCGGCCGTTCATCATCATCTGATCCGCAAGGGACTGCGCACCTCGGTGGGCCTCGTCGTCGAGACCGGCGACGCGCGCGAAGTCCATCATTTCTGCTGCCTCGCCGGCTACGGGGCGGAGGCGATCAATCCCTATCTCGCCTTCGAGACGCTGGCGGCGATGGCCCGGGATCTGCCTGGTCAGGTGAGCGCCTACGAGATCGTCAAGCGCTACATCAAGTCGGTCGACAAGGGGATCTTGAAGGTGATGTCCAAGATGGGCATCTCGACCTATCAGTCTTATTGCGGCGCGCAGATCTTCGACGCCGTGGGTCTCTCCGAGGCTTTCGTCGAAGCCTATTTCACCGGCACGGCGACGACGATCGAAGGCGCTACGCTCGCCGAGATCGCCGCCGAGACCGCGCGCCGTCACGGCGACGCGTTCGGCGAGTCCCCGGTGCTGCGCTCGTCGCTCGAGGTCGGCGGCGAATACGCCTATCGCCTGCGCGGCGAAGCGCACAACTGGACGCCACAGACGGTGGCGCTGCTGCAGCACGCCGTGCGCGACAATGCGAAGGACAAATATCGCGCCTTCGCCGAGTTGCTCAACGACCAGTCGGAGACGCTGCTGACGATCCGCGGCCTGTTCCGCATCAAGACAGCCGAAGAGGACGCGCGCTCCCGCGTGCCGCTCGAAGAGGTCGAGCCCGCTTCCGTGATCGTCAAGCGCTTCGCCACCGGCGCCATGTCGTTCGGTTCGATCTCGCGCGAAGCTCACACCACGCTCGCCATCGCGATGAACCGCATCGGCGGCAAGTCGAACACCGGCGAGGGCGGCGAGGAGTCGGACCGCTTCAAGCGCATGGCGAACGGCGACTCGATGCGTAGCGCGATCAAACAGGTGGCCTCCGGCCGGTTCGGCGTCACGACGGAATATCTCGTCAATTCCGACATGATGCAGATCAAGATGGCGCAGGGCGCGAAGCCGGGCGAGGGCGGACAATTGCCGGGCCACAAGGTCGACGCGGTCATCGCCAAGGTGCGCCATTCGACGCAGGGCGTCGGCCTCATCTCGCCGCCGCCGCACCACGACATCTATTCGATCGAGGATCTGAAGCAGCTCGTCTTCGACTTGAAGAACGTCAACCCTCCGGCCGACGTTTCCGTCAAACTCGTCTCCGAGGTCGGCGTCGGCACGGTCGCGGCGGGCGTCGCCAAGTGCAAGGCCGACCATGTCACGATCTCCGGCTTCGAGGGCGGCACGGGCGCTTCGCCGCTCACCTCGATCAAGCACGCCGGCTCGCCCTGGGAGATCGGCCTGGCCGAGACTCATCAGACCCTGGTGATGAACGGCCTGCGCTCGCGCATCCGGGTTCAGGTCGACGGGGGCTTACGCACCGGCCGCGACGTCGTCATCGGCGCGCTCATCGGCGCCGACGAGTTCGGCTTCGCCACCGCGCCGCTGATCGCGGCCGGCTGTTTGATGATGCGCAAGTGCCATCTCAACACCTGCCCGGTCGGCATCGCCACTCAGGACCCGGTGCTGCGCAAGCGTTTCGCCGGCCAGCCCGAGCACGTCATCAACTATTTCTTCTTCGTCGCCGAGGAAGTGCGCGAGGCGATGGCCGCGTTGGGCTATCGCAAGTTCGCCGAGATGATCGGCCAACGCCAGATGCTCGACAAGTCGACGCTCGTCGAGCGCGCCAAGGCCAAGGGGCTCGACTTCTCCCGGTTGTTCCATGTGCCGAAGCCATGGGCGGGCGATACGATCTACTGCTCGACGAAGCAGGACCACGGCCTCGAAAAGGTGCTCGACCGCGAGTTCATCGCCCGAACCAAGGAGGCGCTCGACCACGGCCGGCATGTGCGCCTCGACATGACGATCCGCAACTCGGATCGTTCGACCGGCGCGATGCTCTCGGGCGAGATCGCCAAGCGCTACGGCCATGCGGGCCTGCGCGACGGCGCGATCCACATCAAGCTCGCCGGCGCCGCCGGCCAGAGCTTTGGCGCATTCCTCGCCAAGGGCGTCACGCTCGAGCTCGAGGGCGACTGCAACGATTACGTCGGCAAGGGCCTGTCGGGCGGCCGCATCGTCGTCTACCCGCCGCGCGAGGCGGTGAAGCTCACTCCCGAGAAATCGATCATCGTCGGCAACACGGCGCTCTACGGCGCGATTTCCGGCGAGTGCTATTTCCGCGGCGTCGCCGGCGAGCGCTTCGCGGTGCGCAACTCCGGGGCCATCGCGGTCGTCGAGGGCGCCGGCGACCACGGTTGCGAATACATGACCGGCGGCGTCGTGGTGGTGATCGGCGAAACCGGGCGCAACTTCGCGGCGGGCATGTCGGGCGGCATCGCCTATGTGCTGGACGAAGCCGGCGACTTCGCCAAGCGCTGCAATTTCGCGATGGTCGAGCTCGAGCCGGTGACGGCGGAAGAGGAGATGATGGAGCAGCATCATCACGCCGGCGGCGATCTCTCGAGCCACGGCCGGGTCGACGTGATGGGCGACATGAGCCGCCACGACGCCGAGCGTCTGCATCAGCTCATCGTCAATCACGCGCGCTACACCAGCTCCGCGCGCGCGCGAGAAATCCTCGAGAATTGGGACGCCTATCTGCCCAAGTTCCGCAAGGTGATGCCGGTCGAGTACCGCCGCGCGCTCGCCGAGCTCGCCGCGCGCGGCCGCGGCGAGAAGCTCCGGGCGGCGGGGGAGTGAGGCCGGCGCCGTGACGAGCGGCCGTTGAGCGGCGCTCGTCGAATACTCCGGGCACGCCAGGGCCCGGATGAACGAGAGAGGCGTACGGGCCGAATGGGTCGAATTCACGCTAGAGCATATTCCCAAAAAGTTGCAGACTTTTTGGATAAGAATATGCGGTCAAACAAAGAGCTAGAGCGCGCGATCCGATTCCATCGGATCGGAGAGCGCTCTAGCGCGCCCCGAGTTCGTCCGCGACATGCCCGGATGGGCCTCGCGAAAAGCGGCGTTTCGACGTATAGAGGAACTCGGCCGCCGCTGGCTGCGCGCCGTTTTCGAGCCTCGAGGCTCGAGGGTCTTCGTCGTCAGCCTCTACTTGGATCACAACGCGGAGAAATGGCGATGAACATTCGCGCCAGCGAACTCAATCTCGTCGTGCATTTCAGCGCGGCGAAGGTCGATCAAGTCGATGAGGTGGATCGCGGGGTTCTCGTCGCTTACGACGAGAACCATCGCGTCGTCGACGTCACGGTCAGAGCCAGAAGCGGAGCTTCCCGCGTCGATTTCGTCAACGGCTCGGTCGGCGCGCGCGTCACCTACGACGCAGCGGTCGACGCGCTCGCCATCGATGCGAGCGAAACGAACTATCAAGAGTCCGAGGAGCTGTTGCCGGGTTTCATCGTCGATTACGACGTCGAGGGTTTCGTGCGCGGCCTCGAGTTCCTCAATGCCTCGGCATTCTTCTCGGACGAGGCCATGGATCTGATCCGCAAACGCGCCACGATGCTCTGAAGGCGTCGGTCTGCATGTGAAATTCCCAGAGCGGCCGGGCGCCGAGGGGAACGCGCGACGATGAAAATCTATGGCGACCAAAATTCGGGCAATTGCCAGAAGGTCAAGTTCACGGCCGATGTCCTCGGCCTCGCGTACGAGTGGATCGACGTCGACATCCTGAAGGGCCAGTCGCGGACGGCGGAATTCCTGGCCATCAATCCGGCGGGGCAGGTTCCCGCCGTCGTGTTCGACGACGGACGCGCGCTCGCGCAATCGAACGCCATCATCGCCTACCTCGCCCGCGGCCGCGCGCTTGTTCCCGAGGATCCGTTCGAGCGCGCCAAGGCCGACGAGTGGATGTTCTGGGAGCAGTACAGCCACGAGCCCTATGTCGCGGTCGCGCGCTATCAGCTCGTCTACCTGAAGAAGAACGCGGCCGATCTCGAGCCGAAAATCGTCGAGCGCAGCCGTGGCAACGAGCTCCGGTCGGCGGGGGAGTGACGGATGCCGGCGCGGCCAGAGCAGGTTTCGGTTGCGCGCATTTTGCGCAACAACCAGACCGCGGCAGAGAAGAGGCTCTGGCGCGGCCTACGCGAGCGAGGAGTCGAAGGGTTCAGGTTTCGCCGCCAAGTCGCATTGCTCGGATACGTCGTCGATTTCATCTGTTTCGAAGCGCGGCTGATCGTCGAAGTCGACGGCGCTACGCATTCGTCGGATGACGAGATCGTCCACGACCGTCGGCGCGACGAAGTCTTGCGCGAAAACGGCAACGCTGTGCTCCGCTTTGGCAACGTCGAAGATTACGAGAATCTGGATGGCGTGCTGGAAACCATCCGGCTGAAGCTGTTGGAAGTCTGCCCAGACGGTCCCGCGCCGCGCCATGTCCCCTCCCCCCTCGTGGGGGAGGGCTAGGGTAGGGGGGTGGTTGTTTGTTTGTGAACTCACAACCGGCTTGTCGCGGAGACACACCCCCACCCCAACCCTCCCCTATGAAGGGGGAGGGCGGCGGGAAGCGGCGATCCGCGCGCTCGGAGCAGGCGCTCGGCCTCTAGCCGGGGCGTGCGGCCGGCTTACTTCTTCGCGCCGAGACCCAGCCCGGCGAACCGGGCGTTGAACCGCGACAGACGCCCGCCGCGGTCGAGGAGCTGCTGCGAGCCGCCGGTCCAGGCCGGATGGGTGTTCGGGTCGATGTCGAGGTGGAGCGTCGCGCCCGGCGCGCCATAGGTCGAGCGGGTCATGAACTCACGACCATCGGTCATCACGACCTTGATCATGTGATAGTTCGGGTGGATGTCCGACTTCATCGCGCGTCCCTGAATGCAACAAAACGACAGCCTCCGGCAGGCCGGAGGCTGTTTTCGAAGTTGCGGCTCTATAGGGCAGCCGCGGGCGCGACACAAGCGCGCTGCTCGAGAGGAGCGGCTTGATTTTTGTCGTCTTGTCGTGAGTAAAACGGCGAACTTCGCTGAAAGGGAGTTCTCACGGTCATGACGATGTCCGCCGACGCGGCCGGAAAGCCGAAGCGCGCCTCGCTTTCGGCGCTCAGGCCGCTCGCGCCCTATGCGCTGAAGCTTCGCGGGCGCGTGATCGGCGCGCTCATCGCCCTCGTCGTCGCCTCCGCCGCGACGCTGGCCGTGCCGTTCGCGGTGCGGCGCATGATCGATTTCGGCTTCGCCAGCGACCATTCCGGGATCATTCACGCCTATTTCGGCGCCATGCTCGGCGTCGTCGCGATTCTCGCGCTCGCCTCGGGCGCGCGCTATTATCTGGTCATGACCATCGGCGAGCGCGTCGTCGCCGAGCTGCGCGGCGACCTGTTCGCCCATCTGACGCGGCTCGACCCGAGCTATTTCGACGCCGAGAACACCGGGGAGCTCATCTCGCGGCTCTCCGCCGACACGACGCAGCTCAAGGCCACATTCGGCTCCAGCGCCTCGATCGCGCTGCGCAATCTGTTCCTGTTCGTCGGCGCCATCGCGATGATGGTGACGACCTCGCCCAAACTCTCGGCCTATGTCCTGATCACGATTCCCGTCATCGTGCTGCCGCTCTTCGCCGCCGGGCGCGCGGTCAGGTCGCGCTCGCGCCGCGCGCAGGACACGCTTGCCGACGCGACCGCGTTCGCGAGCGAATCCTTGAGCGGAGTGCGGGTGATGCAGTCGTTCGGGGCCGAAGCCTTCGCCGCCGGCCGCTTCCGCGACGCCGCCAACGGCGCCTACGAGGCGGCGCGCTCGATGACGTTAGCCCGCGCGTTCGTCACCGTCGCCGCGCTGTTTCTCGCCTTCGCGAGCTGCATCGTCGTGCTCTGGCTCGGGGCCCGCGACGTCATCGAGGGGCGCATGACTGGCGGCCTGTTATCGCAATTCCTGCTGTTCGCGGTGCTCGGCGCGAGCGCGCTCGGCCAGATCTCGGAAGTGTGGAACGAGGTGAGCCAGGCCGCCGGCGCCGCGGGCCGGATCGGGGAAATCCTCGCCGCCGAGCCGCGCATAATCGCCCCGGCGAATCCGGTCGCGCTGCCGAAGCCGGCGAAGGGCGCGGTCGCCTTCCGCAATGTCGTGTTCGCCTACCCCTCGCGCCCGGACGGGAACGTCCTCGAGGGCGTCGATTTCGCGGTGAAGCCCGGCGAGCTCGTCGCCATCGTCGGCCCTTCCGGCGCCGGCAAGTCGACCCTGTTCCAGCTCATCGAGCGCTTCTACGATCCGACCGGCGGCTCGGTGACGCTCGACGGCGTCGACGTGCGAACCGTCGATCCGCGAGCGCTCAGGTCCGAGATCGCGCTCGTGCCGCAGGAGCCGTTCATCTTTGGCGCCAGCGTCGCCGACAACATCGCTTATGGCGCTCGCGGCGCCTCGCGGGCCGAAATTGCCGAAGCGGCGCGGCGCGCAGCTGCGGATGGGTTCATCGACGCGCTGCCCGACGGCTACGATACGGTGCTCGGCGAGCGCGGCGTCACGCTCTCGGGCGGCGAACGCCAGCGCCTCGCCATTGCACGCGCGATTCTGAAGAACGCGCCGGTGCTGCTGCTCGACGAGGCGACCTCGGCGCTCGACGCCGAGAACGAGGCGCTGGTGCAGAAAGCGCTCGATGCGCTGATGAAGGACCGCACGACGCTGGTCATCGCCCACCGGCTTTCCACCATCGTCGGCGCCGACCGCATCCTCGTCATCGACGGCGGCATGATCGTCGAGCAGGGCCGGCACGCCGAACTCATCGCCGCAGGCGGCCTCTATCAGCGCCTTGCCCGGCTGCAGTTCGAGACCGGCGCCGCCGCGCTCGAACAAGGCAAACGGGCGGCGGAGTAGGCGTTCCCGGCCGTCTTTACGAAAACGCTTAGTGGCGCTAACCGGGTGTCCGCCCCGAACGGGAAACGAGGATCATCGGATGAAGTCCCTGCTCAGCGCGGCGCTGATCGCCGCCGCCCTCCTGGCCTCGCCCGCTTTCGGCGCCTCCGGCGTCGTCACGATCTATGCGGCGGGCGGCCTCCATGACGGCAAAGCGAGCTGGCTCCAGACCCAGTTCGACGCTTTCACCAAGGCGACCGGGATCGAGGTCCACTATGTCGAAGCGGATGCGGCGGGGATCGTCGAGCGCATCGAGAAACAATCCGACAACCCGCAGGCCGACGTGCTCGTGACGCGGCCGCCCTATATGCAGCGGGCCAAAGCCGATGGCGTTCTGCGGGAAATCGACATCGAAGCCGCCACTGAGATCGACGGCGTCGACGCGTCCTACATCCCGCTGGTCTACGACGCCCTCTGCTTCGTCTACGACGCCGCCGCGCTGAAAGACCCGCCGGCGACTTACGACGATCTCATCGATCCCAAGTTCGCGGGCAAGATCCAGTATTCGACGCCCGGCGAGACGGTCGATGGCGACGCCGTCATGCTGCAGGTGATTCATTCCTTCGACGGCAGGGACGCCGGCTTCGCGTTCCTGAAGAAGCTGCAGGCGAACCGGGCCGGCGCACCGTCGTCGACCGCCGAGTTCGGCGAGCTCGTCGACAAGGGCGAGCTCTATGTCGCCAGCGGCGAGGTGCAGAGGAGCCTCGCCGCGATGGCCGACCATCCGAACCTGCGCATGTTCTGGCCGGCCGGCCCCAACGACGAGCGTTCGGCGATCTCGCTGCCCTATTACATCGGCCTCGTCGCGCGCGGGCCGGATATCGAGAACGGCCAGAAGCTGATCGAGTTCCTGCTCTCGCAGGGCGCGCAACAGACGGTCACTTCGCTCGCCAACGCCTTGCCGGTGCGCAACGACGTGTTCCCGACCGACGACCATTACACGAAGCTCACGGACGCGATGAAAGACGTCGTCGTCTGGCGCCCCGATTGGATCCAGGAGATGAAGCAACTGCCAACCGACCTCGAGCGCTGGCGCCAGGCGGCCGGGCGCTGAGCCCATGGCCTCGGCCGCCTCGCGCCGAGGATCGCGGCCACTCGAAGGGGGAGTTCGAACCCGGGCAAATTCGCGGGCGGCCTGGTAGGCGAGGTCGCTGACCTCGCTGCCTCCGCTGGGAAGACTCGTGTGAGAATGCGGCGCTTACGCGCCGACCGAGGTCAGCGACCTCGGCTACAGAATGGCGCCGCCCGGGAATCTGCCCCGGTTATGCGAGTTCGGACCCGCGAGGCTGCAGCCGTCCCCGGGTGTCATGACGATTACATGTCGCTGGGTTAACCGAGTTCCCGCCCGGAACGGGAAACGAGGAAAACCCCATGAAACCCTTACTCAGCGCGGCGCTCTTTTCCGCCGCCCTTTCAGCCGCGCCCGCCTTCGCCGCTTCCGACGTCGTGACCATCTATTCGGCCGACGGTCTCCATGACGGCAAGGGCAGCTGGTTCGAGACCCAGTTCGACGCCTTCACCAAGGCGACCGGCGTCAAGGTCCAGTACGTCGAAGGCGGCTCGGGCGGCATCGTCGAGCGCGTCGCCAAGGAGAAGACCAACCCGCAGGCCGACGTCCTCGTGACGCTGCCTCCCTTCATCCAGCGCGCCAAGGCCGAAGGCCTTTTGCAGCCGTTCAAGCCGGAGGCGGCGGCTCAGATCGACAATGGCGACGGGTCCTTCCAGCCGCTGGTCTACAACTACCAGAGCTTCATCTACGACTCGGCCGCGCTCAAAGATCCGCCGAAGACCTACGACGACCTGCTCGATCCCAAGTTCAAGGGCAAGATCCAGTATTCGACGCCCGGCCAGGCGGGCGACGGCACCGCCGTCATGCTGCAGGTGGTCCACGCCTTCCGCGGCAAGAACGCCGGTTTCGAATTTCTCAAGAAGCTGCAGGCCAACAACGTCGGCCCGTCGGCGTCGACCGGCAAGCTCACCGCGCTCGTCAACAAGGGCGAGCTCTATGTCGCCAACGGCGACGTGCAGATGAACCTGTCGCAGATGTCCGACGACCCGAACATCCGCCTGTTCTGGCCGGCCGGCCCGAACGGCGAGCGTTCGGCGATCCCGCTGCCCTATTACGTCGGCCTGGTGGCCGGCGCCCCCGACGCCGACAACGGCAAGAAGCTCATCGACTTCCTGCTTTCCAAGGAAGCGCAGGAGAAGGTGTCGTCGGTCGCGATCGGCATTCCCGTCCGCAAGGACGTGACCCCGACCGACGCCAACTACAAGAATCTCACCGACACGATGAAGGGCGTGAAAGTCTGGCAGCCGGATTGGGCCGATGTGCTCGAGGATCTGCCCGCCGACGTCAAGCGCTGGCACGAAGCGACCGGGAGCTGATGCAATGACCTTAGCCGCCGCAGATCGGAGCGCCATCGCGGCCGCCGCGCCTGCGGCGGCGGGAACTAACGTCAGTTTCGACAAAGTGGTCATCGCCTATCGTGGCGTCGTGGTCTTGAAGCCGCTGACCCTCGACATCGCGGCGGGCGAGATCCTGGCCATGATCGGCCCCTCGGGGTCGGGCAAGACGACGGCGCTGCGCGCCGTCGCCGGCTTCGCCAAGCCGGCGAGCGGGCGCATCCGTATTGGCGGCGTCGACGTCACCGATCTGCCGCCCTACGAGCGCGGGCTCGCCATGGTGGTGCAGAACTACGCCCTGTTCCCGCACATGCGGGTGACGGAAAACGTCGCTTTCGGGCTCAATGCGCGCGGCGCGGCGAAGGATCTCATCGCTACGCGTGTCGACGAGGCGTTGCGCATCGTCGGCATGTCGGCCTACGCCAAGCGGTTCCCGCGCGAATTGTCGGGCGGCCAGCAGCAGCGCGTCGCCATCGCGCGCGCGCTCGCGGTCCGCCCCAAGGTTCTGCTGCTCGACGAGCCGCTGTCGGCGCTCGACGCCCAGATCCGCCGCTCGATGGTCGAGGAGATCGCCAAGCTCCACGCCGACCTGCCCGAGCTCACCATCCTCTACGTCACCCATGATCAGAGCGAGGCGCTGACGCTCGCCGACCGCATCGCGATCCTGAAAGACGGGGCGCTGAGCGCGGTCGGACGCACCCACGAGCTCTACCGTCATCCGCCCAACCGCTTCGCCGCCGAATTTCTGGGCCGCGCCAATCTGCTGCCGGTCGAAGTCCGGGGCGACGGGCCCGAGGCCGGCACGATAATGGTCGGCGTCGGCGGCGGGAGCGTGATGGTGAGCGGCTGGGACGTCCCTCTGGGCGCCAAGCGCCTGCTCTGCGTGCGCCCGCAGCATCTGTCGCTGACGCCGGACGCCGAGCGCGCCAACCGCATCGAGACGGTGCTGCGCGAGGTGCACTGGCAGGGCGAGCTGACGCATCTCGTCGCCTCCGTCGGCGACACGCTGGTGCGCGTGATCGTCACCCGTTTGCCGCAACTGCCGGCGCGCGGCGAACGGCTCGACTTCTACTTCGCCGCCGGCGACGCCACCCTGATCGCGGAGGACGCCGGTGTCTGACATCGCCGCCGCGTCCCCTCGTACGCGCGCAAAACTCGACCTCGACGGGCTGTGGGTCGTGCCGCCGATCCTGGTGCTCGCGGCGCTGTTCCTCTATCCGCTGACCTTGATTGCCCGCGCGGCCCTGGTCAACGATGGCGGCGCGTTCGATCTCGGCTCGGCCGTCGCGGTGCTGGAATCGCGCGTGTTCCTCAACGCGCTCATCAATACGGCGGAGATCGCGGTCGCCTCGACGCTCGGCTGCGTCGCGCTCGGCCTGACGCTGGCGCTCATCCTCTCCTTCGCGCCCTTTCCCGGCGCCGCTTTCGTCGCCCGGGTCATCGACACCTTCATCGCGTTGCCGACGTTCCTGATCACGCTCGCCTTCACCTTCCTCTATGGCTCGGCGGGCATCCTCAACGGCGCGCTGATGTCGTCGTTCGGGCTCGAGGCCCCGCCAGTCGATTTCCTCTATTCGGCCTGGGGCGTGATCCTCGCGGAAGTCACGGTCTATTCGCCGTTCGTGCTGCGGCCGATGCTCGCCGCGTTCTCGCTCATCGACACCAGCCAGATCGAGGTCGCGAGCCTGCTCGGCGCGAAGCCGTTGCGCATCGTGCGCGACATCATCCTGCCGGCGGCGATGCCGGCGGCGATCGCCGGCGGCAGCCTGTGCCTGCTGCTCACCGTCAACGAGTTCGGCATCGTGCTGTTCATCGGCGCCAAGGGCGTCATCACGCTGCCGCTGCTCATCTATTCCAAGGCGATCCAGGAATCCGACTATCAGGGCGCCTGCGTCATCGCGATCGTCAATGTCGCGCTGTCGTTGAGCCTGTTCAGTCTCTACCGCTTCGCCGCGCGGCGGCTCGGGGGCTAGCGATGCTGATCTATTCGCGAACCGGCCGCGCCGCGGTCTGGACCCTCGCCGCGGTCCTGCTCGGGGTGTTCTTCGTGGCGCCGCTCGCGGTGATCCTGGTGGCGAGCGTGTCGGAACACTGGAACAACGTGCTGCCGAGCGGACTGACCCTCGAGCATTACGCCGACGCGGCGAACGGCGCCGCGCGCGACGCCGTGGTCGCGAGCCTCGTCACCGGCGTCATCGCCAGCCTGGTCGCGCTCGTCTCCGGCGCCTGGGCCGCCCTGGCGCTGCGCGCGCGCACCGATCGGCTGGGCGGGTTGCTCGGCGTGCTGTTCTTCATCCCGAGCGCGGTGCCTTCGGTGTCGGTCGGCCTCGGGCTGCTGGTCGCGTTCAGCCAACGGCCGCTGCTGCTCAACGGCACGACGGCGATCGTCGTCATCGCCCATTTCGTGCTGATCTCGGCGTTCGCGTTCGGCAATGTCTCGGCGGGCCTGTCGCGCGTGCCGCCGGATTACGAGGAGGTCGCCTCCTCGCTCGGCGCGCGGCCGTTCTATCGGCTCAGGCGCGTGCTGCTGCCGCTGGTCGCGCCCTATCTCGTCGCCGCCTTCGGCCTGAGCTTCGCCTTGTCGATGGGCGAGCTCGGCGCCACCGTGATGGTCTATCCGCCGGGCTGGGTGACGCTGCCGGTGGCGATCTTCGGCCTCACCGACCGCGGCGACATTTTCGATGGCGCCGCGCTGACGATGATCCTGGTCGCCGCGAC
>JBKQKS010000119.1:0-29818 GCA_052147395.1 Roseiarcus sp.
CTCGTGGAGCGCCATGCCGATGCCCTGGGCGGCCGCCATGTTCAGAGTCAGCGCGCGTGGCCCCTCGATCAGCACGCGAGCGCCAATCAGATCCTTGAAATGGGAGAGTTGGGCCTCGACCAGGTCCGCGACCTCGACGCCCAACCATTGGTTCCTGACTAGCAGATTCTGGCCCGCGGCGAGCCCGTCGATACGGTCGGACAAGCGCGTCGCGAAGGTCGCGGGATCGCCGTATTTCGCGGTCTGATGGGCGAAGGTCTGCACCACCGCGAGTAGGTTTCTCGCCCGATGATTGACTTCGGCCATGAGCAGCTTCACATGTTCTTCGCCGCGTCTGCGCTCGGTAATGTCGCGAATGTTGCACTGGATGACGGGGTGACCGTTCTCGTCGTAGAGGTTGGCTACGACTTCGACCTCCTGATGCCGGCCGGTGCGGGTCTCGAGCGGCAGGTCTTCATAGCGAACCTCGTGGGACTGTTGCAGTTTCCGGAACATTTCCTGGCTCGCGGTTTCGTCTTTCAGCAGGCCTATTTCAAAAAGTTCCTTCCCAACCAATTGGTCGTGGGAATAGCCGAGCATCTGTGTCATGAACGGGTTGGCGTCGACGATTTTTCGGGCGCCGGGATCGAGAATGAGGACGCCGTCATGGGCCGTTTCAAACAGGCGGCGGTAACGAATTTCCGAAACCAGCACCTTCGCCTCGTGGCGCCTGCGCTCGGTCACATCACGGATGACTGCGAGCCGGCCGCCCGCATGTTCGCCGCTGTTGCGAAGCGCGGTGATGCTCAGCTCGACATTCACTTCACGACTATCATTCCTGACGTGCACGCATTCGCCGCGCCATTCGCCTCGCTCGCGGAACGCAGCTGCCGCCGCGGCCTCGTCTTCGGGATTCGGCCACCGTGATCCATGGATTTCGGACAAAGCTCGCCCGAGCGCCGAAGAACTGGGAAACCCGTAAAGCCGCTCGGCGGCCGCATTGAGATAGATGACCCGCTCTTGGCCATTGATGGCGATGACGGCGTCGTTGACCTGCGCCAGCATGTCGCTTCGAAAACGGTTTGTTTCAGCCTCCTGACCTTGGATGGTGTAGACCTTCGGCCCAGCGCCGCTCTCGATCACCAACGCGTCGGCCTCGCCGTGACCGATCGCGCGCAGCATTTCCTCCGCTTCCTCCAATCGTGCGCGAAGCTCCAAATTTTCCGCGAGGAGCGCCGATTTCGAGAGAAAGTTCTGGCGCATTGGGGGTCAGATGCTTGTTATAGTCGAAGCCGCCGGCGGCGCCGGCCGGAGATTCAGTCCGAGCAGGATGCGGTCCGTCCACGACATATCGCCAATAAACCGCCGAACGGGCAGCGGCGACATTTTGATCAGGGTCGGCGCGGCGATGATCTGCTCACCCACGGTCAACTCCGGATGCTGCGCGATGTCCACGACCTCCAGGTCGTACCGCCCGTCCAGATGCTCTTTGCAGATCTTGCGGATGTTTGTGACAGCCCGAGCCGAATTGGGCGTTGAACCCGTGATGAAGAGACGCATTCGATAATGCGCCGAGGCGTGCGCCGTCACGGCGGTTCGCATGGCCTCGGCCTCGGTCGAGAGCGTCGCCCGCTTGGTCATGGAAACTCACCTCCGACCGGTCTGACGTCGAGGCCGACGAGCACCCGTTGTTCGTTGGAAAGATCGCCGATAATCTTCTTGATCGGCTTGGGCAGACGCCGAGCGAGCGTCGGGATGGCGAGAATTTGGTCGCCGGCGGCGAGCTGGGGAGTCTTTGTCAGGTCGATGACTTCGATAAAGTACTGGCCGGCGAGGTGTGTCTCGCAGATGCGTTGCAGATTGGCGAAGGCGGCTACCGATTTCGCGGTCTGGCCGGCGATATAGAGGCGCAGTTGGAAACCGCGGATGGGTCCGGCCTCGTGTCCCGGCGATGTCGATGCGGCGCCGCTCATTGCTTTTCCTTCGCCCGGCCGTTGCCCGTCGGCGCGCCGCTACGGCGTTGAAATATCGCATTGGCGTCCTGATGTGTGATTTTGTCCTGCAGCGTCTGTTCCGCGACGGCGAAGTCAGCCTCTGCGATGTCACACTCCTCTTCGGCCCGCAGCGCGGCGATCTGGGCTTCGATCGCTTTTCGCTTTCCGGCCAGCCGCCGAAGTTTTCGCTGGAGGTCTTGTGCGCGCAGCGTCGCGGTGGCCCGCTCGCGTGCTTCCTGCGCCATGCGGGCGCTTCCGGTCAGCACCAGATCACTCCCCACATAGACATCCACCAGATTAATGCCCGTGTCGCTCAGGATGAATTCGCGGACCTGGTTCGAGTGCGCCATGGCCCGCGATTTGCGCACGAAGATTGTGCGGTTGCGCTCGCCGGCGATCTCGGAGTTGCGCAGAAGCAGCCAGGTATCCATGAGCGACGAGACGCCGACCTGCGAATCCTCTGGCTCTGAGGTCGCATCTCCACCACTGGTCAGGCTGGTCAGGATCGCCGTGATCTGCTCCTTCTTCAACCAGTCGATGAGCCGCATAAGGGTCGGCTTCACCTCGGCGTCATCGCGCGCCATGAAGAGGTTGCTGATCGGATCGACGGCGACTACGGTCGGGCTGAACGCGCGCACCAGGTCGTGCATCATCACCAGATGCTGCTCATGCCCCAACAGTGTCGGGCGTGACGTGTGAACCTCGAGCAGCCCCTTCTCCATCCACGGTTCGAAGTCGATATTGATGGAACGCATGTTGCGCACGATCTGCGCCTTCGACTCCTCGTAGGCGAAAAACAGCGCCCGTTCCCCGCGTTGGCAGGCTGTTTCGACAAACTTCGCGGCGACGCTGCTCTTGCCAGTGCCGGGCGACCCGGAGACGAGCACGCCGCTGCCACGAAACACGCCCTGGCCGCCCAGCATTTCGTCGAGGCGCGGGATGCCGGTGGAAATACGCTGTGTGGAGACCTGGTGATCGAGCTGCAGTGACGTGACCGGCAGGACCGAAAATCCATGCGCGCCGATCAGGAAGGGGTATTCGTTCATGCCGTGGCCCGTGCCGCGATATTTCAGCACGCGAAGCCGCCGCGTGGTAATTTGATCTTGCACGCGCTGGTCCAGGACGATCACGCAGTCGGCCACGTATTCCTCCAGGCCATGGCGCGTGATCTGATTCCCTTCGCCTTTCTCTCCGGTGATGACCGCGGTCATGCCGCGATCCTTCAGCCAGCGGAAAAGGCGACGCAATTCCGATCGGAGAATGGCTTGATTGGGCAGACCCGCGAAAAGCGCCTCGACTGTGTCGAGGACCACGCGTTTGGCGCCAATGGAATCGATCGCGTATCCGAGCCGGATAAAGAGCCCTTCAAGATCGTATTCGCCGGTCTCTTCGATCTCGCTGCGCTCGATGTGCACGTGGTCGAGCGCGATCTTTTTCCGCGCGACGAGGTCTTCCAGGTCGAAGCCCAGTGAGCGGACGTTGGCGGTGAGTTCGGCGGCGTTTTCCTCGAACATCATGAACACGCCCGGCTCGCCGAACTGCGTCGCCCCGCGCACCAGGAACTCCACGGCGAGCATGGTCTTGCCGCACCCCGCGCTGCCGGCGATGAGCGTCGGCCGCCCCGCGGGCAAACCGCCCCCGGTTATTTCATCGAGGCCCTCAATTCCGGTGCGAGCTTTGGCGAGGTTTTGGGGCTTTTCGTCCGTTTTCGCCTTACTAGTCTTCACCGTAAACCTCGCGCCGCGCTGTTTCGTCGCGTCTGTGGCGATCCGAGCCGCAACCAAAGGCTGCCCGCGGATCCTTTTGGAAGCCCGACATTCAGATCTTTTGGGGTTGCCGCTCGAGCGACCCCTGCGGGCGCGCACCGTAAAAGGACATCCCAACGGGGCGCAAGATTCGGAATCTACTTAGGGCCGCTCAGAACCGGTTGCGCTGGAGCACGTTCCGTTTGATCGACGAGAACGGCTATCGTTCGACCTGACAAGTAGCTGACCGCAGTCGGTCAATGCCGCAGCGGGAATGAACCCTATTTACGCGAAGCTGAGGTCCAACGCGATATCTTCGGATGGGCGTCTCTATGTGTAGTGGGGATCTGTCTAAACCGGGTAGGCGCGCATTCTTAATAGCGATCGCGACGCCGGCCTTCACCTCTTCCCAGAATTCCGATCGATCCGCGCCTGTCCGCTGCGGCGGACTCGGCGGCCCCGCCCGATAGGTATTTTCCGTCCCTTTTCGGCGACCCGAGAAGCGTTACTGTGCATCTCGTCACAAACGGAAAGCAGGCAAATCATGCTGGCGCCCAATCTGAGTCGGCTCAGCGGGGCCGCACTATTTGCGTCGCTTTTCGCGGCCAATCCGGCGCTCGCCGAGCGAGAGTCCGGACGACCGCCTGCGGGGTTCGGCGAGCAGGCAGTGGACTCGGCCTGCGCAGAAAGCGATGACGCTGCCGAATCCCCAATGTGCGAGGGAGGTCGGCTCAGATGGCGACTTTGTGAGCAGGGAATTCGCTCCGAACATCTCGCTCATGCCGAGGTCTTTAGTTGCTTTCTGCGCTCGCTTTAGCGGCCGTTATCGTGCTTCGCGACTTAACCGAAAAAAGGAGATCGTCACCATGCGCGCACTGATGGCTTTGATCGTGATCGTCTATCTCGTCGGCGTTGGCGTGGTGCTGGCGCCTGCGATTCAGTCCAAGTGGAGCAGCGCTTCCGCGTCAGACCTCGCCACCGGCGTTGGGCAGGCCCTGCCCAATGCACTCGCGTGGCCAGTGAGGGCTTACCACAGCATAACGGGCAAGGGTTGACCGCGTTTGGCAGCGCGAACGGAGTTTTGCGCGCCAGGAATTCGCGCGAGACGAAGGGCCGTCAGGGCAGGAAAGGGGCGCCAAATTGGCGATCGACCGTCAGGATGGGAGAGGGCGCGGTAGGCGGGATGGTGAGGTTGCCCCCCATTCGTGGGACCAGGAATCGTCGAAATTGAGGCGCAGAGACGCCTACCCTTTCTCATCTCTTCCTCTTCCCAAAGCTTTTCAAACCGCTTTCTACTCGACCGAAGCCGCCTCTAACGCCCACGCCTTCTTACGACGTCGCAGCAGGAGTGCACGCTCATGACCATCGGCATAGCCCACCTTCAGCCCATCGTCTCGCTGATCGCCGGCGTTCTCATTCTCATCATGCCCCGGCTACTCAACTATATCGTCGCCTTCTTTTTGATCGTGTCGGGAGTCCTTGGCCTCGGACTCGTTCATTGAAGCGTGGCGCAGTCCAAAGGACGACCCGTCGTAATCGATGGCAAGAGCGGCATTTCATGAGATTCGCAAATGCCTTGTACGGGCTCGCGTTGAGCGCGGCTCTTCTCAGCGCCTGCGCAAGCGCCCCGCGCACGCCCTTCACCGAGTCCGATGAAATGAGCGCGGTCGCCATTGGCGCGCCCAATATTCGATATTGGGCCGACGCCACGGCAAGCACGGTCCAAGGGCTCGCGCGGCCCGCTGTCGTGCAGAAGGGGCGGCCGTTCGTCTATCTCGCGCTGTCCGGCGGCGGTGGGGGCGGCGCCTTTGGCGCGGGCGTTCTCAACGGCTGGAGCGAGTCCGGGACGCGGCCGCAATTCACCATCGTTTCCGGCGTTTCGACCGGGGCGCTGATCGCTCCGTTCGCTTTTCTCGGACCCGATTACGACGACAGGCTCAGGCAAATCTACACCAACGGCGAAGCGCAACGTTTGATTGGACAGCCCGATCCTCTCAGAGCTTTGGTCCACCCTGGAGTGTTCGGACCTGGGCGTCTGCGCCGGCTGGTCGAGCTCTACCTCGATGACGACCTCATAAGGGCGATCGCACGCGAGGATCAAAAAGGGCGCCGCCTGCTGGTCGTTACGACCAATCTCGACGCGCAGCGCGCCGTCGTCTGGGACATGGGCGCCATCGCCACGAGCGGCGAACCGAAAGCCTTCGAACTGTTCCGCAGCGTTCTCGCGGCCTCGGCGAGCATTCCCGTGGTCTTTGCACCGCAGATGATCGAAGTCGAGGCGGACAACAGAATCTTCCAGGAGATGCACGCCGACGGCACGCTGAGCGCGCCCGTTTGTACGTTGCCGGACGCGGTATTGTTCGGCGGTAAGCCAATTTTGCGCGCCCGGCGTCCGGCCCTGTATGTCATTGTCAACGGCCGCATCGATCCGAGCTTCGCCGTTGTGCCCGACCAGGTCGAAGCGATCGCCGCGCAGTCCCTATCCACTTTGAATCGGGTCGGGACCAAGGCGGTGCTTGCCCAGACCTATGATGTAGCTCACCGCGAGGGCCTGAGCTTTCACTTGAGCTATATCGGCCAAGACCACCCCGACAGTGGCGGCACAGGATTCGAAACCGACGCGATGCGTCAGCTCTACGACTACGGTTACGCGAAGGCGCGCTTTGGCGCCTTTTGGGTGACCGAACTATCTCAGATCGAGGCGGCGAAGGACGTGAAAAAGGCCGCGGAGTCGACTATTCGCTGACGGCGCGCGACGGTTGGACGGAGTTCGTGGCGCTCAGAGTTCAATGAGGGAGACGTCGATCGTCCCTCGACGTCTCGCGATGAGCCATGAACCCGCGGGCGCCGCCGGAAATCAGATGGGAGAACGTCCATGCCATCCCCAGCCGTCAACGAAAAGGTCTCGACCGCCAGACAGGGCGCCGACGTGAATGCGGCCGCGCGGACAGGCCTGACTAGCGAGGAAGCGCGCCGCCGCCTGGAAAAATTCGGCCCCAACGCCATGCCGGACACCAGCGTCCATCCCTTGCGCCAGGTGTTCGACAAATTCTGGGCGCCCGTTCCCTGGATGCTCGAAGCCGCCATCGCGCTCGAGCTGGCGCTCGGCAAATACACCGAGGCTTCGGTCATCGCCGTTCTTCTGGTCTTCAACGCCGCTCTGGCGTATTTCCAGGAAGGTCACGCGCAGGCGACGCTCGCGGCGCTCAAATCGCGGCTGGCGATGACCGCGTCCGTTCACCGCGATGGGGCATGGACGAATGTGCCCGCCGCCGCCCTTGCCCCGGGCGATGTCGTGAAGTTGTCGCTCGGCGGCGTCGTTCCCGCGGATGCCCTCATCGTGGGCGGCGAGATCCTGCTCGATCAATCGATGCTGACGGGCGAGTCCGTTCCCGTGGAGGCCGGCGCGGGCCGCCAAGCCTATGCGGGAGCGCTGGTGCGGCGCGGCGAGGCGGTGGCGGAAGTCACGACGACGGGAGCGCGCACGAAATTCGGCAAAACCGCCGAGCTCGTTCTCACCGCGCATGTCGTCAGCTCGCAGCAGAAGGCGGTGATGCGCGTCGTCGGTTATCTCGCCGCGTTCAACGGCGTCTTCATCGTCGGGCTCACGGTCTACGCCGTTTTTCTCAAAATGCCGATCGTTGAAATCGTCCCCCTCATTCTCACCGCGGTTCTGGCCTCGATTCCAGTCGCATTGCCCGCGACCTTCACCCTCGCGGCGGCGTTGGGCGCGCGCAACCTCGCCAAGCTCGGCGTCCTTCCGACACGGCTCTCCGCGGTGGACGAAGCCGCGACGATGAATGTTTTATGCGCGGACAAGACGGGCACTTTGACGCAGAACGCTCTGCGCGTGGCTGAGGTTCGTCCGATGCCCGATTTCGACGCAGCGCATGTTCTGGCGTTCGCGGCGTTGGCCAGCTCAGAGGGCGGGCAAGACCCGGTCGATGAGGCCATCAGGTCGGCCGCCCTGAGCAAGGCCGCCGCCGATATGCCGAAGCAGACTGCTTTCACGCCATTCGACCCCGCCACAAAAATGTCCGAGGCGAGCGCTGTAGATTCGGGCGGGACTACGCAACGCGTGGTGAAGGGCGCCTACGCCGTGGTGGTCGCGCTCGCAAAAACTTCGCCGGCCGACGAAGCGATCGCTAAGGAGCTCGAGGGGCAAGGCTTTCGCGTGCTGGCGGTCGCGGCCGGAGCGCCGCAGGCGATGAAGTTGATCGGCCTTATCGCGTTGAGCGATCCGCCGCGCGCGGACTCGGCGGCCCTTATCGAGGAACTGCACGCGCTGGGCGTGCGCACGGTGATGGTGACGGGCGACGCGCCCGCGACGGCCGCCATCGTCGCGCGATCGGTCGGGCTGAACGGCGCAATCTTTCCGCCCGGGCCGATACCCGACGTGATCCGACCGGAAGACTACGCGGTCTTCGCCGGCGTGCTGCCGGAGGACAAGTTCAAGCTCGTCAAGGCCTATCAAATCGGCGGGCACACCGTCGGCATGTGCGGCGACGGCGCCAACGACGCGCCGGCGTTGCGCCAGGCGCAGATCGGAATCGCTGTTTCCACGGCGACCGAGGTCGCCAAAGCGTCCGCCGGCATGGTGCTCACGGAGCCCGGCCTCGGCGGGATTGTCGCCTCGGTCAAGCAAGGCCGCGTCATATTTCAGCGAATCCTGACGTACACGCTCAACTCCCTCAACAAGAAGATCGTGCAGGTGCTCTTCATCGCGGCCGGGCTCGTCATGACGGGACAAGCGATCCTGACGCCGCTGTTGATGGCGCTGATCATGATCATCGGCGACATTCTCGGGATGTCGCTGACGACGGATAACGTGCGGCCTTCGCCGGCGCCCAATGTCTGGAGAATCGGCAATCTGACGATTGCGGGCGCCGTCATGGGACTCGGCGAGTTGGCGTTTTGCGTATCCGCCCTCGCCGTCGGGGCGCAACTCGCCGGATTCGACATCGACAGGCTGCGGACGCTGGCCTTCGTCATCATCGTCTTCGGCAATCAAGCCACGACATACAACAATCGCGAACGTCGACGGATCTGGTCCTCCCATCCCAGCTCATGGCTGGTCGCGTCGTCATGCATCGACATTGTGATCGCCGCGACGCTCGCCGTGACGGGAATTGCCATGGCGCCGTTGCCGCTCATCGCGATCTTGGCGACACTTGTCGCCGCCGCCGCTTTCGCCTTCGTCATCGACTTCGTGAAAGTTCCCGTTTTCCGCCGGCTCGCCATCGGCTAGCCCGCAATGCGTCGCTGCAGGAGTGAACATGCGCATCGATTCGAACGACATTCGCGTCAGGGAAGGCGACGCGGTCAATCTGCAAAAATGGCCGACCCAGGTGAGGCCCGTATACGATTCAAAGAAGGATTATCGCAAACTCTTGGAAGACCACGTCGCCCGCTTGAGCGCTCTCCAGCAGGTTCTCTAGGCATCGGACCGTTATGCCGTCCTGCTGATTTTTCAGGCGTTGGACGCGGCGGGAAAGGACGGCGCCATCAGGCACGTGATGTCCGGGGTGAACCCACAGGGCTGCCAAGTCTTCAGCTTCGAGCATCCCAGCGCCGCCGAGGCGCAACATGATTTTCTCTGGAGAACGACTCGCGATCTGCCGGAGCGCGGTCGGATCGGGATTTTCAACCGATCCTATTACGAAGAGGTCCTGATCGTCCGAGTCCATCCCGAGATTCTCGAGTCCGAGGGATTGCCGGATGCGCCGAGCGATGGCGCGACGATCTGGCGGAATCGCTATCGCTCGATAGCGGATATGGAGAGGCATCTCCACGGCAACGGAACCCGGATCATCAAGTTCTTCCTGCACCTCTCCAAGGACGAGCAGCGCAAGCGCTTTCTATCGCGCATCGACGACCCGGAAAAGAATTGGAAATTCAGCCCCGCCGACATTGAGGAGCGAAAGTTCTGGAACCAATATATGGAGGCCTTCGAGGAATGCCTAGGCGCGACCAGCACTGCCGACGCGCCCTGGTACGTGGTTCCCGTCGACGACAAGGAAAGCGCTCGGCTCATCGTGTCGCAAATCATTGTCGACACGCTCGAGCGACTAAAATTGAGTTATCCGAAAACGAGCGCCGACCGTCGCGACGAGCTCATCGCCATACGCAAGCGCCTCGCCAAGTGACAATGCAGAGTTTTCTCGCGACGTAAGGTCAAACAGTCCCGCCGCGTTGCTTGCGACGATCAATCAAGCCCTGGACCCCGGCCAACCGTAATGGGTATGGAGCCGCTTTGCATAGAGTTGCGTGAAGGCGTCGAGGGGATCCCACGGCGGGCTAGACTTGACTTGTTCTCGCGAAACGTCGAGCTCGATGTGACGGTCGAACCAGTCGATCGATTTCACCGCCAGCGGCGAAATCAGCACGCGCTTGCCAAACCACCAATTACGCGTGTCGATGATGAAATAATGGAGGCTCCAGTCGGCGTCGTCGATCATGAAATTCTCGACATGGCCGATTTCGCCGTCGACAGCGTGAATGTGGTATCCTGTCACTTCCTCGACGCTACGCACACGCGGGTCGGACCCTTGCGAACTGCCACCCTCGTCATGCGCCTCGCCGGTGTTCAGGCCGAGGCCGAAATAGGGCGGCGCCATCAAGGGGGAAGCGATCGCGTTGGGGGTCTCGCTGAGATAGGGACCGCGCCAAAGCGGGTCCCACCCATAGTAGGTGTAGAGCTGGTTCTCCATCTGCAGCGACACCGGCTGGTCCTCTGCGATATCAGGGCTGTTTTCGACCTGAGCCTTCGTCAGCGTCACGACAAATCGCCGTTGTTCCAAGTCGGCGCGCGAAATGGCCGAGGGATGGATCAGCACCTTGCGCCCGGTCAGCCAGGTTCCGCAATCGACGACCAGCCAGCGCACTCTCCACGATGCGTCGTCGAACAGAAAATCGACGACGGTTCCGATCGTGTCGTCGCTCGCCTCGATCGCATAGCCCTCGAGGGCTGAAATGAGCTGCATCATTGTTTGACGATCCTATTCGCGCCGACGCCGACGCCGGCGCCGCTCAACCTCATACTCGTCGTCGAACAGGCCGTGAGACTCAGCGTGGCCAAGTCGACCAAGGGCATATTCAGTATGGATTTCGACATTTCGCGCCTCCTCGTCTTCGGCGGAACCGGCGGCCAATCGGAGGCGGCCGACCTAGGAAAGTCGACGGCGGCGAGGGGGGGACATCGCCGCCGCCTAGTCTTGGAGTTGAACGCGTTGCTTTCGTACGCGAGTTGGATCGCTCCAAGGAGGACTGTAGGAGGCAACCCGGCAGGAGCGATAGGTTCGGAATCTACCTAGACCGTCCGCTCGCGGGCGACAGCTGACGCGGCGTCGGCGACCTGGACCGATTCATCGCGGAACTGAAATGAGCAGATTCCGATTCTGACCCCGCGTCGCGATGTCGACTAGTTCTCAGCCTCTCACAAGTTGTCACTTATGCGTCCGGGGCTCTCGCGACCGCTTAGGAGGGAAACGCATGCAAAAGGATACTGTCGACCTCATACGGCTGGCCGTCTCGGGCGCGGTGATTTGCGCCGTCGTTGGGGCCGTCGAATGGCGAGCTCTTCACCATGGCGATCCCTTCGCCAATGCGAAGATTGGCATCCCGCCGCCAATTCATGTGAAAGCAATTCTCGTTCCCGCCTTGCCGATATGTTGGACGAGCAACGAACCGATTGGCGCTCCCGCGACGCAGGACACGCAAACCGAACGCGGAGCGATGGCGCGATCCTGCGCGAGCGTCGCGCCGGCGCCACGCCGCCACGGCGAACCGCGGCGGCTATTGGCGTTCGCGCTTTGAGCCGCCATTCAACCTCGCTCGAGCATCAATAAGACAGGAGAAAATGAACATGAACAAATCCGCTCTGCGCCTGAAATATGCCCTGCTGGGGGCGTCGTTGATGACGATGGGGTCGGCAGGACTGGCGCTGGCTCAGACAGCGCCCGGCGAGCCAACCGAAGTGAAGGGCAAGGTCGCACAATACTCGCTGACCCCGCAGGGCGGCGTGGACGGGTTGATCCTGGTGGACGGAACCGAGGTGCTCGTGCCGCCGCACTTGTCGATGCAACTCGTCTTCGCCGTCCGGCCCGAGGAAGCGGTGACGATCCAAGGGGTGAAGACGGTCGCCAACCCTGTGGTAAC
This sequence comes from Roseiarcus sp., assembly GCA_052147395.1. GTDB lineage: Bacteria > Pseudomonadota > Alphaproteobacteria > Rhizobiales > Beijerinckiaceae > Roseiarcus. Next base: position 11,876 of record JBKQKS010000119.1, read on the forward strand.
GGCCGTCTCGCTGACCAACGACGCCACCGGCGTGGTCGTCGACACGCGCCCGCCCGGCCCGCCCCAACCGCTCGATGACGAGAGCCGGGTCAAGCTGCAGCTCTATGATCGCAACGGCCATCTCAACGGCGTACTGCTCGAGGACGGCGCGATCGTTCGCATGCCGTCAGAGGATGCCGATGAGGATGCCGCCGGGCCCGCCGTCGGTCAGCCTCTCTATGCCCTCGGAGATGGTGTGAAGACGCCTCTGGGTAAAGTGGTAGCTGCGCGCGAGATAGGGCCTGCCAAGACCAAGCTCATCTAGGTCGACGAGTCCCGCATCGAGCGCTGGAAGAGCGAACTCTTCAGCGAAAGCTCGGCGCCACCGCCTGTCGCTGCGACACCGTCGCCCGCGGCGCCTAAGTTGAATCACGCTGATCCGCCCTAGGTGTTTTCCGACGCTGCCGCGGCTCGAAGGATCTCGCTACGGTCGCGGCACGAAACGGGAACGGCGCAATTCCAGGCGTCGTCGCGTGTCGCCACAAAACGCACGGAGAGTAAAGCCATGGACAAGAACAGGATCGAAGGTTCGATCAAGGAAGTCACGGGCGCCGCAAAGGAAGCGGTCGGCAAGGTCACCGGCGACGCCAAGTTGCAGAGCGACGGCAAGACCGAAAGGGCCGTCGGCAAGATTCAGAACGCCGTCGGCGGCGTGAGCGACGCGGTGAAAGAGGCGTTGAAGAAGCCGTGAGGCCGGCCGCCTCCGCCGAGGCGAAACCCATCAGCCAGGAGGCGGGATCATGAATCTCATTATCATCATCATCTTGTTGCTGATCGTGTTCGGCGGCGGCGGTGGTTACTTCGCGCACAGTTACTATGGCGGTCCCGGTCTGGGCGGCGTTCTCGGCCTCGTCTTGATCGTGGTTCTGGTGCTGTGGTTCCTGGGCCGCTAGCCAATCGTTAGATGCCGCGCCGCAATTCAGCGGCGTTGTCGTCGTCCTTCTAGATTTGGCCGGCCCTGCATTGCGGATAGAGGGCCGGCCAACTCTTTCGAAACGGCGTTGCGGCGATCGAGTGCGTAGATTCCGAGGGCGCCCGGCAGCGTGTGGCGGCGTTAGGATCGCGCCAATAGAACCGGCGGCGGGTTGCGCCGTGGAGAACTTTCGGAGGACGTGATGTCGAGTGAGAGTCTAATCGTCATCCTTGCGGTCGGCCTCATCGCAGGATGGCTCGCTGGCCAGATCGTCCAAGGCACGGGATACGGGATCATCAACGACCTCGTCATCGGCGTCATAGGCGCCTTCATCGGCGGCTGGTTGTTGCCCCAACTCGGCATCCACCTTGGCGCGGGCATTGTTGCCGCGATCATCAACGCCACGGTCGGCGCGCTGTTGCTCCTCTTGGCGCTCAGACTCGTTCGCGGCGGCGGGCGTTGGGGAAGCCGCTGGGGCTGGCGCCGGTAACGCGATCTCTAGGCGCGCGCCAACGCGGCGTGGCGGCGCTTAGACCGTATGACTATGACCGTCGCGCGGCGCGGCGTTGACCGAGATGATTCTCTCGGTCGCGGTGTCCTCGGGCGTCCGCGCGAAATCGCGGCGGCCTTCAGTCGAGAGTTGAAGTCCAGTCGGCGGGGCGCCGAGAGTACGATGAGCGGCGCTCTGTTTCTTTCGTCGCCGTTCGGCGCGAAGAGATGCCCGTTGAATCGCGACGTGGGCAAAGCAGGAGGATCTTCCTCCTCCTCCTGCCCCACGCTGAGAGAACCGACAAGCGCGGCGGGTCGGTTTCAGTCTGAATTTCAGCGGATTGATAAGCGCTCGAGCTATAAGGCCGCCTGCGGGATGCCCGAGGGAAAACGGGGGAGGAGCGCGGCGCCAACTTGCGAAAACGTCGAAGCGCTCATTGCTCGCGAGCCGGGCCTGACCGCACTGCAGCTCGCACGCTCTTAGTTTGAGGCCGAGGCAATCCGGCAGCAGATAAACCCGTCGCTTCTTGGGCTAGAGCGGTATCCAATCGATGTGAATCGCCGCCATCATTGCGAGCGAAGCGAAACAATCCAAAGCCGCGGAGCTGCCGCCCCTGGATTGCTTATGCGCCAGGTAAGCTGGCGTTGTCTAGCCGGTGGAAGTCCGGTCCGGGTAAGTCGTAGCGGACGCCCGGTAGTGAGTGTTGCGTGGTCGTCGGCGACGGCGGCTGCGAAGCGTACACAACAATCGCGTGGGGTGGGCTATTGAGCCGCGAAAGCCAGAAGATCGTGGGGGCCGAGACGTTAAGCAACGTCGAAGGCAACATGTGCGGCGTCGCTATGCGAGACGCTGTCGCCCCGCCGAGGTCGAAGACCCCATCACGCGCGAACAGACAGCGTCGGAACCTGGGAGGTCTCATGTCCGGCCGGGCGGCTCGCGCCGCGCCGGTCCGCATCGGGGAGGCGAGGAGCCGTAGCCGAAGACGAACGGGCATGAGAAGTCAGACCCCGCCATAGTAGTTTTGAAGCCGACGAACGAAGCCGGGCGACCGGGGGAGGAGCCGGCGGAGCCAAGGGCGGGGACCGAGGGGAACGCGGATCAGACCGATACGCTCCCGGACACCGAGCCGGGAAGGCGTGTCACACGGCTGAGCTTGTCGAAGCCCTGGATCGCGTACGTGAAACGGCCCACGCTGAGAGCCGGCCGAGGCCGCTTCGCGTACACACCCGAGGTGGGAGCCGTATGCGGGAAAGCCGCACGTACGGTTCTGTGCGGGGGGGGGGCGCGCAGCAATGCGCGTCCCTACCGCGATCGTCGCTGCGCTCCTCGCAATGACGTGGCTCAGATTGATCGAAAACCGCTCTAGCCGAAGAAGGAGGGCTCGAACGCCGCGGTTTCGGCGGCAGCGTCTCTCCGTTCCGGTACTTTCCGCGTGAGAAAAAGAAGGCCTGAACGCCCCAAAGGCGAGAAATGCTCCGTCGACGGCGTGGGCGATGCCCGGACTTGGGCCGCGATCAAAGCCGAGACAAAATTGATCATCTCGCATTTCGTCGGAGGCCACGACGGCGAATGCGCGGCGTGGTTCATGGACAACGTGGCCGCGCAAGTGACCAATCGCATTCAACCCACATCAGACGACCACAAGGCGGCGACCCTCTGCGCGGTGGCGCAGGTGGCCGAGCTCAACGCGCCACGCGACCGTCGGGAAATACGCCGGCGGTCGTATTCGGATTGGCGCCTATGGGGTCCGCCGCCGCTCGGCGATGATGCGGCCTCAGACGCGGCCTCTACCAGTTGCAGACCCGATGGCCCCAACGATTGATCCAGCAATGGTGGTAGCGGTGGTAGCGGTGAAACTGGCCAATGCAGGCCCCGACGGGTCCGATATGAGCGCCGACCACGCAGAAGGCCAACTGGATGTCGGACCCCGCATAGGAGGGGGCGGGAGCCGGCGCCATTGCGGCCTGCGACACCGTAGCCGACAGCAACATTGCGCCCGCGGCGACGAGCGCGGCCAGAGAACCGCGCGTCGATTTACGTGACAACATGATTTTTCTCCTGAGGTTCGGCGAGGGCCCAAACTGGTTCGAACGAACCAGGCCGACCTGCGCAGCGCATGCCTCTTGCAAACTCTAGCTGGCGCAAGAGGTGTCGAGTAGCTTCGGAAACTACTCAGACCTCGCCGCGGAGGCAGGCGTAGCGAGTTTGCAGCCGCGTCACGCCGGCTCGAAGGGTGTTGCCCGCCGATCAAAGCCCCGCGATATCGGCGGGCGGACCGTCGGCGGCCTCCAGGACGCCATCGCGATCGGGACTGACGAAGGCCTTGCCAACGAGCGCCTCGAACATTTCCGCAACCGCGGACGCGGGCCTGCTCGAGCTGTACGCGTATGGAGGGCTCACGAAACCTGGTTCGGCCCAGCCTCGCCCGCGGCGACGAGCGCCAGTCGGGCGAGCGCGGGAAGCGACTTCGAGCCGGTTCTCTTCATGATCGAGGCGCGATGGTTCTCGGCGGCGCCTTGGCTGATGCCGAGGTCGGCCGCGATGTTCTTGCTGGGGTGGCCGGCGAGCACACGCTCCATCACCTCGCGCTGTCGCGGCGTCAGACCCACGAGGTGAGTCGCCGCCGACTCCCGCCATTCCTGCAACTTGCTCGAATCCTGCGACGGTTCGAGAGCCCGCTCGATGCTGGCGATCAGCTCCTCGCGGCCGATCGGCTTTTCGATGAAATCCAGTTCCTGCCCCGCGAGAATGGCGATCGACCTAGCGTGATCCCCAAGGGATCGAGAAATCTGGCGTTCATAGGTCAGTTTTGCGAACTGCCCGAGGATGTCGTCTTCCCCTCCGTCGAATACTCGATCCGCTCGGCGCAGTGCGCCGCCTATGAATTGCTCTAGCTGAACCGAAAGCCTCCGCCGGTCTATCACGGCGAGTTCGATCCGCACGTGCTTCATCGCGCGTTCAGGGCGTTTCACGACAAGGTCGCCTGATCGCTTGCGGTTTTCCGCCGGCTGCGCCGGCCCACGAGGCAAAGGGCTTCCGGGAGTGGCGCCAGAGTGGCGCCGCCCGGCTGAAAATGCGGGTTCGGAAATCCACTCACGCGGCCGACCTTGCGCCCAAACCCCGCTTCGCTCGGACGGCGCGGAACGCCGACGCCACTGTCCTCAGCGCACGACGATGACGGTCGCGCCAATCTTGGCGCGGTTATAGAGATCGATGACGTCGTCGTTGGTCATGCGTATGCAGCCGGATGAGACCGCTTGACCGATCGTGTCGGGTTCGTTCGAGCCGTGGATGCGATAGAGCGTGCCGGAGAGATACATCGCGCGAGCGCCGAGCGGATTGTCGATCCCGCCTTCCATGTGGCGCGGCAGGTCGGGGCGTCGCTCGAGCATCTGGCTCGGTGGCGTCCAGTCGGGCCATTCGCGCTTGTTAGAGATGTGCTCGACGCCGGCCCACTGAAATCCGGGCCGCCCGACGCCGACGCCATATTTGATCGCCTGCTGGCCGGGCAGAACAAAATAGAGACGTCGTTCTGATGTGTTGATGATGACGGTTCCAGGTCTTTGCAGCCCATTGAAATTGACGATCTCGCGCGGTGTCGGTTCGGCAATCGGCTGTTCGTCGCCCGAGAGCGCTTGCGGGGCTGAAGGAATCCTTGCGCCTCCGGTGGCTTTCGCGGCCGAAGTTGCAACGAGCCCTGCGAATACGATAGTCGCGAGCGGAGAAATGAAGCGCATTGCAATCCTCCTTGCGCGGGCGGCCGCGCATTGCATAAGATGTGGCTGAGGTTCCCAGAAGGCGTCGGGCGGAGCCGACGATCTCCGGGATTGTCGTTGATTGTTTAGTCGAGAACGTAGTCGCGTCGATAGTCTCGGATAATACTCATGTCGATCGGAAGGCTTAGTCTTTCGGCAGAAGAGCACTCGATGGGAGGACCGCGATATGGCGGCTCGAGCGATAGAAAACCAACTCCTCGACCGGGGCGCGACTCTCGCTCTACTGATCGACGGCGATAACGCGTCTCCCAAGATCGTCGCCGGGCTTCTGGCTGAGGTTGCAAAATATGGAGTGGCCGGCGTCCGCCGCATCTATGGCGACTGGACCAAGCCGAACCTCGGCGGCCGGAAGGACTGTCTGCTGGAGCACTCGATCCAGCCGATCCAGCAATTCGCTTACACCACGGGAAAGAACGCCACAGACGGCGCGATGATCATCGACGCCATGGATTTGCTCTATACCGCGCGGTTCGATGGCTTCTGCATCGTCTCGAGCGACAGTGATTTTGCCCGTCTGGCGGCGCGCATCCGCGAGCAAGGCGTCACGGTCTATGGCTTTGGCGAGCGCAAGACCCCTCGCCCCTTCGTCACCGCTTGCGACAAGTTCGTGTATTTCGATGTGTTGAACGCGCCCGGAGAGCAAACGTCCGCCACGCCTGCCGCGCAGGAAGAGGCCAAGGCCAAGGCGACCAAGAACGCCAGGGACAAGACCTTGCTCGCCTTGCTGAGAACCGCCATCGCGGATGTCTCCGACGAAAACGGGTGGGCGACTCTTGGTCGCGTCGGCTCGCACATCGCGAAACAATCACCGGAATTCGATGCCCGAAACTATGGCTTCGCCCGCTTGAGCGACCTCGTCGAAGCGTCAGGCATCGTCGATAGCGAGCGGATCGGCGATCCCCAGAAAATCGTGATGGTTCGCCTCGAGACAGCTCGAAGCAAGGGAGGAAAGCCCCCTGGGCGGAGGGCCAGTAGCTCATGAACAACGCGATTCGAGCAGTAGCCTGCGGATTGACTGACGTTTCGTTCGTCATCCCGGGCGCCGGGCGAACAAGAGCCGCGAGCGCCTTCGCCTCCGATCCCGATATGTGATCCCGCGCGGGGCCGCTTCGCGGGATGCGCTGCCCTCCAAACGATTCCTCGCCTCTGGCGCCCCATTTGCCCGCAAGGTTCGAATTCGCGCGAAGTCCCGCTTTGAGCGAAGCCCGGGCGCTTTGCGCGGAGCAGCGTCAGCGGCGATAGAGCGGTCGGCGGCCAGCCGACTGCGCCGGTTTGGCAGTGAATGCCGTCACCGTCGAGCGCGGCGTTTCCGATTGGCCGTAAGCGAGATCGTTCTTCGAAGCGTGCACGGGCGCATTGAAGCTCTCGCCAAACTTTTCGATCGGCTTGGCTTCCGGGGCGGATTGCGTGGACGCCTTCATCATGTGATCGATGTCCGACATGGCGGTTCCCTCCGTTGCGCGGCGGCTACGTGAGCGAGCGCCCAACGCCAGGCTCCACGATGTCGAGTGATAGGAGCAAAAGCCGCCGCAGGTCAGACTCGGAAACTACTCAGCAGGCGCCGCACCCCGATTCAATTTGTTCGCATTGGTCGTAACGCCTCGAACGTGGCTCATGCGCCCTCACAGCGAGCGTTGACGCGCGATGCGCTGACGAGCGGTCGCCACGGCGCGGTTGAAGGACACGCGACGTCGAGGATGCACGGCCGTGAGTAGTTTCCGACCCTGCTCCGACCGAGCACAATTAAGCTAGATGCAAAGCGGACGCGACACAGGACGGGAGTCGCCGATGACGCCGGACAGCACGCCGAAGAGCAGGTTCTGGCAGACGGGGCTCGCGGATCTCGAACGGCAGCTTGGAGCAGGCCGTGACGGCCTCAGCTTCGCCGAGGTCGCGGCGCGCCGGGCGCGATATGGTCCCAACACCCTTGAGGCGCGACGGCGCGTGTCTCTGCCGCTCAGATTCCTCAGCCGCTTCCGCAATCCTCTGGTGGTGATTCTGCTGGTCGCGGCAGCAATTTCCGCGCTCACCGGCGATCTCAGCAGCTTCATCATCATTTCAACAATCGTTTTGACGAGCGCGGGGCTCGACACCGTGCAGGAATATCGGGCCGAAGAGGCGGCCGAGCGGCTCAAACTGTCCGTTGCGCTCGAGGAGCAGGTCTTGCGCGATGGGCAGAAAGTTACCGTGCTGGGTCAAGACTTGGTCCCAGGCGATGTCGTGCTGCTCGCGGCCGGGGACCTCGTCCCCGCGGATGGGCGCCTGATCGAGGCCAGGGACTTTTTCGTCAACGAGGCGTTGCTGACGGGCGAGTCCTACCCGTCAGAAAAGCACGCGAACGATGAAGGCGTCGGCAGCGCGGAGGTCGCCAACGCAACCAACGCCGCCTTTATGGGTAGTTCGGTGATGAACGGCTCGGCGCGGCTCTTGGTCTGCGACACTGGCCATTCAACCCAGCTCGGCGAGATCAGCAGCAGCTTGCGCAGAGCGGCTCCGCCGTCCGCTTTGGATCTTGGCGTCCACAGATTTGGCATGCTGATCGTCCGGTTTACAGAGGTCCTCGTACTTTTTGTTTTGCTGATCAATTTGCTCTTCCACCGGCCGTGGCTCGACAGCTTCTTGTTCGCCGTCGCTCTCGCTGTCGGGCTGACGCCCGAACTCCTGCCGATGATCATCTCGGTGACGCTCGCCCGCGGCGCTATCCGCATGGCGAAGGCGCAAGTGATCGTAAAGCGGCTCGGCGCGATTCACGACCTCGGCAGCATGGATGTACTGTGCACCGACAAGACCGGAACGCTCACCGAAGCCAAGATATCCCTCGCCCGGCAGGTTGCCCTGTCGGGCGCTGCGAGCGAGCGCGTGCTCGATCTGGCTTGGCTCAACAGCCACTTCCAGGCTGGCCTGAGGAACCCGCTCGATGCGGCGATCCTCGAAGCCGGCCCTCGGCCCGGCGCCGACGCGGAGAAGATTGACGAGGCGCCTTTCGATTTTCAGCGGCGCCGTGTTTCCGTGCTCGTCGAGCATTCGGGCCGCCGCCTCATGATTACCAAGGGCGCGCCCGAGGATCTGCTCGAGTGCGCCTCCCGATATGAAGAGCCGGGCAAGTCCGAGCCTCTGTCGCTTGACGAAGCGGCCCGGATCCGCGCCGCCAAACTCTTCGACGGGCTCAGCGCTGACGGTTTTCGCGCGCTCGGCGTCGCATGGCGCGAACTGGAGCCTGACCGCGCGACAATAGCGGCAGCCGATGAGCGAGACCTGGTTTTCGCGGGCTTCATCGTCTTCTTCGATCCGCCAAAAGCGAGCGCGGGCGCGGCCATCGCCGCGCTCGGGATCAAGGGCGTGAATGTCAAGATTCTGACTGGCGACAACGAGCATGTGACTCGCCATGTCTGCTCCCAGCTCGACATTCCGATAACTGGGTTGCTGACTGGCGCCGAGATGGAAGCGCTCAGCGACGAAGCGCTTTCCGCTCGCCTGGAAGAGACGAACCTATTCTGCCGGATGACGCCGATTCAGAAGAACCGGGTCATCCTCGGTTTGAAGCATCGTGGCCGCGTCGTTGGCTTCCTCGGCGACGGCATCAACGATGCACCGTCCCTGCACACTTCCGACGTCGGCATTTCCGTCGACGGCGCGGTCGATGTCGCCAAGGATGCCGCCGACATCATTTTGTTGCGCCCGGATCTCGCCGCGTTGGAGCGCGGCGTCACTGAAGGGAGGCGAGCGTTCGGCAATATCATGAAGTTCATCATGATGGCGATGAGCTCGAATTTCGGCAACATGTTCTCGATGGCCGGAGCGACATTGATCTTGCCATTCCTACCCATGCTGCCGGTCCAGATATTGCTCAACAATCTGCTTTACGCCGTTTCCGAGCTGCCGATCCCGATGGACCAGGTCGACAAAGAAATCACGGCGAGGCCCGAACATTGGGACATGAAATTCATCCGCAACTTCATGCTCGTGATGGGGCCGGTTAGCTCGGTATTCGACTTCCTGACTTTCGGCCTGCTGCTGTTCGTCTTTCATGCGAACCAGGCGCTGTTCCAAACCGGATGGTTCATCGAGTCGCTTGCCACCCAGGTCTTGGTCATTTTCGTGCTGCGCACGCGGCGCAATCCGTTTCGCAGCCGCCCGCACGTCTTGCTTGCCGCCGCTTCCATCGCCGTGGTCGTTGTGGCGATCATGCTTCCGTTTACGCCCTTGGGAGCGTGGTTCGGCTTCGTGCCGCCCTCTGCCGGCTTTCTTCTGGCGATTGCCGGACTGACCGTCAGCTACCTGCTGCTCGCACAGATCGCAAAACAAACGTTTTATCGCGTTTGGCCGCCAAGCGTCGGCCCGCCCGCGCCACTGTTGCGGGCGCATCTTCCGCTGATCGGTCGATCGTGAGACGATGGATGTTGGCTCGACCGTCGTCGCCGGCTGTGCGCCGCGGAGGATTGCAATCTGTAGCCAAAGCGCCCTCTCGAGGGCGTGCCGGCCTCCTTTTTCTCGAGTCGGATTACGCAAAGAGCTTCTTGGCGGTCTCGGCGATCCTCTTGCCCTAGTATCGCGCCGCGGCCAGTTCAATTTCAGACGGCTGACGGGATCCGTCTCCGTCCGCGATCGTGGTCGCGCCGCAGGGACTGGCGCCCGTCACCTCCGCCGAGGTCATTTGCCCGGCAATGCCATAGTCGAGCCTGACGATCGCCATGCCAAAATGGATCCGTGGCGATTGCGGTTCGCCTGCCGAGCGGTCGCATATCTGGTCGGCGCCTCCGAGACAACTGATGTACAACCGATCCCCGGGCCTGAGTAGTTTCCGAGTCTGGCGCCGACGGCCGGCGGGCGGCTATCGTGTTCTTGCTAAAGGTTCTGCCCCGCGCGCGACGTCAGCCGAGTGTCTCGCGCTCGGCAAATGTTCTCGACGGCGGGGCGCCGGACGCTTTTGCGGCCAAGAGGAGGCGATGCGCACGGCGCCTTCGAGTGGCGCACATCTGGCGCGCACGGGAGCGCTCGTTCACCGAGGCTAGCCCGGCGGCGGCGCCGCGCCGAGACATCGGCGGAGGTTCGAGCGCGTCGGCGGGCTCGACAAGCATTCATGGCGCGTCGGTTCCTCGCGGTTAGCCGCGCGTCCGACAGCTCGAGGAAATCGCGAATGAGACCCAGATTGTCGACCATCGATCTGAATGCCAAATCCGCATTCCTGTCGCTTCGCTTCCCCCGGCTGTCGAGGAAAGCATCGCCCTGGGACAGTGAAACGCCGATCCGCGAGGAATTGTTCAGCGTCGAGCGCCTGGAGTCGCATGCGCGCAGCCTCGCGGTTGCGCAGACCGTGACGTTGCGGCCGACCCGAGGCCTGCCGCTCGCCGACCGACTGGCCGACAACAGCGCCGTCCTTCTGGCGGCGTATCGAGAAATCGTGAAGGCGGCCGACGATGGGCGAGACACAACGCCGGCGGCGGAGTGGCTCATCGACAACTATTATTTGGTTGAAAAGCAGATCCATCAAATCAGCACGGATTTACCGCCTGGTTATTATCGCCAGCTGCCGAAACTGGCCACGGGCCCGTTCGCCGGCTTCCCGCGCGTGTTCGGCATGACTTGGGCGTATGTCGCGCACACCGACAGCAGTTTCGACGCCGATATTCTCGTCAGCTTCATCAACGCCTATCAGACGGTCCAGCCGCTCATGATTGGCGAGCTTTGGGCGGCTTCGATCACACTGCAGATCGTGTTGATCGAGAATTTGAGACGGCTCGCGCAACAGATCACGCACAGCCGAGTCGCGCGACACGAGGCCGATGGGGTTGCGGATCGATTGCTGGGCGTCAGCGGGCGCAGTGCGGAACCGGCCTCGATCGTGTTCGCCGATCATGCCGAGGGGCCGCTTTCGGAAGCGTTCGCGGTTCAGCTCGTGCATCGGCTTCGCGATCAGGATCCGAAGGTCACTCCTGCGCTGGCGTGGCTAGACGAGCGCTTGTCGAAACGGGACATGACATCGGATGCGGCCGTGCGCGATGTCCAGCGCAGTCACGGCGCCGCGAACGTCACCATGCGCAACATCGTGACGAGCCTGAGGGTGATCGCCGAGGTCGACTGGACGGAATTGTTCAAACGAATTTGTCTCGTCGATAGCGCATTGAGCGTGGGCAGCGCATTTCTGGAAATGGACTTCGCTACCCGCACGCTCTACCGCACCGCGGTCGAGAAACTGGCGCGAGGGTCTGGCCAGGGCGAACTCGAGATCGCGCGCCTCGCCGTCACCGAAGCGCACGAGCCTCATCCCTCCTTGGCGCCCCTGGAGCAATTGCGACGTAGCGACCCCGGTTACTATTTGCTTGCGGGGGGACGCCGCGAATTCGAGAAGTCGATCGGTTATCGCAAGCGCGTGTTTTGGCCGGCGCGAGCGACGACCAGGCTCAGATTCGACGCTTACGCCGCCGCGATCATCCTCACGTCGGCTTGCCTCATGGCGGCGCCATTGACGGTCATGGCCGGCATGGGTCTCGGCGTTGGCCTGCTCAGTCTGCTCGCTTGTCTCGGGGCGGTTTCCGCGATTGACGCTGGCGTCGCGCTCGTCAACCGAGCCGTCGCGTTTTTTGTCCACCCGGTCCCGCTGCCCGGCCTGGAGCTACGCAACGGCGTTCCCCAGTCGCTGCGCACGCTGGTCGCGGTGCCGACGCTGTTGACCACGCAGGAAGAGATCGCGGCGCAAGTGGAGCGGCTCGAGGTCCATCATCTCGCGAGTCCAGAGGGCGATTTGCACTTCGCCCTGCTTTCGGATTGGCTCGACGCCGACGCCGAGCATGCGGACGGCGACGCGGAACTGGTCGCCTTTGCCCGCGAAGGCATAGAAGGCCTCAACCGACGTTACGGCCCGGCCCCGGCGGGCCCTCGTTTTCTCTTGCTGCACCGCAGGCGGGTTTGGAGCGACAGTGAAAGGCGATGGATCGGTTGGGAACGCAAGCGCGGCAAACTTCATGAGTTGAATCGACTGCTGCGCGGCGCCACAGACACGACCTTCATGGACCTGGGCGCCGCCGCGCCAGCTCCCCCTCAGAACGTCCGATACGTTCTCACGCTCGACGCCGACACGCGATTGCCGCGCGACACGGTTCGGCGGCTGATCGGCAAGATGGCGCATCCGCTCAATCGGCCGCGCATCGATGCGGAGCGCGGCCGGGTCGTGGAAGGCTACGCCGTGCTTCAACCTCGGGTGACGCCGTCGCTGCCCGAGGGCGGCGAGGGTTCGCTGTTTCAGCGCGTATTTTCGAGCGCCAGCGGGATCGATCCCTATTCCGCCGCCGTTTCGGATGTCTACCAGGACATGTTCGGCGAGGGTTCTTACGCGGGAAAGGGCATCTACGATCTCGACGCGTTCGAGACGACCCTCTCTGGTCGGGCCCCGGACTCGACTCTGCTGAGCCATGACCTGTTCGAGGGGACTTTCGCGCGCGCCGGCTTTGCCTCGGAAGTCGAGGTCGTCGAGGAATTCCCTTCCCGATACGACGTCAGCGCTCGGCGTCATCACCGCTGGGCGCGAGGAGACTGGCAACTGCTGCCTTGGATTCTCGGCTTCGCCTCCAAGGGCGACGCAGCAACGAGCGTCAAGGACGGACTTCCGCGGCTGGCTCGCTGGAAAATGATCGACAATCTGCGCCGAACTCTTTCGGCGCCGAACGCGGTCGTGGCTCTGGCGCTGGGCTGGACGCTGCCGATCCACCCCGCGCTCGTCTGGACCGCGTTCGTGCTCGCCACGATTGTCGTCCCCAGCCTCATCCCGGTGGCTTCGGCGATCCCCTCGCGACGCCCCGGGGCGTCGATTTCAGCGCATTTGCGCGCGCTCGGCGGGGACCTTGGCCTGGCGGCGGTATTGACGGCCTTGAACGTGACGTTCCTGGCCGACCAGATGCGTCTAATGAGCGACGCGATCTTGCGCACACTATGGCGCATTTTCGTCAGTCGGCGGCGCCTGCTCGAATGGGTTCCCGCCGCGCAGACCTTGGTGGGACCGCATCTCGACCTCGCGGGCTTTGTCGCGCGCATGTCGGGAGCGATCTATATCGCAGCCGCGACTTTGCTGGTTGCCCTGCTTTTCGGGCATGGGGCTTGGCCGGTCGCGGCGCCCTTCGTCGCGCTTTGGCTCCTCTCGCCTGCGGTCGCGCGCTACGTCAGCGTTCCCAGAAGCCTCGAGACCCCAGCGAAGGCCTCCGCGGCCGATCTGCAAGCCCTGCGGCGAACGGCCCGCCGCACGTGGCGGTTCTTCGAGGTCTTCGTCGGCGCGGCGGACAATTGGCTGCCTCCCGACAATTTTCAGGAAGATCCGGCGCCCACAGTGGCCCATCGCACTTCGCCAACCAACCTCGGGCTGTATCTCATGTCCGTCGTCAGCGCCCGGGACTTTGGTTGGATCGGCGCGAGCCAAGCCATCGAGCGCCTGGAGGCGACGTTGGCGACGATGATCCGAATGCCGCGTTTCCGCGGACACTTCTACAATTGGTATGACACCCGCGATCTCCGTGTCCTCGAGCCCAAGTACATCTCCTCCGTCGACAGCGGCAATCTGGGCGGCCATCTCATCGCGGTCGCCAACGCCTGCCGGGAATGGCGGCAATCGTCGATGCCCGCCGCATCGCGTCGGGCTGGAATCGCCGACGCGCTCGCGCTGACCGCCGAGCAGGCGGTGGACCTAGGTCGTGGGCGCAGAACACAGACAGTCACGCCGCGCCAACTCGAAGACTCGCTCGACTCCATGACCAAGACGCTCGACGGCGCATCCCTTGCCGACGACGCGTTCGCGACGCAACTGGCGGAACTTTCCAGCGAGGCGGCGGTCCTGCTCGATATCGCACGCGCGATCGCGCTCGAGCGCAGCGACGGCAGCGGATCGGACCTCTTGTATTGGTCACAGGCGAGCCTCTCCGCCATCGACGCGCATCGAGCCGATTTGGCGTCGTCGTCGGAGGCCGTCGCTTCGCGCTACGCCCGGCTGATCGTGCTGGAGGACGCGTTCCGCGCCATGGCGATGGCGATGGAGTTCGGCTTTCTCTTCGATCAGCAACGGCAACTGCTGTCGATCGGATTCGTCATTTCCGGGTCGGCGCTGGATCCCAATTGTTACGACCTGCTGGCGTCCGAGGCACGGCTGGCCAGCTTCTTCGCAATCGCCAAGGGCGACCTGCCAGCCCGGCATTGGTTCCGGCTCGGCCGGGCCATGACGCGAGTCGCGCACGGCGGGGCTCTAATCTCCTGGTCGGGCTCGATGTTCGAATATCTGATGCCGCCGCTCGTCATGCGCGCGCCTGCCGGAAGTTTGCTCGATCAGACCGATCGGCTCGTGGTGCGGCGTCAAATCGAGTACGGCGCGAAGCTCGGGTTGCCGTGGGGCGTTTCCGAATCCGCGTACAACGCGCGCGATCTCGAATTGACCTATCAATATTCCAACTTCGGCGTGCCTGGCCTCGGGCTGAAACGGGGCTTGAGCGCAAACCGCGTCATCGCGCCCTATGCAACCGCGTTGGCCACGATGGTCGATCCCGTCGCCGCGGCCGCGAATCTGAAGCGACTGGCGACGATGGGCGCGAGGGGGCCTTATGGCTTCTACGAAGCGGCGGATTTCACGCGCGCGCGCATCCAGGAAGGCGAGGACTTCGCCTTGGTGCGCGCCTACATGGCGCATCACCAAGGCATGACGATCGTCGCCATCGCCAACGCGCTGTTCGACGGCGCGATGCGCGCCCGCTTTCACGCCGAGCCGATCATTCAGGCGACCGAATTGTTGCTGCAGGAGAGGGTCCCACGCGAGGTCCCGACAACGCGGGCCTGGGCGGCCGAGGTCCATTCCGCCGCGCCCGCCAACGAAGAAGGTCCTACGGGCGGTCGCAATATCGCGTCCGCGCATCTCTCCCCGCCCGCGACCCTGCTGCTCTCCAACGGCCGCTATGCCGTGATGTTGACGGCGGCAGGTTCCGGTTATAGCCGTTGGGACGATATGGCGATCACCCGTTGGCGTGAGGACGCCACCTCAGACGATTCCGGCTCCTATATCTTTCTCCGCGACACGCGCAGCGGGTTAGTCTGGTCTGCGGGCTATCAACCAACGGGCGCCGAACCCGACGAATATTCGATCCACTTCAACGAGGAGCGCGCGGAGATCACGCGGCGCGACGGGACCCTGACGACGGTCCTCGAAGTGCTCGTTTCCGAAGAGGACGACGCCGAGGTGCGTCGGATCTCGATCACCAACGCGGGCGTCCGCTCGCGCGAAATCGAGATCACCTCCTATGCGGAACTCGCTCTCGGCCCTCAGAGCGCCGATGTCGCTCATCCCGCCTTCGCCAAGCTGTTCGTCGAGACCGAATATCTCGCCGGCGAGGGCGCCATTCTCGCCACGCGGCGAAAGCGAACGCCGTCGGAACCGGAAATATGGGCCGCGCATCTGAGCGTCGCCAATGTCGAGGCCATCCGCAAGCCCGAGTTCGAAACCGACAGGGCGCTTTTTCTCGGCCGGGGACATAGCGTCAGCGCGCCGCTTGCGATGCTCGACGCGCGGCCTCTGAGCAATTCCATCGGCGCCGTGCTCGATCCGATCTTCGCCTTGCGCCGCCGCGTCGATGTCGCGCCAGGCGCCACGGTTCGCGTCGCGTTCTGGACGATGGCCGCCAAGTCGCGCGCTGCCCTGCTCGATTGTATCGACAAGCACCGCGACGCGGCCGCCTACGAGCGCGCGACGACGCTCGCCTGGACGCAGGGCCAGGTTCAGCTTCTTCATCTGGGCGTGAGGCCAGGAGAGGCGGCTCTGTTTCAGCGTCTAGCTGGCCATGTCATTTTTTCGGGGCGAGCGCTGCGACCCGCTTCGGACGTGATTCGTCAGGGCTCGGGCCCGCAATCCGGGCTGTGGTCCCAGGGGATTTCGGGCGATCTGCCGATCGTCCTGTTGCGCATCGCCGATATCGAGAATCTCGACTTCGTTCACCAGATTCTGCGAGCGCACAAATACTGGCGAATGAAACAACTGGCCGTCGATCTGGTGATCCTGAACGAGCGCCGCTCATCCTATGTGCAGGATCTCCAGGTGGCTATCGAGACCCTGGTTCGCGCCAGCCAATCGAGGCCCGCGCCGGGAGTCGAGCGAGAGCCGGGCCATGTGTTCGTTCTCAGGTCCGATCTCATTCCCGCGCAAATGCGTTCGCTGCTGATCTCGGCGGCGCGCGTCGTGCTCGCGGCCCAGCACGGCAGCCTTTCCGATCAGCTCGATCGCGCCGCCGACCCGAGCGCGCCCATTCGCCCGTTGGTCAAGCCCAAGGCGCCTCGTGCGGGGCTCCGCGCCTCGCTCCGCCCGCCCGGCCTCGAGTTCTTCAACGGCCTGGGGGGATTTGCAGCCGGCGGCAAGGAATATGTGACCGTACTCGGCCCCGGCCAGTCGACCCCGGCGCCGTGGATCAACGTGATCGCCAATCCGGCGTTCGGTTTCCAGACGGCGGCCGAAGGCGGCGGCGGCGCCTGGTCCGTCAATAGCCGCGAGAACCAGCTGACCCCGTGGTCGAACGATCCCGTCAGCAACCCCCCGGGCGAAGCTTTCTACATCAGAGACGACGAAACCGGCGATCTCTGGACTCCGACGGCGCTGCCCATCCGCGACCCGCAGGCGACTTATGTCGCGCGCCACGGGCGAGGCTACAGCCGCTTCGAACACACGGCGTGGGGCATTGCCGCGAGCCTCTTGCAATTCGTGCCCGTCGAGGGATCGATAAAGATCTCGCGCCTCCGGTTGACCAACGAATCCGGTCGCACGCGCGTTCTCAGTGTGACCGCTTACGTCGAATGGGTCCTGGGCGCATCGCGATCCGCTTCGCTCGGCTTCGTCGAGACCGAACTGGATGCCGTCACCGGCGCGATGTTCGCGCGCAATCCATGGAACATGGATTTTGGTTCGCGCTTCGCCTTCGCCGATATGCGCGGCGCGCAAACAGATTCGACCGGCGATCGGCGCGAATTCATCGGTCGCAATGGCGAGCTGGCAAATCCGGCGGGGCTCGCGAGCGCTGCGCCGCTATCCAATAAGGTCGGCGCCGCCTTGGATCCTTGCGCCGCGATGCGCACGACGCTCGAGTTGCCGGCGGGCGGCGTGGCCGAAGTGGTCTTCTTCCTGGGACAGGCCGCCACACGGAAGGCCGCCCGCGCGGTAGTGCAGAACTATCGCGCCGCCGATCTCGACTCCCTCGAGGCCGGCGTCGCGGCGCTTTGGGACGACGCGTTGGGCGCGATTCAGGTCAAGACGCCCGACCGTGCGATGGACCTCCTGCTCAACGGCTGGCTTCTCTACCAGACGCTCGCCTGCCGCGTCTGGGCGCGCTCGGCGTTCTATCAAGCCAGCGGCGCTTACGGGTTTCGTGACCAATTGCAGGACGGCATGGCGCTCGTCGCGGCTCGCCCCGATCTGACGCGCGAACATCTGTTGCGCGCGGCGGCCCGCCAGTTCGTCGAGGGCGACGTGCAACATTGGTGGCTGCCGCATTCCGGCAAGGGCGTGCGCACCGGGATCTCCGACGACCGCCCCTGGCTCGCCTATACCGTCGCGCATTATGTCGAGGCCACGCAAGACAAGTCGGTGCTCGACGAAACCCTTCCTTTCCTCGAAGGACCGCGATTGGAAGCAAACGAAGCGGACAGTTTCTTTCAGCCGACAATCTCGCAAAAGCAGGCGACTCTGTTTGAGCATTGCGCGCTCGCGCTCGATCAGA
>JBKQKS010000120.1:0-5062 GCA_052147395.1 Roseiarcus sp.
CTCGCGGGCGCCAAGGCGGATAGCTTCATCGCGCGCTATTTTCCGCACACTGAAATTCCGGGGCCGATCAATGCGGCGTTTTCCTACCGCTCGCATCATCGCCTTCATCGCGGCTGGGCGTCCTGCAATGTGCCGGCCATGGGCGCGAGGTCCGATGGCGCGGTTTCGACCTGCGACGTGAAATTCTGATCGCCGCGCCCGACGCCGGGCCATGATGTTGCGAGCTCGGCGGCGCCGGAGGGTTTCCGCGCCGGACTTCGCTCGCTCGCTCGCGTGAAGCGCAATTTGACCGTGCGATCGACGCTCGGGGGCTCGATCACAATGACCGTATCCTTGTCGTTCGGATGTTTCCGCGCGCGCCAAAATTGCGCAGGCGGTATCGCATTCCCGTGAACCCTTCTCCTCAGCTATTTGATTTGAAATTGAATTTTTCGTAACCGGCGCGCCGTTTCCGTCAGTGGCGGCATCAGGGCGGCGCCGGTCGTCGCCGGCGAAGCCAAGGCGCGTACGCGCGCGAAAATCGGACCTCGGGGACCCGGCGCCGCAAAACCCGCGGGCGTGAGCGCCCGTGGAGCCGGGTGCGGCGCCTTGCCGCACGCATTTCGGCAAATATCCGGCGAATGACCGAACAACAGACTTGCCTAATGTATAAATTAGAATATTCTCATATATGCGAATGACGCAACGATTTCAGTGAAGAGGCGAGGCGAGCCGGCGCAGGGCCTTGGAGAAAAGGGGCGGATCCCCGCCCGACTTCCGGGGGAACGAGGAGAGAAAACGATGAACAAGATCAGCATGCTCGCGCTGGCCGCCGCTTTGGTCGGCCTCGCCATTCCGGCTTCCGCGCAGACCGCCGCGCCCGCCGCCCCTGCGCCTGCCGCCGCGTCCGATCAGCGGATCGCCCCGGCGCCGGTTCCGCCCCCGCCCCCGTACTATGGCCCTTACGCGTACGGCCCGTACGGCTATAACCCCTATTACGACAACGCCGGTTACGGCAACGGCCGCGGTCGCGGCAACGGCCACTTCAACTTCAGCTTCGGCGGCGACGCCGACATGGATGGCGACGGCCGGGGCGACAACTATGGCCGCGGCTGGGGGCCCTTCAACCGCGGTTGGTGGTGATCGCCGATCCTCGACGGCGCGCCCGAAAGACGCGCGCTGTCGTTGGCCGGGGAACCGCGATCCCTGACAGCCTCGGCGCCGCCCGCGACAATTGAACGGCGGCGCCCCGGAAACGCCGGCAATGCATCAGCGCCGGCGATTGGCGACCGACGAGAACCCGCTCGGAGAAGGCGGATTTCGTCGGTCGATTTCATTTTGCGGCGAACGATTTCCGGGTATCGCTTCGCGGTCCCGCAAATAAACCGCGCGAAGCGCTTCGAGTGCGAATTGGAGTCCGCGCGAACGGAATGCGGGCGCCCCTGTAACCGGCGCCCTTCGTATCCGTTTGCCAGGCAGAGAGAACCGGCGCCGGACCCCGAGGGCCTCGCGGGCGAATTGGCGTGTCTCGCGACAGAACCGCGGTTGCCTGCGCGCAAGGGCGCCCGCCTCGCCGCGAACCGAGCGAGCCGCGTGGCGATCATTTCGATTGTTGTACGATTTTCCGCCCGCCCCCTTGCGTCTGCCGCCGCGCGCTGATAGTAAAGTATATGCTTAACTATGGCTCCGGCCTCGACTCGAGATTCCAGGCGCTCGGCGATCCGACGCGGCGGAGCATCGTGGCGCGGCTGGCGGCCGGGCCGGCGAGCGTCAAGGAGATCGCGCGGCCGTTGCCGATGTCGTTGCCGGCGGTGATGCAACACATCGCCGTGCTGGAAAACTGCGGCCTGGTCGCCAGCGAGAAACGGGGCCGGGTGCGCACCTGCCGTCTCGAGGCCGAGGCGCTCGCGGCCTGCGAGCGCTGGCTCAGCGAGCGCCGCGCCGAATGGGAGAGCCGGCTCGATCGGCTGGACGCCTATCTCGCCGAACTGAAATGCGAGGAGGAAAAGCATGAACCGTGAAACACCCCTGCTCGTCGTGACGCGCGCGTTCGCCTGC
Source organism: Roseiarcus sp. (assembly GCA_052147395.1). GTDB lineage: Bacteria > Pseudomonadota > Alphaproteobacteria > Rhizobiales > Beijerinckiaceae > Roseiarcus. The sequence continues at coordinate 2,038 of JBKQKS010000120.1, forward strand.
CCCAGAGCGCTGGTGCTCGAGGCCTGGACCCACGAGAGCCACATCCGCCGCTGGTTCAGCCCGGCCGGTTGCTCGGTCCCGGAGGCGGAGGTCGATTTCCGCGTCGGCGGCGCGTTCGCGCTGACGATGCAACTGCCGGACGGAACGCGCCATGAGATCCGCGCCTCGTTCGCCGAGATCGCGCCGCCCGAGCGGCTTCGCTTCGTCGGCGCGGTGTGGTCCGGCGGCGCCGAAAAGTTCCGCGTCGACACTTCTGTCGCCTTCGCCGAGGCCGGGGAGGGGACCGAGCTCACGGTGACGCAGAGCTACGAAATTTTCGACTCCGAGTTCCGCACCGCCATAGGGGGCGCGCGCGAAGGCTGGCGCACGACGCTCGACAAGCTGCAGCAGGAGGTCCAGCGCATGGAAACCGCGCCGCGGCGCCGCGCCGTCCACGGCGAGTTCACGATTTCGCGCGCTTTCGCCGTCACGCCGCGAGAGCTCTATCGCGCCTTCGCCGACCCCGAGGCCAAGGCCAAATGGTTTTCCGGGCCGAGCGGGTGGACTGAGCTCGAGCGCAAGGCGGACATTCGCGCCGGCGGGCGCGAACGCGTGCAGGGGCGATTCGCCAACGGCCTCGTCACGACCTTCGACGCCGTCTATCTCGACGTCGTTCCCGACGAGCGGCTCATCTACGTCTACGAGATGCGGCTCGACGGCGCCAAGATCTCGGCGTCGCTGGCGACGCTGCAATTCGCGCCCGACCCGAAAGGCGCGCGGCTCGCGCTGACCGAGCAGGGCGCGTTTCTCGACGGCTACGACGACAAGGGCGCGAGGGAACAGGGAACGAACGGATTGTTCGACGCCGTGGAGCGCTCGCTCAGCGCGCCGTGAGCGCGGCGAGCGGCCCGTTGCGGAACCCGGCGACGATGCGCGAACGCAGGCCCGCGACATCGAACGCGGCGAGCGCCAGCGCGAACAAGGCGCCGCCGCCGAGCACGGCGAGCGCGGCGGCGAGCGGCGCCGAGGGCAGCGCGTTGAGCGGGCGGATCGCCAGGCCCATCGCCGCCGTCGAGATCGCTATGACGGAAAGGTCGCGCCAGTGCGGCCGGACCCGGGCCCGAGCCAACGCGAACAGGGCGGCGGCCGTGAAGCCGAGGACGAGGCTCGCCGAATGGGCGAGCGCGAGTCCTTCGACGCCGTGCGAAAAGGTCGGCAGGAAGGCGATGACGATGTCGCTCGCGAAGGCGACGAGCGCGGCGAGAGCGATCGGCCAGGTGCGTCGGGCGAGTTGCAACATCGGATTGCAGATCGCGTAGACGCAGCAATAGGCGAGGAAGCCGGGCGCGAGGTCGCGCGCGAGAACGGCGAATTCGCCGCGGAACGCTCTCGGCACGATGAGCGCCTCGAACGTCGGGGCCATCGCCATGTAACCGATCGCCACCGGCGCGATGAGCGCGAACGCATAGACCTGGTTGAGGCGGATCTGCTCTCGCGCCGCTGCCGCGCCTTCGATCGCCTCGCGGCGCATCGCGATCTGGAACAGCACCGTCTCGGGCAGGAAGTTGAAAGCCGCGAACAGCCGGTAGCTCAAGTCGGTGGCGAGCGCGAGCTGGCCGGTCGCGGCGGCGCCGAAGCGCGCGAGCGCGATCTCGCGGTTGACGAGCCCGATCGCCATGAACAGCGCCGTCGCGACGACGATCGGGGATGCATAATCGGCGAAGATCTTCAGGTCGGCGAGCACGGCGAGCTCGATCCGGGCCCGGTCCCGGGAGCGCGCCGCCAGCGACGCGAGCGCCTGCGAGCCGGCGAGCGCGGCAAGCGTCGCCGCGGCGTCGTGGGTCGCGTGGGCGACAAGGAGCACGAAAGTGAAGATGAGGCCCTGGCGCGCGAGGCTGAGGCGCACGAAGCCGCCGGGCGATTCGCGGGCGCGCAGCCGCGCGCCACGGAAATCGAAGCGCGCATTGGCGATGGCGAGCGCGAAGATCAGGGCGACGAGCGTGGCGCCGAGGCCGAAATCGACGCCGGTGACATAAGCGAGCGCGCCGGCGGCGGCGAGCGCGACGCTGACCAGCAGGAAACCCGCCTCGAGGCTCGCCGAGGCGCGCTCGGGACTGGCGAGCTTCAGCCAGAACCGGTTGGTCGCGAGCCGGAGCCAGTCGAACGCGACCACGCCGATCACCGTCGCCGCGAGCGCGGCGGTGGCGTAACGGCCGAAAACGGCGGGACCGAGGGTCGCGCCGACGGCGAGCCCGAACAGGAAATTCGCCACGGCATTGCCGAGGTAGGCGATCGCGAACACCATGCGCGGCCCGACCTTTCTAACGTCGCGCGACCGGATTTGACGACTGACGCCTTAGCCGCGATCCGACAAGATTCCCTTTCTACTGGACGACTTCGGGCTTCACTTGGCGCCGACGATGATGATGACTTCGTCCTTGTAGACTCGGTCGAGGCGGGTGTGGGCCTCCTCATCGGCAAGATCGCGGTCGATGGATTCCGAACGCATCGCTTCCACTCGGTGGCGCCAGCGCTGCCGCTCCTGCTTCAGGCCGTCGAGCTCCTGCCGCAATTCGGCGGCTGCGGCGTCGTAGTTGGCCTTGGCGGCGAGGCCGCGGTCGCCGTGCGACGCGCCCCAGACGAGGGCGGCGCTCGCGCCGCCGATCGCGAGGTAGAAGAAAGCGGGGATGAGGATAGCGCGCAGGCGCTTGCGGACGACCATGGCGGCAACAATGGCTTTCCGGAGTTAACAAGGGGTTGCGTTTTGTTATGGTAACCGGGGCAGATTCCCGGGCGGCCTTGTAGGCGAGGTCGCTGACCTCGCTGCCTCCGCTTCGAAGACGCGTGCAGCATGAGGCGCTTACGCGCCGGCCGAGGTCGTCCTTCGACAAGCTCAGGACGAGGGACCTTAAGCTACAGAATGGCGCCGCCCGGGAAGTCGCAAGCTGCGCGTTCGCCAGCCCCGCCCATCGATGGACCCTGGCGGCCGCCACGGTTATTCCGGGCTTGCCGGACCTATGGCAAGTCGGTCAATCCTCCTGGGCGC
>JBKQKS010000121.1:0-14279 GCA_052147395.1 Roseiarcus sp.
AGACCGTCCTCGTGCCGGCGACCCTGGGGATCCTCGTCAACGAGAACGACGACGCCTCGCTGCCGCTGGCGGTGGGTTATGCGAAATTGCGCGGCGTTCCCTTGCAGAACATCATTGTGCTGAACCTGCCGCTGACCATCGATGTCGCGAAGGCGGTCATGAGGAAAGCCGTCGCGGATCTGAGGAGCGCCGGCGCCTATGGCCGGTTGAAAGCGTTCGCCCTGGCGTTCCCGAAGCCGTTCCGCGTGGGCGGCGCCCAGTCCATCACGTCGGCCGTCAGCGACGGCGTCTCCGACATGACCTGGGTCGGCGCCTGCAACGGGACCGCCGAAAATCCCGACTACGGCGCCGCGCCGGGCGCGAATCTCGCCTCGAGGCCGGCGATGATGCTCATTGGCGGCGCCTCTTACGCGGACAGCGCGAAACTCTTCGCCCGAGGCGCGGCGTCCGACAACACGGACCCCCCTGGGCAGGCCTATCTCGTCACGACGACGGATCGCGCCCGCTCCGGCCCGCGGGAAGAGGCAATGATGAAAGCGAAACGCAGCCTCGGTTCCGAGTTCGGCGTCACCGAGGAAGCCAACGACAACTTGACCGGCAGGAAGGACGTAATGGCGTTCGAGACCGGGCTCGCCAGAATCGAGGGCCTGCGAACTCTGAAGTTCAGGCCCGGGGCCTATGCCGACCATCTGACCTCCTTCGGAGGGGTTTTGTTCGGCCCCAATCCGCAAACCCCGATCACCGATTTCATCGAGGCCGGCGCGACCGGCTCCTACGGGACGGTGCGCGAACCCTGCAATCTCGCCGCCAAATTCCCGGCGCCGGACAAGATGTTGGCCAACTATCTCCACGGCGACAGCTTGCTGGAGGCCTACTGGAAGAGCGTGGAGATGACGACGGAGGGCATCTTCGTCGGCGAACCGCTCGCCCGCCCGTTCCCGCTCGTGGCGGCCATCTCCGATGGCCGGGTCGTCGCCCTGAAAGCCAACCGCCACACCCGCTTCCTGCTGACGACTTTGCAATCCCCCTTCGCTGCGGCGGATTGGATGTCGAGGCTCAGCCTCGCAAAGGATACCACGGTCAGTATTTTTCAGGTGGAAAGCGGTGTTCCCGTCTTCCTGGGCGAGGTTCGGATCCCGGCGATGGTCGAGAGCGGCGACGACCTCGGACAGGTGACCTTGCGCGCCGCGAACGGCTCGCCGACGCCCATCCTCGGGGTGATGAAATGACGCGCTGGGCCGGCCGCCTTCGCCGGCGCTCGGCAGCGGCGTCTCGAGCTCGAGGCTGCAAAGGGCGCCCGAGTCCGCGTCGGCCGGTCGGCGGGGGCGCGCCCTAGTCGGCCACCGCCGGCGCCTTCGGCGCTTTCGCGCTCGCCTGCACGCTCCTGGACGAGTGGAACAGCAGGAACAAAGGGAAGACGAGCAGCGACAGATAGGCCATGATGAGGAAATCGTTGGCGTAGGCGATCGACGCCGCCTGCTGCGTCACCACGCCGTCGAGCATCGCCAGACTGCGCGCGCTCGACAGCGCGAACTTGCCCGCGGCATCCGGCAGCCGCATCGCATCGTTGAAGGGATTGACGAAGTCGACGAGCTGGGAATGGAAGACGGCGGTGTTGTTGACCAGGTTGGCGATCATCAGCGAGATGCCGACCGAGGAGCCGATGTTGCGGATCAGCGTCCACAACGCCGTGCCGTGGGTGCGATATCGCGGCGCCAGCGTGGCGAAACCGACCGTCTGCAGCGGCACGAACACGAAGCCGAGCCCGGCGCCCTGGGTGATGCTGTTGACGACGATGAGGCTCGCCGGCGTCTCGGCGTTCCAACGCGACATTTCCCATAACGCATAGGTGGCGGCCGTCCAGCCGATCAGCATCAGGCGGCGCTCGTCGACGCCGGCGTTGAGCAGGCGCCCGACCGCCATCATGGAAAAGAACGTGCCGATGCCCCTCGCGCCGAGCAGGAGGCCGCTGGTGAGCACGGGATAGCCGAGCAGCGTCTGGATGTAGGGCGTCAGCAGCGCCATGGTGGCGAGCAGGACGACGCCGTTCACGAACATCACCACATTGGCGAGCGCGAAGTTGCGGTCGAGGAAGATTCTCAGGGGAATGAACGGGTTCGCCGTCGTCGCGGCGTCGGCGAAGAAGAAATAGAAGCCGACGATCGAGAGCAGGCCCTCGACGACGACCTCGGTCGAATCGAACCAACCCAGCTCCTGACCGCGGTCGAGCATCAATTGCAGCGCGCCGATGCCGAGCGACAGGCTCGCGAAGCCGATCCATGAGAACGGCGCGCGATGCGTCGGCGTCTCGTCCATGAGGGCGACGATCCCGAGCGTGGTGACCGCGCCGACCGGCAGATTGACGTAGAACACCCAGCGCCAGGAATAATGGTCGGTGAGCCAGCCGCCGAGCGTCGGGCCCATGATCGGGCCGAGCATGATGCCCATGCCGAAGATCGCCATCGCCGAGCCGCGCTCCTCGAGCGGATAGATGTCGAGCATCACCGCTTGCGCGAGCGGGGCGAGCCCGGCGCCGAACATGCCCTGCAAAAGGCGAAAGGCGACAATCTGCTCGATCGATTGCGCCGCCCCGCACAGCATCGAAGAGGCGGTGAAGCCGACCGTGCACAGGATGAACAGCTTCTTGCGTCCGAAGCGCGCCGCCGCCCAGCCGAGCGGCGAGGTCATGATCGCCGCGGCGACGATGTAGGAGGTCAACACCCAGTTGATCTGGTCCTGGGTCGTCGACAGCGAGCCTTGCATATAGGGCAGGGCGACGTTGGCGATCGTCATGTCGAGCGCCTGCATCACGATCGCCATCAGCACGGCGATCGTCAGCAGCGCGCGGCGCAATGGGGAAAGGCCGAGATGGGCGTCAGTCATGGCGTCGGCGCCGGAGGAGCGAAGGCGAACGACATGGGTTCGAGCCTCTATATTATATGGAGGCTTATAATAGCCTGCGTTAGCATCGCAAGCCTGCATTTTCCGTTTACGGCCGCGTGAGAGAATGCGGCCGATCTCGGGGAAGCGCAAACTTGTCGTGGCAGCGGACAGTCATTGGCGCCGGATTTCGGGCCCTTTCGGTAACCGGCCTGCACCGCCTGACGCCGCCGCGCTTTCGCGGCCGGGGCGTCATATTGACGCTGCATCGGGTGCGCCCCTGGCGGCCGGCGACGCCGGGCTATGCGCCCAACGCCCTGCTCGAGATCACGCCCGAGTTCCTCGACGCCGCGCTCGCGCGTGTGCGTGCGCTCGGCTTCGAATTCGCCGCGGTCTCAGAGATCCCCGAGCGCCTCGCTGACGGCGGCGCGCGCTTCTGCGCGATCACCTTCGATGACGGCTATCGCGATTTCCTCGTCCACGCGCTGCCGGCGCTCGAGCGCCATGGCGCGCCGGCGACGCTCTTTCTCTGCCCAGGCATGATCGAGGGCGGGGCGCAGCCCTGGTGGCTGCAGCTCGAGGAGGCGATCCGCCGTCTCGACGAGGTCGACGGTTTGCCCGCTCGCACGGCCGAAGAGAAGTCGCGGGCCTTCGATCGCGTCTACTGGCGGCTCAGGGCGCTTCCAGAAGCCGAGCTGCTCGCCGCCGCGGCCGAGCTCGCCGCCCGGGCGCGCGTCCCCGACGCGGAGCTGCGGGAAGGCCTGTTCCTCGACTGGCCGGCGTTGCAGGCGCTCGCCCGCCGGCCCCGGCTCGACTTCGGCGCGCACGGCATGCGTCACCTGCGCCTCGCGCAATGGCCCGCGGACGTCGTCCGTGAGGAAATGGCTCGCTCCCGAGCGGCGATCGCGGCGCGGCTCGGGCGCACGGTCTCGACCTTCTGCTATCCCGTCGGCGACCGCACCAGCGCGGCGCGGCGCGAATTCGAGCTCGCCAGGGAGCTCGGCTTCGCCGTCGCGGTGACGACCCGGCCCGGGTTGCTGTTTGCCGAGCATGCCGAACATCTGACGGCGCTGCCGCGGGTCTCGGTCAACGGTCTCTGGCAGGACGAGGCCTATCTCGACATTCTGCTCGGCGGCGGCGCCTTGGCGCTGTGGAACCGCGGCCGGCGCCTCGACGTCGAGTGAGCGTTCAACGGCGCAAGCGCCCGTACTCCATCCACACGATGACCGGCATCAGCGGCGGGACCCAGGCGAGGCCGAGAACGGCGTAAAGCAGGGTCCGCACGAAAAGGTTCGCCTCCTGCATCGGCCGCGAGTCGGCGAGCGCCATCGCCACGAGGCAGTAGACGAGGACGTACACGATCATGCCCACTCCTCCGACCAGTTTGCGCAGGCTGCGCGACATTTCGTGCTCCCCAAGGTTCCATCGGCGGTGGGAAGTTGATAAGCGCTTCGCCGCGCCCCGTGCTTTGGAAAATTCGCGATGCCGATGCAAGAGAATGTTGCGCCCGTCCGCGCCTGGGCGCTCGCGGTCGCCGCGCTCATCTTCGTGCTGGTCATCATCGGCGGCGCGACGCGGCTCACCGAGTCCGGGCTCTCGATCACCGAGTGGAAGCCGATCTCCGGCGTGCTGCCGCCGCTGAGCGACGCCGACTGGGAGGCAGAGTTCGCGAACTACCAGAAGATCCCGCAATATGCGGCGATGAACGCCGACATGACGCTCGAGGGTTTCGAGAAGATTTTCTGGTGGGAATGGGCGCACCGGCTCATCGCGCGGCTCGTCGGCGCCGCCTTCGTCCTGCCGGCCCTGTGGTTCTGGTTCCGCGGCCGGCTCAGAGGCGCGCTCGGGCGCCGCATCGCGGCGGCGACGGCGCTCTTGGCGCTGGAGCCGATCGTCGGCTGGTGGATGGTGTCTTCGGGCTTGAGCGGGCGCACGGAAGTGGCTCAGCAACGGCTCGCGATCCATTTGCTCATCGCCGCGGCGACCGTCGCCGCGCTGATCCACGCCGCCGTCGGGACGCTGGCGCACCATCCCGAGCGGTTGGGCCGAAACTTCGCCGTCGCCGCCTGGGGGTTTGCGGCGCTGGCGTTCGTGCAGCTGGGGCTCGGCGCGCTGGTCGCGGGCCTGCGCGCCGGGCGCATTTATAACGAATGGCCGCTGATGGGCGGCCGTTTCGTCCCCTCCGACGCTTTTCCTTCCCCTTGGATGAGCGCGCTAGTCGACGATCCGGCGACGGCGCAATTCGACCATCGTGTCGTCGCTTATCTCGTGCTCGCGGGCGCCCTCGCCCTGGCGGTTGCGGCGCCGGATTCTACGCGCGCGGCGTTGCGCGGCCGCATTCTGGCGGCAGTTGCGCTCATCCAGGTCGGGCTCGGCATCGTCGCCTTGCTCTATATCGTGCCGCTCACTGCGGCGCTTGCGCATCAGGCTTTCGCGCTCGTCCTTTTTGGCCTCGCCGTCGCTCACGCCAGCGCGTCGCAGCGCGACCGCGCGGCGTGAGGGGTCACTCCCGGCTCGCGCGGCTGCGCGCCTCCAGGCTCGCCGCGATGGCGTCGAGCTTGCGTTCCAGCCGTTCGAGCCGCTCGCGCTCCTCGAGCACATGCTCGCGGTCGAACTCCTCCTTCAGCGCGGCGACGATGACGGCGATGAACATGTTCAAGAGGCCGAAGCTCGCGACCACGATGAACGCGGCGAACAAAGGCGCCGTCCAGGGCAGCGTCGCCAACACCGCCTCGCCTTCGAGGTTCGACCCGAGGGTCACCATGATCGAATAGAGATGCGCGGCCGAGCGCGGCAGCGAGCCGTAATGCGCGGGATCGACGTCGCGGAACAGGTTCGTCGCGATGATCGCGAAGCTGTAGAACACCACCGCCAGCACCAGGAACGCGGCGGTCATGTCGCGGAGCGCTCCGAGCAGCGCATCGACGGTCGCGCGGCCGCGCGGCAGGAACGAGACGAGGCGCAGCACGCGCACCACCCTGAGCACCCGGAACGCCGAGAGAAAGCCGATGTTGGGCGCGATCGAAACGAGCGTGACCCCGATGTCGAAAACATCCCAGCCCGACCGCAGCACGCGGCGGCCCTCGACAGCGATGAGGATCGCGACATCGAGGGTCAGCAGCGCCAGCAGCGCCCGGTCGGCGATTTCCAGCCCGGCGGCGAGCCGCGACCCCTCGGGCGCCTCGGTGAGGGCGCCGAGCACGACGGAATTGACGAGGATCGCCGCGCCGACGCCGAGGCGCCAGGACCGCGAACCGCGCAGCACGGTGAGCGACCCCATGACCGACATCGCAGCGCCCCTCGCAGGAAATGAAGCCGCGTGGCGAGCCACGCCGCTGCGACGCCGCGATGACGCGGCGACAAAACCCTCTTCACCTCGGCGAGCGAAGGGAGGGCGGCCAGCAACCGGCGGCGCCGAACCCTCATCGCCGCGTCGCCGAAATATCCGGTCCACGGAAGCGGCGCCAGCCAGCGCGCCGGGAATTGGCGACAACGCATTGCGTCGCGTCCACCGCCGAAGCCGCCGCAACGCGCCAGCCGGCAGGCTTCTGTTCTCCTAATCGGGAAAGACGCCGCGGTACACATCGATCATTCGCTGAGCGCCGAACTGACCTGCCGTCCGACTGCCTGAGCGGTCAGATGGGGATCGAGTAAACTGCCGCCGTAATTTCGCCTGCAATTCCGCCGTAATTCAGATCGCTACGGGCAGGCCTCGAGACCCCCCTCACAAAGGTGTCATCGGCAAGGCGCAGACCTTTTTTTTGCAAACGGCCGCGCCGCCCGACAAACGGCGGCGCCGAGCCTCGGAGGCATATCATGAAATCCAATAGCGGAAGTGCGATACTGGACCTCCCTCCGCGGCTCAAAGGCCTCGACTTCCTCGCCACCGACCTGCGCTTTACCTGGAGCTACACCACTGACTACCTGTGGGAGAAACTCGACCCCGACCTTTTCGCCATCACCAGGAACCCCTGGCTGGTGTTGCTGTCGACCAGCTCCGAGAAGCTTCAAGAGCTCGCCGAGGACGACGAATACTGCGAGAAGATTGCCTGGCTGCTGCGGCGCGAAGAAGCGTCGCGCACGGCGCCTCGCTGGTTCAGCGAGCGCCATGGCGGCGGCGTCCTCGAGTCGATCGCCTATTTCAGCATGGAATTCGGCCTGTCGGAGAGCCTGCCGATCTATTCCGGCGGCCTCGGCCTGCTCGCCGGCGACCACCTCAAGGCGGCCCACGATCTCGGCGTGCCGCTGACCGGCGTCGGTCTGTTGTACCAGAACGGCTACTTTCGCCAGGCGATCGACAAGGATGGCGCGCAGATCGCATACTATCCCGCCAACAATGTCTCGGAGTTGCCGATCATACCGGCGCGGGACAAGGATGGCAGGCGGCTGCGGTTCGAATTGGCGCTGCCCGGGCGCTCGCTGTACCTGCGTGTCTGGCAGGCCAAAATTGGCCTCATCACGCTGCTGTTGCTCGACACCAACGACCCGGCCAACGACCCGGTGGACCGCTGCATCACCACCGAGCTCTACGGCCATGGCGACGAACTGCGCATGCGCCAGGAAATCCTGCTCGGCATCGGCGGCTATCGCGTGTTGCAGGCGCTCGGCATGAGGCCCCAGGTGCTGCATCTCAACGAGGGCCACGCCGCCTTTGCCGTGCTCGAGCGGGCCCGCCGCTACATGTCCGAGCGCGCCGTCGACTTCGAATTGGCGTTGACCATGACTCGCGCGGGCAACCTGTTCACCACCCACACCCCTGTCGAAGCCGGTTTCGACCGTTTCGACCCGGCGCTCGTGCGCCAGTACCTGCGCGGTTATGCCGAGGGCGTCGCGGGCCGCGGCGACGAGGGCTGTTTGAATATTACGTTCGACAGACTGCTGGCGCTCGGCCGCCGCGACCCCAACGACGCCAGCGAGCCGTTCAACATGGCCTATCTCGCGGTGAGGGGCAGCAACGCCGTCAATGCCGTGAGCCGACTGCACGGCGAAGTGAGCCGCCGGATTTTCGCGCCGCTGTTCCCCGGCTGGCCGCTGGCGCAAATTCCCGTCGGCCACGTCACCAACGGCGTGCACGTGCCGACCTGGGATAGCGCCGCCTCCGACGCCCTGTGGACCAAGGCCATCGGCAAGCAGGGCTGGATGGGCGACCTCGAGGGCATGTCGGAACGCATCAGCCAGCTTCCAGATGGAGACGTCTGGCAGCTCAGGGCCGACAATCGCGCCGCGCTGGTCAAATACGTGCGCGAGCACCACGCTCGCCAGTTGCGCCGCGACGGCGCTGTCGGCGACGAGGCGATGGAACAGTCGCGCCATCTGTTCGACCCCAACGTGCTGACCCTCGGCTTCGCCCGCCGCTTCGCGACATATAAACGTCCGAACCTGCTGCTCGCCGACCCCGAGCGTTTCGCCCGCATTCTCACCAATCCGCAGCGGCCGGTGCAGATGGTTGTGGCTGGCAAGGCGCACCCCGCCGATGAACCGGGTAAGGCAATGGTCAGGCAAATGCTGCAGTTCATGCAGCGGCCCGACGTGCGCCCGCACCTCGTTTTCGTGCCCGACTACAACATCAACGTCGCCGAGCAGCTCACCCAGGGCGTCGACGTGTGGATCAACAATCCACGCCGGCCTTTCGAGGCGAGCGGCACTTCCGGCATGAAGGTATTGGTCAACGGCGGCCTCAACTTGTCGGAGCTCGACGGCTGGTGGGCCGAGGCCTACGAGCCCGGCCTCGGCTGGGCGATCGGCGACGGGCAGGAGCACGGCAGCGACCCCGATTGGGATCGTCATGAGGCCGAGCAGGTCTATGAGCTCTTGGAGAACGAGATCGTCCCGAGCTTCTATCATCGCAACGAGCGTGGCGTGCCGGAGAAGTGGGTCGGCAAGGTCCGGTCGAGCATGGCGAAGCTGACGCCGTACTTCTCCACCAACCGCATGGTGCGCGAATATGTCGGCGCCTACTATCGCCCTCTGGCCGAAGCCTACGAAGGACGCGTCGCGCGCAATGGCGCGGTCGGCGCGCAGGTCTTCGGCTGGCGCCACAACTTGAAGACCTTCTGGAACACGGTGCACATTGGCGAAGCCCAAATCGAGCGACGCGACGACAATTATCTGATCAAGGTGTCGCTGCTTCTCGGCGAAGTGCCTCCCGAGGCCGTGCGCATCGAGGTGTATGCCGAGCCCGAAGACGGCGCGAACGCGGCGTTTTGCACGGCCATGAAGCGTGAGGGAGAGCTCATCGGCGCCACCAACGGTTTCACCTTCGCCGCCACGGCGCCGAGCGGCCGGCCGCTCAGCGACTACTCGATCCGCGTCATTCCGATGAACCCCAACGCCGCCGTGCCGCTCGAAGCGCGGCAGATTCTGTGGAAGAACTGCGGCTGAGAGGCGGAACCCTCGAAAGCAGTCGATCTCAGCACGTCGGCGCCGGCGCCTTCGTGCTGGTGGGTGGGGATCCGCATTTTGCCCGCCAACCTCGAACGGAATTACCGATTGCCGGGATTACGCCGACAGCTCATGCGATCCGTGTTCGACGTACGAGCCGGCGCGTGAGTCGATTATCTCGGGCTCGAGGATTCCGGCGCTTCTGACGCCGCAACCCGAGCTCGAGTTCTCAGCTGCGTTCTCTCTGACGCGCCGGAGATGACGAAGACGAGAATTCGGGGCGGTGGACAGTCTGCGCAGGGTTTAGATTGGATTGCGTGAGGCCGGGCGAGGCGCGACCAAAGTTTGGCGAATTGTTACGCCAAGTCTTGCGAAGCGTCGCTCGAGCCTGTGCGAACGAGAGCTTCGGCCCACTAGAGCGGTTCCCGATCAAACCGACATTCCGTCATTGCGAGGCGCATAGCGACGAAGCAATCCAGGGGCCACAGCCCGGCCGCCCTGGATTGCTTCGCTTCGCTCGCTTTTGACGGCGGCGATTCACATGGATCGGGAACCCGTCTAGCGGCGAACGGCCAGCCCTTCGCCGGGACATTCGTGCGAGGCTCGGGTCGGGTCGCGCCTCACGGCCAGGGCCGAACTTCTGCATCTTCGGGTGCAGCGTCGAGCGTGACATGTCGCGCCGCTCAGCCGCCGCCGTGACGTTCCAGCCCGTGCGTTCGAGGCAGGCGAGCAAAGCGAGCCGCTCGCCGTCCCCCAGGCTCGCGGCGCCACGGGCGATTCCCCGCGGCAGATCATCCGGCGTCACGCGCCTGCCCCCGGCCCTTGCTAACCGTGCAGCGATAATATATATTGATATTACGATGTTCGAATGTATCGACCGGACGCCGAACGTAGTCCGTTGTCACCCTGGTTCCGCCGTAATCCCTTGAAATCTTCAATTGGTCGCGCCGTAATCCGAAGGGACTCGAGAATGGAGGCGATGCAAAATGGCGATGCGCCGCGCGCGTCGGGCCCGGCTTCGCCCCCGTTCGTGGTGGCGCGCGGGACGATTGAAGCGCTGCGTAAAGTCGTCGTCGACGGCGTGAGTATGTCGATCGGCGAGGTGCGCGATTTTCGTAAGCACCCGGCGCTTGCCGCATTCTTGCCTGAGACTGCGCGCCCGTCGTTCGCTTGGACTAGGCTCCAACCAGGCGAGACGCATCACACGCACGAGCACCCGATCGCCAGCATGATCCTGATTTGCGTGGGCCGCGGACAACTGATCGGCGACGTGGCGCGGCCGGTGAGCGGGGGCGACGTCGTATGCGTCCCGGCGGGCGCCCGACACGGCTTCGTCGCCGGCGAGGAGGAATTGAACTGCCTGTCGATCCAGTTCGAAGGCGCCGGCCTATTCGAGGACGCGAACGCAGCGCGATTGCGCTATGCCGATGTCGCTTGGCAACGCTACGAACTCCTGCAAGACCACTGGCGCGAACGTTGGCGCGAACGGATCGTCGAGGCGATCAATCCGTTGATGACCGACGCCGACACCGCGCAGCGCTTTTGGTCCCATGTCAAGCGCTGGTCGACGCGATTCCAGCACTTGCTCTATGCGCGCCAGATTTCGCTCGACGTCGCCGACCCTGTGTACGACTTATGCCGCCGCCATCTGCGCGAGGAGTTCGATCACGACCGGATGATCGATGCGAGTCCTGCGCCGTGGGACGCGGAACTCGACGCCTACGAACAGTGGTTCGAGGGCGAAATATCGAGGCGACCGCCGATCGAGAAGCTCATCATCATCAATGGCGTGCTCGAATCGGCCGGCGAGGTTTTCGCCCGCGAAATTCGCGGCGTCACGCCCAGCCTACGGAAATATGTGGACCTCCACTACGAATGCGACGCGGCTCACGGCGAGATGGGAAAAGACGAGATCGCCTCCTACGTGGAGGGTCGAGTCGACGCCGCGCTGACTCTTACCGATCGATCGTGGAGGGTGTTCGAGGCGATGTTTGAACGGATTGTCGTCCTGTCGCAGGCCCGCGGCCTGCCCCTTTCAAACGGTCGTGTTGCTGCCGAAGTGGAGAAATCGCACGTCGATGCGACAGCGACAACATAAGACGATTGTGTAATATCTCTGAATGGGAGGCCGCAAGCATGGAACTGCCAACACGCGACGGCGACGGATATTTGGTCGATATGAGCGCCTGGGAACCCGAAATCGGCATGGCGATGGCCGAAGCCGACGGTTTCGAAATGACGCCGGAGAAGTGGGAGCAGGTTCTCAAGGCGCGCGAATATTTCGAAGACGCGCAAACGGTGCCGCCCATTCGCAAGTTCGCCGCCTATGTCGGCCGTCCCAACAAAGAAATGTTCGACTTGTGGCAGACAGGGCCGATGAAGCCCATCACCAAATACGGTGGCCTACCCAAGCCCACCGGCTGCGTCTGACGGCACAATAGAATTGCAGCATCGATGTTCCCCGACCGCCCATGAGCTCGACTTTGCGCATTTTTGATCTTGGTTTTACGTGGAGACCCAGAAAAATGAGCCTCAGCGGAGAGTCCTGAGTGCAGATAGAGGCAGTTGCAAAATAGAACAAGGTTCGCCCTTTGATTCCGGTCCGTTCACGGGCCGATTCCGGTTTGGGCCGCGAAAAATGGGGTTTTGCAAGTACCCCAATAGCATTAGAATTACGGAATTATGGAATTATGGCGACAGGATATCAAATACCCAATTTCATGCACGACTGCCGAGCGCCCCACCCGGCGCCTTGCACGAAGGCGATCCTCGGGCGAAACGTGGATTGAAACTGGCGCGCCCAAGGGGAATCGAACCCCTGTTTTCGCCGTGAAAGGGCGACGTCCTGGACCGCTAGACGATGGGCGCGGAGGCGGCGAGTGGGCGCCGCGGCGGGTTCTATAGAGACGGGGCGGAGCGCTGGCAAGGGCTCGGCGTCATTGCGGCGCGGCGAACGAGAGCAGCCGATCGCTCGGGAAATCGTAGAGCTTGCCGGTCTCGGCCCAGGATGGCGAAGCGAGCTCGACGAGCTTGGGCGCGAGCTCCTCGGGCGTTCGCAGCGTCATCGGGTCCTCGCCCGGCATGGCGGCGGCGCGCATGCGGGTGCGCAGCGGGCCGGGATTGACCAGCATCACCTTGATGTTGGAGGTGTTGATGGTTTCCGCCGCATAGGTGCGCGCCAGCGCTTCGAGCGCCGCCTTGGAGACGGCGTAGGGGCCCCAATAGGCCTTCATATCCGCGCGATGGGCGGCGCCCGAGGTGAGGAACACCACGCGGCCGGCGCTGGAGGCGCGCAATAGCGGATCGAGCGAGCGGACGAGCCGCCAATTGGCGGTGACGTTGACCGCCATCACCGCGTCCCAAATTTTCGGCTCGAGGTGGTGCAGCGGCGTCAGGCGGCCGAGCACGCCGGCGTTGCCGACGAACGCGTCGAGCCGCCCCCAGCGGCGAAAAATCGCTTCGCCGAGGCGGTCGAGCGCCGGAAAATCCTGGAGATCGCAGGGAACCAGCGTCGCCGGCGATTCCTCGCCCGGACGCAACGCGCGGATCTCGTCGTCGAGCTCCTCGAGCGCGCCCTCTGTGCGCGCCAGCGCGATCACATGCGCGTCCACCGCGGCGAAAGCGAGCGCCGCCGCGTGGCCGATGCCGCGCGACGCGCCCGTCACCAACACGATGCGTTCGGCCGGGACAGGGCCTTCATCCATGGTCCATCCTCGCTGCGTCCGCCGAAGCGGCGTCTCGCCCTATCAGGGACCGAGGCGCGAATCCATCCCGTTGCGATTCGGCAACGCTTGGAAAAGATTGGTCGTAGCCACGCATTGGTGTAGTGTACGTCGCTGGGGGCGTGGACTAAACTTTGCTTGCGCGTTTCGAGGGCGCGCGTAGGTTCATTCTTTGTCGGGGACTGCTGGAGCTGCTTGCGTGTGGGCTGTGGGGGAGCGCATGTCGGAAGGAAAGGAAGGCCCGCCGTCGTCGCGTACGGTCACGCGCGCGGATTTGGCGGAAACGGTATATCGCCGAGTGGGGCTGTCGCGCTCGGAATCGGCCGAGCTGGTGCAGGCCTTTCTCGACGAGATTGCGACCGCAGCCGCGCGCGGCGAGACGGTGAAGCTGTCGTCGTTCGGGTCGTTCGTGGTGCGTTCGAAAAACCAGCGCATCGGCCGCAATCCCAAGACGGGAGTAGAGGTGCCGATTCTGCCGCGTCGGGTGATGGTGTTCAAACCGTCGAACGTGCTGAAGGCCCGCATCAACGGCAACAGCCTGGACGTGAGCAAGGACGACTGAGACTTTGCAGGGGTCGGACGAGAAGAGCCCGGACGCCTATCGCACCATCAGCGAGGTGGCGGAAGGCATGGCGCTGCCGCAGCACGTGCTCAGGTTCTGGGAAACCCGGTTTCCGCAGATCAAGCCGCTGAAGCGCGGCGGCGGGCGACGCTACTACCGCCGCGACGACGTCGAATTGCTGAAGGCGATCAAGAGCCTGCTCTACGATCGGGGATACACGATCCGCGGCGTGCAGAAGCTGTTGCGCGAGCAGGGGGTCCAGAGGGCGATCAGCGGCGAGGTCGAGCCGGCGCAGCCGACGTCCAAGGCGCCCGCGCCGCGCGCGGAACCGAACTTCGCGCCGCCGCCGCCGGCGCCCGGCCCGCGGTCGCGCCTCGCCGGCGCCGACGCGGCGAAATTGCGGGCGGCGCTCTCGGAGCTCAGCGAGGCCGAGCGGCAATTGCGGCTCGCGCGGGAATTCTGAAGCCGCGACGTTTTTCGAAGGCTCACGCATTGTCAGGGCGCACGCCCTTGCCTATAACAGCCGCCGTCGGAGTGTAGCGCAGTCCGGTTAGCGCACTAGTCTGGGGGACTAGGGGTCGTGGGTTCGAATCCCGCCACTCCGACCAAGGCTCGAGGGGTCCGGGAAAGACCGAGGTCTTCGCTCGACGCGCTCCGGGTGAGTTTGTGTGCGCTTTTGGGCGCCTCGATGCGTGAATGACCGCCAATTGTAGCCGCGGTCGTTGACCTCGGGC
>JBKQKS010000122.1:0-12031 GCA_052147395.1 Roseiarcus sp.
CGACCGCGGCTACAATTGGCGGTCTTTCATGCATCAAGGTGCGCAAAGCGCATGAAAACTCACTCCGAGCCTGTCGAGGGTGAGGGCGGGGAGAGGGGACCGACAGCGCTCACGCCTCCAATCCGCCTTTGCTCATGACGAAGGCGATCACCTCGTCGACGCCCTCCCCGCTCTTCATGTTCGCCATCACGAACGGCCGGCCCTTGCGCATGCGTTCGGCGTCGCGCGCCATCACCTCGAGCGAGGCGCCGACATAGGGGGCGAGGTCGATCTTGTTGATGACCAGCAGGTCCGAGCGCGTGACGCCGGGGCCGCCCTTGCGCGGGATTTTTTCGCCGCCGGCGACGTCGATGACATAGATGGTGAGATCGGCGAGCTCGGGCGAGAACGTGGCGGCGAGGTTGTCGCCGCCGGATTCGATGAGGATGAGGTCGAGGTCGCGGAATTTTCGCCGCATCTCGTCGACGGCGGCTAGATTGATCGAGGCGTCCTCGCGGATCGCGGTGTGCGGGCAGCCGCCGGTCTCCACGCCGAGGATGCGCTCGGGCGCCAGCGCCCCGGCCTCGACGAGAATGCGCGCGTCCTCCTTGGTGTAGATGTCGTTGGTGATCGCGGCGATGTCGTAGCGATCCCTGAGCCGTTTGCAGAGCTGCTCCATCAGCGCCGTCTTGCCCGAACCGACCGGACCGCCGATTCCGACGCGCAAGGGCTGCCTGGATTTCATGAGCGGAACAACCTCGAATACTGGGTTTCATGGCGGAGCGCGGCGAGGTCGGAGCGGAACGCCGAGCCGCCGAGCGTCGTTTCGTCCGACGCAATTTTGGCGTGCGCCATCGCTGCCAGGCGCGGCAGCAGCCGGCCGAGCGCGCGCTGGCCGTCGGTCTGGCCGATCACCGAAAGCCTGACCGCCGCGGAGACCAGATTGGCGATGACCGAGAGCGCGAACGCCGGCAGCGCGGACTCGAGGCGGATCCCGTGTCCCGCCGCGGCCGCGGCGACCGCGACCGGATAGGCGACGGACTGCTCATCGGCGAGCCGGACGAGCGGCTCGCAGTCCCAGGCCGCACGCGCCGCGGCGACGAAGGCGCCGCCCTGCTGCGTCGTCTCCAGGCGCCGCTCCCGAGAATTGGCGAGCGCGACGGCGAGCCCATTGACCGCCTCGAGCCGCGTCCAATCCTCCTCAGCCGCGGAGCGAAACGCCGCGGCGAACAACGCCGCGTCCATGTTCGGCGCGCCGAAGTCCGAGAGATCCTCGAGCCACGCGACGAGGCTCGCGAGATCGTGGATGTCGCCAGCTTCCGCTGCGGCTTCCAGGCCATGCGAATAGGCGAAGGCGCCGACCGGAAAACCGGGCGACAGCCAGAGATAGAGCGGCAGCTCGCGCGCAGCCGCCTCAATCGTGGCTGTGGCCATGGTCGTGGTCGTGACCGCAGCCGGGGCCGTGCTCATGCTCGTGCTCATGCTCGTGCTCGTGATCATGGTGGTGATCGTGACCGTGACCGTGGGCCGCCGGCGCGCGCACATAGGCGCCGCCTTCCGGATTGAACGGCGCCTCGATGCCGGTCACCTGGCCCCCCAATCCCCTCACCATGTCTTCGATCACCGCATCGCGTCGGACTCTGAGGGTCTTGCGGCCGAGCTCGGTCGGTAGGTGGCGGTTGCCGAGATGCCAGGCGATGCGCACGAGTTCTGCGGCGTCGGCGGCGCGGATTTCCATGAGCGGTTCTGGCGCGGCGACCACTTCGACGATGCGGCCGTCGTCGAGCTTCAGGCCGTCGCCCGAGCGCAGCATCACCGCCTCGTCGAGGTCGAGCAGGAATTTTAGCCCGCGCACGGCCGTCATCGTGACCCGGCGGCGATGGCGCTCGTCGAATTCGAGCACGACGCTGTCCGCGGGCTCGCCGGACCAGCCGCCGGCAGGGAGTACGGTTTGGGCGCTGAGCATCGCTAACTCCGGGTGCGAGACCGGCCCCGCTCGTGCGCAGGCCGCGTCGTGAAGGTTCGAACGCCAGTCGGCCTGTAAGCCGGGTTCTGTAGGGCCGGGGGCTCGCGCCTCCGACGTGACGGCCATTCCTCTGGGACGTCCGTCGCCGGACGCCTCTGGCAACCAACCCGAGCGACAGAGCCTTCGGACGGGCCCCGCATCCGCTTTTGGCGGGCGCGCGTCGCTCCTATTCGGTTTTGCTCCCGGCGGGGCTTGCCATGCCGCCGACGTTGCCGCCGACGCGGTGCGCTCTTACCGCACCCTTTCACCCTTGCCTCCTGCGTCTCCGCGGATGGCGGTTTGCTTTCTGTGGCGCTATCCCTGGGGTCGCCCCCGCCGGACGTTATCCGGCGCCGTGTCCGAGTGGAGCCCGGACTTTCCTCCGCCCGAAGGCGGCGGCCGTCCGGCCGACTGGCTCGAGCCGAGATAGGCGGCGTTCCCGGGCAGGTCAAGAAAAACCGGATTTTTGGGGTGGCGCCGGCGGAGGTTTGCGTGTAAGAGCGCGCCCTCGAGAATTTTTGTCCGGTTCGGCGACGCCGCAAAACCGGCGTTTTCTGCCGGAGTTCACGATGGCTGTTCCGCGCCGCAAAACCTCACCCTCCCGCCGCGGCATGCGCCGCTCGGCCGACGCGCTCGCCGCGCCGACCTATGTCGAGGACAAGAGCTCGGGCGAGCTGCGCCGCCCCCACCACATCGACCTGAAGACCGGCATGTACAAGGGCCGCCAGGTGCTGAAGCCGAAGACGGCGCCGGTCGAGGAATAACGCAACGCCCTG
The DNA here is from genome assembly GCA_052147395.1 of Roseiarcus sp. Lineage (GTDB taxonomy): Bacteria > Pseudomonadota > Alphaproteobacteria > Rhizobiales > Beijerinckiaceae > Roseiarcus. The sequence goes on from JBKQKS010000122.1 coordinate 2,761, forward strand.
TAGCCGGCCGCCCTCGTCCCGAGCTCGTCGAGCCTCGTCCCGAGCCTGTCGAGCCTCGTCCCGAGCCTGTCGAGGGAGAGGCCGGCTTTTTTGTCGAGCCCGCAGGAAACGGGTGGGCGCTCGGCGCGCGCCGAGGCAACCTCGCATGGTCTCCACGACAGCGAGTTCGCCATGAGCTTCCGCATCAAAGGTCTTTCGCCCGAGCCATTCCGTCCGCTGTTTGGCCTCGACGAGGCGGAGCTCGCGCGGCGCGGCGTCCGCCGCTATCGGGTCGATCGCTGCCCCGGCTTTCCCGACCGCATCACAATGCGCGACGCCGAAATCGGCGACACCGCGCTGCTGCTCAATTACCTCTCTCATCCCGTCGATTCGCCCTATCGGACGAGCTACGCCATTTTCGTCCGCGAAGGCGCCGAACAGGTTTATGACCGGGTGGACGAGGTTCCCCCGGCGATGCGCGTGCGTCTATTGTCGCTGCGCGGTTTCGGCGGCGATGGCTTTTTGCTGGACGCCGATGTGGTCGAAGGCCGCGAGGTCGAGCCGCTGATCGCGAGACTGTTCGCCAATCCGCGCATCGCCTATATCCACGCCCATAACGCACGGCACGGCTGCTATTCCGGCCTCGTCGAGCGCGCCTGACGCCCTTGTACCCGGCCGCGTCGAGGCCGGCCTTGTAGCCGGCCGCGTCGAGGCCGGCCCTGTAGCCGGCCGCGTCGAGGCCGGCCCTCCGTCCCGCGTCGAGGCCGGCGCCCTGGCGAAGGCCGGGGTCGTCCTTCGACAGGCTCAGGATGAGGGCCCCGGCTACAACTTGCGCCACGAGGCGACGACAGCGCCGCCGACGATCAGCGCACAGGCAAGGGCTAACGACGCCGTCGCCGGCGCAAAACCGGTCGCCACCAGAATCAGCGTCGACAGCACCGGCGCCGCATAGGCGGCGACGCCGAGCATGCGGATGTCGCCGTTCTTGACGCCGAAATCCCAGACGTAGAACGCGAGTCCGACCGGCCCGAGGCCGAGTCCGAGGATCGCCGCCCATTCGCTGAGCCTTGCCGGCCACGCCGTCGTCTCGAATGCCGAATGGCAGAGGAAGGCGAGCGCGGACGTCGCGAGGCAGAAGCCGGCGACCGCCTCGGTCGGCGCGTGTTTGAGGAACCGCGAGCCGACCGAGTAGCTCGACCACACGAACGCGCAGGCGAAGGCGAGGCCGTAGCCGACGAGCGTCGGGCCGCCGAGCGAAGATCGCGCGCCGAACCGGCCCGAGAACAGCACGACGGCGCCGGCAAAGCCCAGCGCGGCGCCGATGACATGGCGCAGGCTCAGCTTTTCCCCGGGCAGCAGCGCCGACATCAGCACGATGAGCAGCGGCCACAGATAGGCGATCAGGCTCGCCTCCGCCGGCGGCGCGAGGCGCAAGGCGGCGAAATAGAGCGCGTGATAGCCGAACAGCCCGCCGACGCCGACCGCCCAGACGATCGGCGGCTGCGCCAGGCGTGAGAGCTTTCGGCGCCAGGCTGTGTAGACCAGACCGAGCCCGCCGCCGATGAGAAACGTGATCGCCGCCAGCTCGAACGGCGGCACGGTCCCCGACGCCGCCGTCATCAACGCCAGCGCCGCCCACAGCACGATCGCGCCGAGCCCGATCAGGGTCGCGGCGCTGGACGATTCGGCGTGGGCAGGCATGGCGCGCTCGGTACAGGGCCGCGCGGCGACAGGCAACCGCCGCGGCGCTTGCCCAGCGCCGCTTCGCGCCGGAAGGGTCAGGCCTTGCTCGTGAACCAGATCGTCGGCGTGGCGCGAAAAGGCGCAGGTTCTGGAGAACAGCCTGCCCGTCGGGAGCGCCCGATTGCCCGCTGCGACGCGATCGCCAGGCGGGCCGGCGCCCGGGCGGATTGGCCGCAATCGACACCCCCTGGGGAGTTCGCGCCGGACGCGCGCTCGGCAAAGGTTCGATCCGGTCGAATCGCGAAGCGCGTCGGCGTCCCCGGAGGATCGTTGCGAGGCTCCCGACGGCGAGGATGTGATCCAGTTGCGGCTCGGCGAGATGCGGCTGTGCCGTCCGCGCCCGTGGGGCGCGCGCCGGGATCACGTACTGCAAGTGCTGGCGAGCTGCTTCCTTGCTCGTGGCTCTACCGAGTGTGAGGCTACTCGCGGAGAGAAGCGGGCGAGGAGGACCGGATCGACGTCGAATCGGGGCTCGAGCAAGCTCGAGAAGCTGGAAGGCGGCTGACCTCGCTCACATGCCAAAACCGCGCGCCATCCCCGCGGCGGCGATCGGGATCAACGCGAACAGCCCGACTTCCACCCACAGCGCGGTTCGAATCCCGGCGAGCTCGGCGGGCGGCGCGACGAAATACCGGTCGAGCCTCGCCTCGCGGCGCCAGACGAGAAAGCGCAGCGTCGGCAGCACCGAGATCGCCGCCACCGCCGCGAACATCGCCATCTTGATCCAGAACAGCGCGTTGGCGGCATAATAATCCGGGCCCTTGGCGCCGAAGAACACCCGCCCGAGGCCGGCGGCGAGCGCGAGCGCGGCAACCGCGCCATACCAGGCGTCGACCCGCGACAGGCGCAGGATCGTCGGCGCGTTGACGTCGCCCGCGGTCAGCGCCAGTTCGAAAGCGATAATGCCTGCAAGCGCGAAGACCGCCAGATGATGCAGGCTGGCGAGCGTCCAATCGAGAACCATGCTTCCCTCCCCCTTGTAGCCGCGGGCGCCGACCGCGGCGGCCGAGGTCGGCGCCCTCGGCTACAGTTCACTCCGCCGGCGCCGGCTCCCCGAAAACGCCGGGCGGTTCGCGCCGCGGCGCCGGCGCTTCGGTCGCCCCCGGCGACCGGCGATGCCACAGCGCGTAAATCGACGGCAACAGGAACAGCGTCATCAGCGTCGCCAGCGACAGGCCGCCCATGATGGTGATCGCCATCGGCCCCCAGAACGCGCTCCGCGACAGCGGGATCATCGCCAGGATCGCCGCGAGCGCGGTCAGCGCCACCGGCCGGGCGCGGCGCAGGGTAGAGAACACGATCGCCTCGCGCAGCGTCAGCCCACGGTCGCGCACGTCGGCCTCGATCTGGTCGACCAGGATCACGGTGTTGCGCATGTCCATGCCGGCGAGCGCGATGAGCCCGAGCAGCGCGACGAAGCCGAACGGCGCATGCGTCAGACTGAGCGCCACCGACGCCCCGACGATGCCGAGCGGCGCGGTGAAGAACACCATCGCGAGCCGCGAGAAACTCTGCATCTGGATCATCAGCAGCGTCAGCATGGTCATGATCATGATCGGGAACAGCACGAAGATGGCGCTGTTGCCCTTATGAGATTCTTCGATCGCGCCGCCCATCTCGAGGCGATAGCCGGGCGGCAGCGCCTCGCGGATCGCGGCGAGCTTTGGCCACAGCGAGGTCGAGACATCGGGCGGCTCGGCGCCGTCGACGACGTCGGCGAGCGCGGTCACCATATATTCGCGGTCCTTGCGCCACAGGATCGGCGGCTCGGTCGTATGCACGACGCGCGCGACCTGCGCGAGGGGAATCGAAGCGCCGCTCGGCGTCTCTATGGTGAGATCGCCGACCCGGTCGAGACCGTCGCGCTCGCTCCGGATCACGCGGGCGACGACGTCGATGCGCTCGTCGCCGGCGCGTAACGCCGTCACCGTCGCGCCGCCGATCAGCGTCTGCAACGAGCGTGAAATGTCCTGCGGCGTCAGCCCGAACGCTCGCGCCCGCGCCTGATCCACCTCGAGGCGGATCGAAGGCATGCGCTCGCCCCAGTTGAGATGGGGATCGACGACGCGCGGGTCCGAGCGCATCACGGCGCTGACCTCGCCCGCGATCTTCAGCGCTTCGTCGGCGTCGGCCCCGATGACGCGGAACTGCACGGGGAAGCCGACCGGCGGGCCGAAATTGAAGCGATCGACGCGCACTCGCGCCTCGCTCAGCGCGCCCTTCGCGACCGCGTCCTCGATCAGCGCCCTCAGCCGCTCTCGCGCGGAAGCGTCTTTGGCGACGATGACGATCTGCGCGAACGCCTCGTTCGGCTGCACCGGCATCAGACCGAGCCAGAACCGCGGCGAGCTCTTGCCGATATAGGTGGTGTAGCTCTCGGCGTCCGGATCGCCTGATATCAAAGCCTCGCCTTCCTCAGCCGCCTTCTCGCTGGCGCCGATGGAACTCCCCTCGGCGAGCCGCATCTCGAAGAACAGCTCGGGCCGCTCGGCCATCGGGAAGAACTGCTGCTGCACCTTGGAGAACTGGCTGAGTCCGCCCGCCGCCAGCGCCGCCGCAACGGCGATCACGATGAGCGGCCGTCGCACGCAGAATTCGAGGGCGCGGCGGAATAGGCGATAGAACGGCGTCGAGTAGATGGCGTTCTCGTCGTGATGATGCTTTCCGGAGGCGTAGCTCGGCAACAGGTAGTAGCCGAGGAAAGGCGTGAACAGCACCGCGACCAACCACGAGGCGACGAGCGCGATGCCGACCACCCAGAAGATGCCGTTGGTGTATTCGCCGGTCGTCGAGTTGGCGAGCCCGATCGGCATGAAGCCCGCCGCGGCGACCAGCGTGCCGGTGAGCATCGGAAATGCGGTGGACGTCCAGGCGAAAGACGCCGCGCGCATACGATCCCAGCCCTGCTCGAGCTTCACCACCACCATCTCCGTGGCGATGATCGCGTCGTCGACCATGAGCCCCAGCGCGATGATGAGCGCGCCGAGCGTCACCCGTTGCAGGTCGAGGCCGTTGAGCGCCATAGCCACGAACACGATCGCGAGCACAAGCGGCACGGACGTCGCCACCACCAGGCCGGAGCGCCAGCCGAGCGACAGGAAGCTCACCGCGAGCACGATCGCCAGCGCCTCGAGGAACGAACGGGTGAATTCGTCGACCGCCTTCTCGACCACCTTGGGCTGATCGGCGATGCGGTTGATTGCGATGCCCTGCGGCAGCCCGGCCTGGAACCTTTCGAGCTCGGCGTCGAGCGCCTTGCCGAGCGCGAGGATGTTGCCGCCCTTCTGCATCGCGACGCCGATCTCCAGCGCTGGCTCGCCGTTGGCGCGGACGAGATAGGAGGGCGGGTCTTCGTAGCCGGCAGTGACGGTCGCAATGTCGCCGAGCCGCAACGTGCGGCCGTTGGCGACGACCGGCGTCTCCTCGACCGCCGCGACGCCGTCGAGCGCGCCGGTCACCCTGAGCGGGACGCGATCGGCGTCGGTCTGGAACTCGCCTGCCGGCTCGACCGCGTTCTGCTTGGCGAGCGATTCGAGCAGCGCGTCGAGCGGGACGCCTAGCGTCGCCAGCTTCTCGTGGCTGAACTCGACGTAGATGCGTTGGCCCTGATCGCCGTAGAGGTCGACCTTGCTCACGTCGGGCACGTGCTGCAGCCGCTTGCGCAGCGCCTTGGCGACGTCCTTCAGCTGGGCATAGGAGGCGCCGTCGCCGGTGATCGTATAGAGCACCGCATCGACGTCGCCGAATTCGTCGTTGACGCTCGGCCCGATCGCATCCGGCGGCAGCTCGGACTTCACGTCGTTCATCTTCTTGCGCAATTGCAGGAACAGCATCGGCACGTCGCGCGCCGGCGTCGAATCCTCGAACTGGAACGACACGGCGGTGAAGCCGGGCTTCGAATACGTGTCGATCTTGTCGGTCCAGGGCAGCTCCTGCAATTTGCGCTCGATCGGATCGGCGACCTGGTCCTGCATTTCCTTGGCCGTCGCGCCCGGCCAATAGGCGGAGACGTCGACGTTCTTGATGGTGAAGGAGGGATCCTCGGCGCGGCCGAGACGCCAATAGGCGAACGCGCCGGCGGCGGCGATGACGAGGATGAGGAACGCGACGAGCTGGCGATGCTCCAGGCCCCAGCGGGAGAGGTTGAACTTCAGCATCTAGAACCCCGCCAAAACCTTGACGATGTGGACCTTCTCGTCGGCGTCGATCTTGTGGACGCCGAGCGCGACGATCTCGGCGCCCTCGCGGACGCCAGACGAGATGTAGGCCCACTCGGCGTCCTCGCTCGCGACCTCGACCGGCGTCCTCGCGACCGCGCCGGTCGAGGGATCGACGACCCAGACCTGCTGGCCGGCGCCGTTGTCGAACACCGCGCCGAGCGGGGCGCGCGCGAGCTTCGGCGCGCCGTCGTCGAGCGTCAGCGTCACGCTCATGCCGAGCCGCGCGCCCGGCGGCGGATCGGCAAGGGCGAAACGGGCGGCAAAAGTGCGGGTCGTCGGATCGGCGCTCGGCGACAACTCGCGCAGCGCCGCTGCGGTCTCGACGCCGGGCAGCGCCCAAAAACTCACCCTAGCTTTCGCCGTGCTCGCGCGCGCGGTCCAGGTTTCGGGGATCGCGACGGCGCCCTCCATCACGTCGGTATGGGCGAGGCGAAGGATCGGCGTCCCCGCGGCGACGACCTGGCCGGGCTCGGCGAGAGTCGCGCTGACGACGCCGTCGGCGTCAGCAGTGAGCGTCGCGTAGCCGAGCGAGTTCTCGGCGAGCGCAACGCCGCGCTCGGCCTTGTCGGCCGCGGCGCGCGCCTGATTGGCGGCAGACTCGACCTTGTCGAACTCCGCCTTTGCCGCCCAACCTTGGCGCGTCAGCGTGGCGACGCGCCGCTCCTCGGCCTCGGCGTCGGCGAGCGCGGCGCGGGCCTGGGCCCTGTCGGCTTCGGCCGCCTCGAGCTGCAGCTTCAGATCGGCTTCGTCGAGCTTCGCCAGCGCGTCGCCCTTGCGGACGACCCCGCCAACGTCGACGAGGCGGCGCGCGATGCGGCCGGCGACACGGAACGAGAGCTCGCTCTCGACCCGCGCCGCGACGACTCCGGGCAACGCGGCCGCGCGCTCGCGCGGCGCGTAATGCATGTCGGCGACCAGCACCGGGCGCTCCGGGGCCTGGCGGGCGACGGGCTTCGTCGCGTCGCAGCCGGCAAGACCGGCGGCGACGATCAGGGACAAGCTGACGAGTTGCGGCTTCATCGGTTCAGTCTCCGTTTCCGGGCTGGCGATTCTTCAGCGCGCGTAGCGCAAATTCGACGATTCCCTCGGGGGGCGGATCGGCGTCGGGCTTGTCATAGAGCGCGATGAGCACGGGATGGTGGATGCCCGCGCAGACGCACAGCGTCGCCTTGCCGAGCGCCGCGGGATCGCCGGGGCCGAACTCGCCAGTGCGCTGGCCTTCAGCGACGAGACCCGCGAGCGTCGCCGCCACCGTATTTTCGAAATCGTCGATCGGCGCCCAGCGCTCGTGGATCGCAACTTCGACGATCTCGTGGACGCGCGAGGCGCTCACCGTCTGGTCGCGCATCGCGCGGTGCATGGTCATGAGGATGTCGCGAATTCGGTCGGCGGCCGGACCGGGGCGGGCGGCGATGGCGCGCACGATCGCGATCATGCCGCCGAGAACATTGGCGCAGACCGCCTCGCTCAAAGCCTGCTTCGAGGGGAAGAAGCGGTAGACGTTGGCCGGGGACATGCCGAGCCTGTCGGCGATCTCGGCGACGGTGGTTCGCACCCCGAGCTGGCGGAACAGGTCCCAGGCGGCCTCCAGGATGCGGGCGCGGGTCTCTTCGCGTGTGCGGCGTTCGCTGACGTTCATGATGAGTGACGGCTAATGAATGACGACTGACGAATTTCTATATTCATCAGTTTTCACTCGATTGTCAACCATTTTTTTTCACTGACGGCTTCCGGAAAACCCCCGAACAGGTTAAGAAAGTGTTGAGGAGGCCGCCTCGAAAAAAGGGAATTCGTCATGCAAGGCTTCAGCCTTTCGACGGCGGCGTTCGCATTCGCGTTCTCCTCGTCGTTATCCGGCGCCGCTCTGGCCGCCGGCGGAATGGTCCCCCTCGTCCACCCCGCTCACCCGATGGCGCATCAGCGCATCGCCCCGGTCCTCGCGCCGCAGCATCGCGCCGGGCAGACACAGGGGGGACGGGTCGAAATCGGAATCGGCATGCCCGTCCCCGCCGTCGAAGACGAGACGTCGCCGCCGGAGATCGAAACGCCCGGTGTGGAGCCGAGCCCGCTCGCTGAGGCGCCCGGCTACCCATTCGTCAGCGAGCCGCCGTTCGATTCCGGTCCGAGCAGCGGCCCGCGCATCATCTATATCGGGCGTGACGATACGCCGCCGCCTGCCCCTGGCGGACCCAAGGTCATCTACGGCGACGATCCCGACGTCGAGGGCGCCAGCCCCAACGTGATCTACGGCGAGCCGAAGCCGTGAGCCGAGCGGCCGAGGCGGGCCATCCCCTCGGCCCGAAGCCTCCGCGGCGCGTCAATTGCCCAGATTGAAGACTCGCGTCGAAACGAAATAGCCGGCTTCGACATAGCCGACGGAGACCGGCGCGCCCAGACACACCGTATAGGCCGGACCCTCTTCCGGCGCGGCGGCGCCGCGCAACAGCAGCTTCTGGCCCCGACGCAGGATCGCCGCCCCGTTGCGGTCGACGGGGACGCGCACGAGCTCGGACAACCCCGCCTCGACGGACAGCAGCGCCGCGGCGGGCGCTTCGGGCGAAGCGCGCAGCATCTCTGCCGTCACGCACGTCTCGGCGTGGAACGGGCCGACGCGGGTGCGGCGCAGCGCGATCACGTGACCGCGGCAGCCGAGCGCGCGGCCGAGGTCGCGCGCCAGCGCGCGCACATAGGCGCCCTTGCCGCATTCAGCCTCGAAGATCGCGCTGTCGCGCTCGGCGCGTGCAAGGTCGAAACGATGCACCACGATCTCGCGCGCGGCAATTTCGAATTCCGCGCCGTCGCGGGCGAGGTCGTATGCGCGCTCGCCGGCGATCTTGATCGCCGAATACATCGGCGGAGTCTGCTGGATCGCGCCGACGAACTGCGGCAGCCGGGCGGCGATTTCCGCGGGCGAGGGGCGCTGATCGCTCGTGGCGATCACCCGACCCTCGGCGTCGTCGGTCTCGGTCTCCTCGCCCCATTTGACCGTGAACAGATAGGCCTTCGTCCCCTCCTGCACGACCGGCACCGTTTTCGTCGCCTCGCCGAGGGCGACGGGCAGCACGCCCGAGGCGAGCGGATCGAGCGTGCCCGCATGCCCAGCCTTCTTGGCGTTGAACAGGAACTTGAGCTCGCCGACCGCCTGCGTGGAGGTGACGCCGACGGGTTTGTCGAGGTTGATCCAGCCGTTCACCTCGACGCGCGTCGAGCGCCGCGGTTCGCGCCTGCGCGCGCGCTCCCCGCGGGGCCGGCTCTGGTCATCGATCTCGGCCAAATTCAGTCCTCTTTGGGTTCCCGGCCGAGGTCGCGCGCGAACACGGGCGACCGCA
>JBKQKS010000123.1:0-8974 GCA_052147395.1 Roseiarcus sp.
CCACGCCGACGTCTAAGCGCATCGTCGGCGTGGACGCCGACGCTCCTGGCGCCACGGCCGTGCGCTGGGCTCAGGGCAGGGAAATGCGTTTCAACGCGTAGATCGACTGCCAGCCCTGCAGATCGTCGGTCATCTTCTTGGCGGTGTCCTCCAGCGCCTTGGCTGCGCGGTCGAAGGTCATGTGGCGCTCGGCGCGCGAAAACTCGTCGCTGAGGCGCCGCAGCCGTTCGGCGGTCTGCCGCGAGCGCCGCGCAAACCCCTCGAAATCGCCGGTGAAGCGGATGCCCGCGAGCGCCGCGCCGAAGGTCGGGAACACCGCCGAGATCCAGGTCTCCCAGGGGACCGCGGACCTGACGAAGCGCTCGATGTCGTCGCGCGCGTCGGCGATCCAGGCGCACCCGCAGGGGTCGGCCGGATCGATATGACGGGGTCCGAACCAGCCGAACAGCCACAGCGCCAGCATCAGCGCGAGTACGCCGGCGGCGGCGAAGAAGAACCGGTCGCCGGTGTGTTGCAGCCATTCGTGGAGTTCGGTGAGCTGCTCGTGATTGGCTTCGTTGAACGCAATCTGCTCGCGAATCTCCCAATCCCGCGTCGCCCGCAACGCGCGGCGCTGGAAGGCGAGATCGAAGGCGCCGAACGGCAGGCCGACCTCGCGGATCGTCGCGCGCAGATACCAGTCGCCCCAGGCGAGGCCGGGGGAGTGGAACTCGCCGGCGGCGAGCGCGCTGTCGCCCTCCCCCATGAGCAGCAGGAAGCGCAGGTGGCGCAGCCGCTCGGCGAGCAGCCGCGCGTCCATCCAGCGCGCGTGCCAGGTCCAGCGGTCCTCGTCGCGGCCCCGCTGCGCCATGAGCACGAACCCGATGATGCCGACGATGAGCAGCAGTTCGACGCCGCCATAGAGGCCCTTGAGGTTGATCTCCATCGCGCCGAGCAGCGCGCTCGCGCTCGAGGCGACGGTCACCGACAGCGCGGCGAGCGCGTAGGCGAGCACATAGGTGCTCCTGTAGGCGTGGGAATAATAGGTCGCGACATGGTCGGCGGCGTGGAAGCGCGGCAGCAGGATGTTTTGCAGGCGGGCGCGGAAATCGGCGTCGTCGAGCGCGTCGTCGAGAAACGGCTTCCAGCTCGCGGCCGTCTCGGCCCGCGTGTCCATCGGGATTTCCCAGCGCATCCGTTGGAGCCCGCGCTTGAGCGCGTCATAGGGAAACCACGGGCAGATCTTGCGGAATTTTTCGGCGAAAAACGACGCGAGGCGGCGCTCGGCGGGCGGCTGCTCGTCCTCGGGCTCGCGCTCGGGGCCGCCAGGCGGGCGCACCGCCTCGGCGACGGCGTCCTGCAGCGGCCCGCGCAGCGCGTCGGCCATCCGGCCGCGCCGCCACATGTCTTCTGAATGCTCGAGCAGCCACGGCTCGCGGTCCTCGACCGAAGAAATCCACAGCACTGGAACGCCATGCTCGAGCGCGGCCTGGATCGCCTCGGCCGCGCTGTCGATCACCTCGGACGCGCCGCTGCGGGTCTCGTCGATCTCCGGCCGCCTTCCGTGCCAGACGGCGACCAGCAGGTCGATCTGCCGGAGCAGAAACCCGCCCTGGCGCCGCAGCGCCGCCTCGTGCGCGCGCAGCGTCGGGGCGGCGTCGGGCGCCGCGCCTTCGCGCTCCAGCGGCAGCTCGACGATGCGCCGCCCGGCGCGCTTCAGCGCGTGCTGCAGCGCATGCCAATCCGCCTCGTCGGCGCCGTAGCCGGCCTTGATGAGCGCCCGCGGCATCGGCAGGATCGCTTCGACCTCCCAATCCTCCGGCGCCGCCAGGACCGCCAGCCGTTCCGCCGCGTCGGCGAAGCCGCCGAGCAGCCGGACGCGATGCGTGCGCGCGTCTTGTAGCCGGGGGCCCTCATCCTGAGCTTGTCGAAGGAGACCCTGGCTTTCGTCGCCGCCCTCGCCAAGCCAAGCAACGTCATGGCCGCCCCCGGGCTCGACCCGGGGGGCGTCCCGGCCATCCACGCCGTTCCGCTGAACACGACCTAGGTCTGTCGGCTCCGAAACCCCGCTCGAACCCGCTCCAACGCGGGGAATTTGGCCCGAGCCGCGCGACGTGGATGGCCGGGACAAGCCCGGCCATGACGGCGGCGTCGCGAAAACCTTCGACTCCTCCGCCTTCTCCCCGTCGGGCCGCAGCACTCGCTCCAGCGTGCGCCGGAACTCGTTGCGGCACGCTTCGTCGATGACCTCGTAGGCTTCCTTCAACCGCCGCTCGACGAATCCGGGCGCCGCCTCCGCCCGCCGCATCGGCGCCCGCGGCCCGACGACGCCGACGGCAAAAGTCAATACGGGACGGTCGACGAAGCGGGCGGTCATGGGCGGGCGGGAGGCTCGAGTCTGGCGCGGAGGACGGCGAGGTTGGCGGCGACGATTTTGGCATCTGAGCGCTCGCCGCCGCGGAACGGCGCGCTCAACCGCGGGCCGCAGATCCCAGCGATGAATTGCGTCCATTCGTACAAGTGCGCTGCGTGCCCGAGTTTCTTCAGCTCGAGCGCGATCCAGTGCGCCCAAAGCTTGTCGCTCTGCGTATAGCTGACGAAAATGTCGGCCATGCCCGCCCCTCGCCCGGCGCCAGCATAGCGGGCTCACGTCAGAGCGGAAGGGCGAAAACGCGGCAGGGCGGGAGGCCCTTCTCCCGCCCTCATCCTGAGCTTGTCGAAGAAGCGGGAGAAGAGCCTGCCCTCGGGCTCGACCCGCGGGTGGCGCGCAACGCCAGACGAGGGGTCGGCGCCGCCGGTCCCCCATAGGCGTTAGTTTAAGGGCTTTCAGGGGTCCAACCGCCCCTTCCGTCATGGCCGGGCTCGTCCCGGCCATCCACGTCGTGCCGAAGTACTGCCGTTGCAGGACGGAGAACGCTTTCGCCCCGAGGCGCGGCCAGGAACCGGCCGCCGGCATCGGACGTTCGGGCTCTATGGTCCGGACGGGCCGTCGCCATGTCCTTCACGCAAGATCGTCATAGAGGTCGCGCCATTCGCGGTTTTGCTCGAGGATCAAACCGACCTTCCATGCACGAGAATAGTGCTTCATGTTCTTCTCTCGTTGAATGGCGCTGCGTACGTCCTCGAAAAATTCCAAATATACCAAGCGTTTTACGCCATACCTTTCGGTGAACCCTTTGACGAGTCCCTCGCGATGTTCATGAGCTCTGCGCGCGATGTCCGCTGTGACTCCCGTGTAAAGGACGCCATTGGGTCGGTTCGTCATGATGTATACCCACCCTCCGGACATGGCGTGCCTCGGATCGTTGGCGATACAGGTAAGCTAACCGAGAACACCGAATTCGGAAATAGTGGTCGCTTCGTCCTTGCGCTTGTCTCGCGGAGATCAGGTCGCGGGCGTCTACCCGGTAATTCAGAATTCTTCCCGGATTTTCGTTTTGTTAAACAAAGGGAAGGTCTGAAACCCGGTTGTCAAATGCGCGACACGGGCAACTGGCCAGAACGGGCGTTACACGCCGACGTGGTTGGCCGGGACGAGCCCGGCCATGACGGAAAGGGCGGTTGGGACCCCCGAAAAGGCTCGAGCTCACGCCAATGGGGCTAAACGTGTGACGCCGCGATCAGCTCGCCATCGACTTGGCTCGGCGGCGGTAGGCGCCGCTTTCCAGGCGCTCGAACGCGGCTTCGACTTGCGGGTGGCGCACGGGATCGCCGGAATCGTCGATCAGCAGGTTCTGCTCGGAGACATAAGCGATGTACTGGCTGTCGGCGTTCTCGGCGTAGAGATGGTAGAACGGCTGATCTTTCGCCGGGCGCGCCTCGGCGGGAATCGCGCTCCACCATTCCTCGGTGTTGGCGAAGCTGGGATCGACGTCGAAGATGACGCCGCGGAACGGATAGATGCGGTGCTTGACCACCTGTCCGATGCCGAATTTCGCAATCCGCGTTTGCATGGCGTTTACGTGAGCTCGAAGAAGAGGCGCGACTCGGGTTAGAACGCCGCGTCGCGCCTGTCAAATTCAGGCGGCATATAGAGCCGCGAAGTCCGGGTCCTTGGCGGCGACCTGATACGCGAGATCGCTGATCACCTTGGCCTGCTTCCAGGTCGCGTCGTCCTGCATCTTGCCGTCGATCATTACCGCTCCCGATCCGTCCGGCATCGCCGCCAGAATCTTGCGCGCAAACTTCACTTCTGCGGGGTCCGGGGAAAATACTCTCTTGGCGATCGCGATCTGGTTCGGATGCAGCGACCAGGCGCCGGCGCAGCCGAGCAGAAAGGCGTTGCGGAACTGCGCCTCGCAGGCGTCGGGGTCGGAGAAATCGCCGAACGGGCCGTAGAACGCCTTGATGCCATTGGCGGCGCAGGCGTCGACCATGCGCGCGATCGTATAATGCCAGGGGTCCTGCTGAGCGCTGGCGCGCGGCGCGCCGGCAACGGGATCGGCGAGCACGCGATAATCGGGATGGCCGCCGCCGACGCGCGTCGTCTTCATCGCCCTGGACGCCGCGAGGTCGGCGGGCCCGAGGCTCATGCCGTGCATGCGCGGCGAGGCGGTCGCGATCTCGACGATGTTGTTGACGCCCTGCGGCGTCTCCAGGATCGCGTGAATCAGGATCGGCTTCTTCACCCCGGCGCGCGCCTCGAGCAGCGCCAGATACTGATCGACGAAATGGATGTCCCAGGCGCCTTCGACCTTGGGGATCATCACCACGTCGAGCTTGTCGCCGACCTCGGCGACGATCTCGGTGAGATCGTCGAGGATCCAGGGCGAGTTCAGCGCATTGACGCGCGTCCAGAGCCCGGTCGAGCCGAAATCGTTGGCCTTGGCCATCTCGATGAACCCCTTGCGCGCGGGGATCTTGGCCTCGATCGGGATCGCGTCCTCGAGATTGCCGAGCACGACGTCGACCTGACGCGCGAGGTCGCCGGCCTTGCCGCGCATCTTTTCGTTTTGCGGCGGCACGAAATGAATCATGCGCTCGAGACGCGGGGGCAACTCCGCAAAGGGCCGCGGCGCGCCGATAGCCAGGGGTTCCAAAAATTTGCGCGGGGCTTTCATGATCGTCCTCCGGGCGACAATTCGGGACACAAGTCTACGGCGCAGGAGGCCGCGGTGGCAATGTGACCGAAAGACTAGGAGCGGCCCATGGCCCGTCGACGGCGAGCTCGAGCCGCACGGCGCCGGGCGAGGGCGCGCCCTCGCTATTGGCCTGCGCTGCGGCGACGTCGATGCCCCAGGCGCAGCCGGCGAGGTCGATCACGCCCGAGGCGTCGACGATGGCGCCGGGGCCAGCGAGTTGCGCCGTCTCCACGCGCGCCTCGCCGTCGTGGATCGCGAGCTTCGCCTCGGCGGTCGTGAACGTCGTGTCGCCTTCGGCGAGGTCGCGCGCCACTTCGAGCGGCCGGCGTTGGCTGCGGCGCAGCGCCTCCTCGAAACCCACGCCTTCGATCGCGCCGTTCTCGGCCTTCAGGCTCGCTTCGCCGCGCGCCGTGCGCACGATTGTCCCGGCGTCATCGCCCTCGGCTTCGGCCGCGAGGTCGAAGGACGCCCGCCCGCTGAGGCGCTGGCGGCCGAAAGCCCGCGTCAGCTCGGCGAGGTCGACGCCGGCGAGCGACAGCTTCAGATGCTCGCGGCAGATGGCCGCGCAGCCGGCGAGTTCGGCTTCGGCCGTGATCGAGCCCTTGGCGAGCCCGCCGTCGAGAATCTCGAGTTTCCAGTCGCCGGCGCGGCGCTCCGCAGCGAGCGCAGCGTCGCTGAGCGCAAAGGAACCCCAGGTCACGTGGGCGGCGGAGATGCGCACATCGATGTCCACTTTCGGGTTGAGCGGCGGCTTCCAGGCGAGCCGGCTCCAGACGCCGGCGGCGCCGACCGGCGCACGCGGCTCGCCGAAAAATTTCTCGAGTTGCAGATTGTCCGTCGCCAGCGTCGCCTCGGCCAACCAGCGGGCGCCGTGCGAGAGCCCGAGCGAGCCCTCGAAGTCCTGTCCGTCGAGCGTGAACGTCGCATTGACGAGCGTCGCCGCCTTGCCGGAAATGGCGAGCTGGCCTGACGCCGCGATGCTCGCCGGCGCCGCCGCCCGCAACGGGGCCGAGCCGAGCCAGCGGCCGAGCCCTGCGAGCGAGGGCGCTTTCAGCGTCGCCTCACCGGCAAAGCCGGGCTTGGCGCCGCGGGTCCAGGCGCCCTCGAGCGTGAGCGAAAGCGGCGCGGAGCCGATGCGGAGCCGCACGTCGCTCGCGCCGCCGGCGATGAGCGCGGCGGGCGAGGCGATCTCTCCGTCGCCTTCGACGATCTCGTCGCGCCACACGCCGTCGAGCTCGAAATCGATCGCCGCCGTTTTCGCGGGCCACGAGATCGAGCCTTCGAGCGGCGAGATTTCGTCATCGAGGCCGAGCCGACGGCTGTGGAGGCGCACCCGTCCGCCCTCGAGGATCAGGCGCTGCAGCCGCGGGCGGAAGGTTTCGACGCGGCCCAGCCCGAGGCCGCGCAGCGCGTCGAAGTCGATGTCTACCGACGCGTCGCCGAGTCGCGCCTGCGAGACTTCTACCCTGCCGGCCAGCAAGCCGAGAATCGACAGCGAAGCGGCGGCGGACGATGCGTCGAGCGCTTCGCGGCCATCGTCGTGCACGATCCTCAGGTCATCGATGTCGACCATCGGGCGTGGGAACAGCGTCAATTTGGCGCGCCTCGGCGGCGCCCAGGCCAGGCCCGGCGGCAGCGGCAAAGCCGCTTCGAGGCGCTCGGCGACTTGGCTCGGGTCGAGGCGCCAGGGAAAAGCGAGCAATGCGAGCACGATCGCCGCGCCCGCAATGGCCGAAGCCCACCCCTTCCATGACCGCATTCACAGGCTCCGGACTCCAACCGCGAGGGCTGCGCCGCTTCCCTCGCCGCTTCGGCCGACGATTCGGTCCGGCAGGTCTTTTCAGAACCAGGGGGCAGTTTGTCAATGGCGCGGCGCTCAATTCACATGGCAATCGTGTGAATGACCGCAATCCACTCCTAGGCCGTCAAAAGCGAGCGCAGCGAAGCAATCCAGCCCCTCCGCCAATTCGAAACTCAGAAACTGACGCGCTATCCCCTGCCCGATATCTCGTACTCGCGGCCCACTGAGCATCACACGACGGTTGGATTGCTTCGCTCAGGCTCGCAATGACGGCGGAAAGGTCACGACAAATTCTTTCACCCGATTGCCCTGGCTCGATTCACGGCTGTCTGACAGCGCCCGTAACGATCTGGAATCGCTCCGATCGCTGGCTGGACCGCGGCGCGGCGGCAAAATTGAGGAATATGAAGTGGGTGGGGACGGCGGGGACGGCGGCGACAACCGCTTCCGAACTGGCGACGGGCAAAGACAGATCGGGCGCCGGCATCGCCGCCGTACATGCGTTTGGAGCGGCGGTCTCGGGCGCCGCGGAGGCGAACAAGCTCGATGCCGAGTCCCTCCACCAGACATCCAGGCTCTGCGAGATCGGAAGCCACAAATTGTTTTCCCCCCTCACGACGGCGTCGTAGCCGAAAGCGCTGATCGCCGCCTGGCGCGTCACCTCGACGGTCGCGAAGATCGCCCCCAGCGTGACCGGCAACAGCGCGACATAGGCGATCCACGAGCGAGGCGCGCCGACGCGGCGCCCTTCGGTCAGGACTGTGTGGTCGTGGAGTTTCAATGTTGCTCCCTCAGCGCGCATGGTGGCGACCGACCCCGTCTCCTCGGATGCTAGCGGCGCGAGGCCGCATTCCCTAAAGGCATAGACCCTCTTCTCCAACGAATTATTGAAACGCGGCGAAGAGGTTTAATCGAATTTACGCACGGAAAAGATCGACAGCGGCGGCAACACCAGTCGAAGCTGCGTCATGCCGCTGAGACGGTTCGACAAGGACGGCGCCGCGGGTGAAATCGACGATGCCGCCTTCGCGGTCTCTCGGTCATCGGTCGTCGATGTCGAGAAGCGCGAATGCGCGGACGAGAGTGGCGGGGGCTCGACGCGGCTCGACGCGGCCTCTAGTCTCGAATCCATGAATCTGTTCGCCGCCGCAGGGATGGATTTGCCGCGCTCGGGGCCGTCGGGACTGAAACCCGTCGCGCCCCGCACACTGCGCACGCCGTTGTTCGCCTACAAGGTCGTCGAGGCGGCGCGCGGCAAGGCGGCGTTCGCGCCGACCGACGCTGAGCGCGAGCTCGCCAGCGAATATGCCCGCAAGGCGAAGAAAGCGTTCGGCCGGCAGAACGAGACCGCCGTGCGGGCGACGCTCGTCGCCGACGTGTTCGTCGGCCTGCTCGGCTACCGGCGCATCGATCCGGAGAACGAATACACGCTCGCCGAGGAGCGCCACATCGGCCGCGGCGCCGTCGACGTCGCGCTCGGGCGCTTCGACGATTCGTCAGGCCGCGCCGAGGTCGTCGCGCCGCTCGAGCTCAAAGGCCCAAGAACGCTCGACCTCGACGCGCCGATGCCCGGGCGCGGCAAGAGCCCGGTGCAGCAGGCGTGGGAATATGCGATCGACGCCCCCGGCGCGCATTGGGTGCTGGTGTCGAACTGCCTGGAAATCCGCCTCTATGGGTTCGGCCGCGGCCGCGACGCCTACGAAGTCTTCGACCTGACGCGGCTCGACGAGCAAGAGGAGCACGCGCGGCTGTGGCTCCTCTTGTCGGCGGAGCGCACGCTCGGCGGCGGGCTCGACGCGCTGCTCAGAGAAACCGACAGCGCCTACAAGGACATCACCGACGAGCTCTACAAACAGTACAAGGGCTTGCGGGAAGACCTGATGGGCTTCCTCGTCCATTCCGCCGACGGGCCGAAGCTCGGCGCGTTGCAGGCGATCGAGCCGGCGCAAAAAATTCTCGATCGCATCCTGTTCATCGCCTTCGCCCAGCGCACCGACCTGCTGCCCGACCGGCTGCTCGAACTCGCGGCGACGTCGCGAAACGAATTCGCGCCGCGCCCGAAGTGGGAGAATTTCGTCGCATTGTTCCGCGCCGTCGATCGCGGCAACGCCAA
>JBKQKS010000124.1:0-4843 GCA_052147395.1 Roseiarcus sp.
GTCCACGCCGACGTTTCGCCTCGAGACGTCGGCGTGGACGCCGACGCTCCTCGATTGCGCGTGTCGTGTCCGGACGGCGCTACGCGGACCGCGCCTCGAGGGGCGCCAAGGGAAAGATTGGCGCCACTCGCGAGATGCAAATTCGGCGTTTCGCCGCTTTGGAGGGGCGTCTCGCCGCCGTTGAGCGTTGCGCTCCGGCCGGGCCCCGGTTTTGTGTGAGGACGCGCCGGAGCGAGCGCTCCTGCCCTCGCGGTGTCGTGTCTTTTGCGATTTATATATAGTAACGCGATAGATATACTATGAATCGCCGAACAGGGCGGAGACGCCGACGCGCGCCGACAGGGGGGGTGACAAAATTGTACACTCAACCCCTTGGAATCGCCGAATCCATGGACAAAATCGCCCGCCCCCGCGAGGGCGAAGGCGCACGATCGGCCGAGCCGGGCCGACGCCATCCTGCGCGGCGGATGCCGGCTCGAAACTCGCCTTTTTCGCGGTTTCCGGGCGGTCGACACGGGTTTCGCGTAGGCGGCGCAAGCCCCTTCTCCCCCCTCATCCTGAGCTTGTCGAAGGGGCGGGAGAAGGGTTGGGGATGAGTTTTCATGCGCTTTGCGCACCTTGATGCATGAAAGACCGCCAATTGTAGCCGCGGTCGCTGACCGCGGCTGCCGGGGTCAGCGACCCCGGCTACAAGGTTGCCTTTCAGGAGTGAGGTGGCGCCGCAAGCGCTTTGTTCTGCGCGAACCCCTCATCCGGCCTTCGGCCACCCCGAGGCGGCGCAAGGCGCCGCCGGAGTCCCGCAAAGGGAGAAGGGAGGCGGGGCGCTTCAGCCTTTGGGCCGGAACGCGACGCAGACCGCCGGGTTGGTCTCCAGCCGGTCGCCGCCGATGAGGTCGAGGCAATAGGGGATCGCGGGGAATACCGCATCGAGGCAGGTGCGGATCGCCGACGGTTTTCCGGGAAGGTTGACGATGAGGCTCGAGCCGCGCACGCCCGCCGTCTGCCGCGACAGGATCGCGGTCGGAACCTCGATGAGGCTCCTCGTGCGCATCAGCTCGCCGAAGCCCGGCATCATGCGCTCGCACACCGCCTGCGTCGCCTCGGGCGTGACGTCGCGCGGCGCCGGCCCGGTGCCGCCGGTCGTCAGGACGAGCGAGCAATGCTCGACATCGGCGAGTTCGATCAGCGTCGCCTCGATGGTTTCGCTGACGTCGGGGATGACGCGCCGCACCGGACGCCAGGGGGAAGCGAGGATCGCGGCGAGCGCCGCCTCGATGCCCGGTCCGCCCTTGTCCTCGTAAAGGCCGGCGGACGCGCGGTCGGAAACGGTGACGACGCCAATGGGGGCTGGGTTCAACGCTGGGACCTGGGGTTGGCGCAATGGCCGGGCTTTCGTGGCGCCCTATTCTATACGGTTTTACGAGACCATGGAATTCGCGGCCGGTCCGATGGGCGCCGGAGGCCGGCGCTCAGACGAAGAACTCGAGGAGCGCTTGCAGCGTCGCTTCCGGCGCCTCCTCGGGCAGGAAATGGCCGCCGGGCAGGCCCCGCCCGCTGACCTCGTTCGCCCAGCGCCGCCAGACGTCGAGCGGCGATTCGCCGGCGGCGGGAATGCCGTCGACGCCCCACAGCGCCAGCAGCGGCGGTTCGATCTTGCGCCCGGCGGCGAGATCGGCCTCGTCGTCGGCGCGGTCGAGCGTCGCGCCGGCGCGGTAGTCCTCGCACATGGCGTGAATGCGCATCGGATCGGCGAAGGCGGCGCGATAGGCGTCGAGCGCGCCGGCGAAGCCGTCGAGCGAATTTTTCGCCGTCCAGCTCGCGAGCGTGAAATCGATATAGGCCTGCGGCGCGGCGGCGATCAGCGTTTCCGGCAGCGGCTCGGGCTGGGCGAGGAACAGCCAGTGGTAGACCTTCATCGCCCGCGCGGCGTCCATACCGCGCCACATCTCGCCCGTCGGCACGATGTCGATGACGGCGACCTTCGAGATGTGTTCGGGATGGTCGAGCGCGAGGCGATAGGCGACACGACCGCCGCGATCGTGGCCGGCGAGGTTGAACTCGTGGTAGCCGAGCGCGCGCATCACGGCGAGCACGTCGGCGCCCATCGCGCGCTTGGTATATCCACGGCCATCGGCCGATTCCGGCGCGCTCGAGTGGCCATAGCCGCGCAGGTCCATGACGACGACGGAAAAATGCTCGGCGAGCTTCGGCGCCACGTGGCGCCACATCGCGTGCGATTGCGGAAATCCGTGCAGCAGCGCGAGCGGCGGCCCCTCGCCGCCGACCAGCGTATAGATATGGGCGCCCTCGACCACGATATGGCGCGGCGCGAAGCCGGGAAACAGATCGCTTGCAAAATGCATCGTTCGGCTCTCCCACGCGCGGCATGCGCCCCCCATCGTGCCCGATGAGGGCGGCGCGCGACAAGGCGCCGTCAGCGGTTTTTCGACGAATTCGACTTTGGCGGCGCGCCGCCGGCGACCATCCGAAGCTGTCGCGCGATGAAGCGCTCGAGATCCGAGCCGCCGTCACGGCCGTAAATTCTGCCGTCCCGCCTTCGAACGCCAGGACCCTTGCCAATGCCCGGACGCGATGGCGCCGAGGAGCGCTTCTATCGCCGCCGCGCCGTAGCCCCCGAGCTCGGAGGCTTGGTGAGCGGCCTCTACGCCTATACCGGGGGCCGCCCGGCTTCAGCGAACATGGTCCATGGCGCGTCGCTGACGGTCCCGCTCATCGTCAACCTCGGCGCGCCTTACCGCATCGGCCTCGGACGCGAGCCCGGCGCCGCGGACGAGTGGCTGAGTTTTGCCTCCGGCCTGTTCGCCGGGCCAGTGCGCGTCGGCGCCGGGGAGGGCGCGGCCTGCGTGCAGCTCAACCTCACGCCGCTGGCGGCGCGCAGGCTGCTGCGACGGCCGATGTCGGAGTTTTCGGGGCGCCTCGCCGGCCTCGACGACCTCGACGATCCCGAGATCGCCGCTCTGCCGGACCGGCTCGCCGCGCTCGGCGAATGGGACGATCGCCTCGCCTTCGTCGAGCGCTTCCTCGCGGCCCGGCTCCTCGCGTCGCTGCCCCCCGACTGCGAAGTCGCCTGGGCCTTTCATCGTATTTTCGAGACGGGAGGCGATCTGCGCACCGGCGCGCTCGCTCAGCGACTCGGCTGGAGCCGGCGAAAACTCGTCGAGCGCTTCCAACGTGAATGCGGCCTGCCGCCGAAGACGATCGCGCGCATCGTGCGCTTCAACCGCGCCGAGCGAATGGCGCGCGACGCGGCGAAGCCGGACTGGGCCGACATCGCCGCCGCCTGCGGCTTCGCCGATCAGGCGCATCTGACCCGCGAATTCGTCGAGCTCGCCGGCGCGCCGCCGACCAAGGCGCGGCTCACGCCGTAACATTCGTTCAAGACGCGGCGCGGCGGCGGAGCGACAACGACCGCATCCTCACATCGAAGGAGCCGCTATGACTGCGTCCAGATACCAAGCCCCCTGCATCTTTCCCGCCTTCCACTATCGCGACGCTACGAGCGCGATCGATTTCCTCTGCCGCGCGTTCGGCTTCGCGCTGCACGCGCGCCATATGCACGGCGGCAAGATCAAACACGCCGAGCTCACGCTCGGCTCGTCGATGATCATGCTCGGGTCGGTCGACGAGACGAAGCCCGGTTTCGCAGGCGCCCCCGGCGGCGGTTCGGCGGCAAAATCGACCTATATCGCCGTCGTCGATCCAGACGCGCTGTACGCGCGTGCTCGCGACGCCGGGGCGACGATTCTGGAGCCGCCGACCGACCGCGACTACGGCAGCCGAGATTTCGTCTGCGCCGATCCGGAAGGTCACGTCTGGTCGTTCGGAACTTACTGGCCGAAGCCGGACGAGCCGCAAGCGCAGTAGCAGCTTCAGCCGGGCGCCGAGGGCGCACGCTCGGACTAATGCCGCGCGTCGCCGGATTTGGCCCCTCTCCCGCCCTCTCCCGAAAGGCGCTCCGCCCTTGTAGCCGGGGCCGTCGACCCCGGCAGCCGCGCTCCCCGCGCGCGGCTACAATGGGGCGCCGTTCATCGCTCGAGGCGCGACGGGCGCATGACAACTCATCCTGAGCTCGTCGAGGGACGACCTCGGTCGGCGCGTCAGCGCCTCATTCTGCGCCTTTCTTCCAAGCGGAAGCAGCGAGGTCAGCGACCTCGCCTACAAGGGCGCCCGGGAAATTGCCCCGGTGACCGCAATTTGCTCTAGAAGGCGCCCATTCGGCTTCACGGGACCGCAGCCTTGACCTCTCCCTCCTCCGGCTCGCAGGACTATGTCGGCGACGAGCGCAACGACGACGTGTTCGTCTCGGTGAACGGCGAGCTGGCGCGCCGCGCGGACGCCAAGGTGTCGGTGTTCGATTCCGGCTTCGTGCTCGGCGACGGCTTGTGGGAAGGTCTTCGCCTGCGCGACGGCCGCATAAACTTTCTCGACAGGCATCTCGACCGTCTGTGGGACGGCGCCAAGATGCTGCGGATCGACATCGGGCTCTCTCGCGCCGAGCTGGAAAAGCGGCTGTTCGACGTCATCGACGCCAATGGGATGACGGACGGCGTGCACATCCGATTGATGGTGACGCGTGGCGCAAAACGTTCGCCCTATCAGGACCCGCGGCTCGCCGTCGGCGGCGCGACGATCGTCATCATCCCCGAATGGAAGCTGCCGCGCCCGGAAATGCTCGCTCGGGGGCTGAGCCTATTCACCGTGCACATCCGCCGCACCGGCCCGGCCGAGCAGGACCAGAAGCTCAATTCGCATTCCAAGCTCAACTGCATCCTCGCCTGCATCCAGGCGATGGAAGCGGGCGCGGACGAAGCGCTCATGCTTG
>JBKQKS010000125.1:0-5944 GCA_052147395.1 Roseiarcus sp.
GGGGCGGCGAGCGGGGCCACTGTAGCCGGGGGCGCCGACCCCGGCAGCCGCGGTCAAAGCCCGCCGGCTACAGCAGCCGCGGTCAACGCCCGCCGGCTACACCAGCCGCGCTCATCGCGCGCGGCTACAAAGGGGCGCCTTTCATGCGTCGAGGCGTTCGAAGCGCATGACAACTCATCCCGACCTCACCCTGAGTCGGTCGAAGGATGTCGAGGGAGCGGGGAGCGGGAACTCGGCGCCCTCCGGCGCTCAGCTGAGAACTGTGAATTGCTCAGCCCGGCGAGCGCCCATGCGGAACCGCGCGGCGCGGGTCGCGACAGAGTCGGCAAGCGCGCGGCGTAAATGGCTCGAAAACTGCGTGTTCGAGGTCATCGAGGAGATCGATCGGACGCCGTCGCAGAGCTCCGTCTTGCTCTGTTGGACTTTCGGACCGACCGTGGCTGCGATCCGGGCGAACGCGGCCATGGGTCGCTGTCGCCGCTGCTCGGTTCGCGCATTGATCCAGGTCAAGGGCCGGACTCGACCGCAGGGCGAAACCTATCCACAGGCGATTTCCGGGGCGGAGAGTTGGCGGCGGGGACGGAAAACCTGAGAGGCGCCGCAGCGGCGGCGGCCGAGCGTCGCGCCGGGTTGCGGGCGCTCGCGCTCGGAGCGCTCGGCGTCGTGTTCGGCGACATCGGCACCTCGCCCCTCTATGCGATCGACCAGATCTTCTTCGGCCCGGCGCGGGTCGCTCCGACGCCGGTGCATGTGATCGGCGCGATCTCGCTCGCGATCTGGACGATCACCCTCATTGTCGCCGTCAAATATGCCGCGCTGGTGCTGCGCGCCGAGAACGAGGGCGAGGGCGGAGTGTTCGCGCTCTATGGCCTCGTGTATCCGTTCCGCGATCGGGGCGGGCGTCCGCTGATGTGGGCGCTGATGCTCGGCGCCGGGCTGTTGTTCGGCGACGGTATGATCACGCCGGCGATCTCGGTGGTATCCGCGGTCGAAGGGCTCAACGTGATCACGCCGGCCTTCGGCCCCTATGTCGCGCCGATCGCGCTGGCGCTGCTGACGGCCCTGTTCGCCATCCAGTACAAGGGCGCGGGCGCGATCGGCCGGCTGTTCGGGCCGCTGATGGTGGTGTGGTTCGCCGCCATCGCGATCCTCGGCCTTCGCGCCATTGTTCGCGAGCCGGCGATCCTCTGGGCCTTCGAACCGTCCTACGGGATCGCGTTCCTGTTTCACGCGGGCTGGCGGGAAGCGCTGATGATTCTGAGCGCGATGATGCTGGTGGTCACCGGCGGCGAGGCGATGTACGCCGACCTCGGACATTTCGGCGCCCAGCCGATCCGTCTCAGCTGGTTTTCCGTGGTGTTCCCCGCGCTGCTGCTCAACTACCTGGGGCAGGGGGCCCTTCTGCTCTCCGGCGCGCCGATCGCGGCGGGCAATCTGTTCTATTCCATGGCGCCGACGGCGCTGGTCGGTCCGCTCGTCGTGCTGGCGACGCTCGCCACCGTCATCGCCTCGCAGGCGCTCATAACAGGGGCGTTTTCGCTCGCCGCGCAGGCGATCGGCCTCGGTCTGTTCCCCCGCCTCGACATCCGCCATACCCATCATATGCATGCCGGGCAGATCTACCTGCCGTTCGTCAACTGGCTATTGTATATCGGCTGCGTCGCGCTGGTCATCGGCTTCGGTTCGGCCTCCGCGCTCGCCGCCGCCTATGGCCTCGCCGTCGCCGGCGTGATGCTGATCACCTCGGTGGCGATGATTTTCATCGCGCGCCGCTACTGGCGCTGGGGATGGGCGGTCACCTGGAGCGTCTGGGGCGCGCTGACCCTCGTCAACGCCGGCTTCCTCGTCGCCTCGTCGGTGAAGTTTCTCGAAGGCGGCTTCGTGCCGGTCAGCGTCAGCATCGTCGCATTCGTGGTGATGTCGACCTGGAAATGGGGGCGTCGGGCGACATTCGCCGCCTACGCCCAGGCTTCGACCATGACGATGCAGCAGGTCGTCGAACTGCATCGCGCCTCGAAGACGTTCATGGAGCGCAATGCGCTGCTGATGTCGCCGCTGACGGTGCGGCGCCCGACCGACCGCGCTCCGGCTCTGGTGAGCCTGTTCTACGATCGTTTCGGCATGCTGCCGCGCAACCTCGTCATCGTCGAGGTCACCCATCCCCGGATTCCCTATGTGCTCGACCATCGCTATCACGTGACGGTGTTCGATCGCGACAACAGGCGCGGCAGCGTGATCGCGGTCGAGCTTCGCTTCGGTTTCATGGAGGAGCCCAACGTCGAGCGCCGCCTCGAGGATCTCGCCCGCCACCACAAGATCGATCTGCCGAGCGATCCGGCGCAATGGACCGTGCACGTGAGCCACGAGAACCTGATGCGCGAAGGGCCGCGTTCGCCGTGGCGGCAGGCGCGCTTCCGCTTGTACACGATCCTGCGCCAGGTCTCCCGCCCGGCCTACTACGCCTACGGCCTCGGCGACGAAGTGCGGCTGACCACGGAGATTCTTCCCGTCAACGTGAGGTGAGCCGACGGCGCCGTCCCGGGCTCGGCGAAAGCGCTTCGGGTTTCAGGGATCGGCGCGCCCGCGGCTCGCTCGCCGGTCGGCGCGCTTGCCTATGCGCAGCAGGGTGAACAGGTCGAACGGCGCCACGTTGCGGCGCTCGCGCCAGATGGCGTCTTCGCGGCCGGCGACCCAATCGCCGACCGTCGAGAACGGAAACGCCGGATGCCAGCCGAGCCAACTCGCCCGATGCTCGAGCCAATTTTCTAAACGCGCGCGCAAACCCGTACCGGCGAAGAAATGGTTCACGATCACCAATTCTCCGCCGGGCTTCAGCACGCGCCAGGCCTCGTCGAGAACTTCCGTCGGATTGGGGACCACGCTCATCACGTAGGGCGCCAGCACGCTTTCGAACCGGTCGGCCTCGAAATTCATCGCGCCGGCGTCCATGGCGACGAGCGCGTGCACGTGGTCGAGGCCGCGACGAAGGACACGTTCGCGCGCGGCCTCCAGCATCGGGATGCTGAGGTCGACGCCGGTGACGCGAGCATGGCGCGGCAGCAGCGCGAGCTCGAGCCCGGTGCCGACGCCGACGACCAGCAGCTCGCCGTTCGGCGGCGTTGCCTCGCCCGCCGCCCGCGCCGCGGCGCCGCGGCCGGGCTGGAAGGGCAGGTTGAACACGACGTCGTAGATCGGCGCCCAACGGTCATAGGCGGCGTCCGCTCTGGCCTGGGTCAGGCCGACCGCCCCCGCGGCGCTATCGCGCGACATTGAACCTCTCTCTCGGCGGCGTCCCCGCCACTCGCCGCGAATAGCCTTCGCGTCCGTCGACTTCAACTCTCGATCACGCCGGATCACGGGGGCCTTTCGCGCCGAGCGCGTCCTGCAGCCGCATCTTCGCCGAGCCGGGTTTCAGCGGCTTCGGCTGGCTTTCGTGCGGCGCCCAGCCGCTGATCCACAGCGTCTCGAAGGTCGCGCGCACCCTGCCGTCCGCATCGGCGAATCGATCGGCGTAGATTTCGGCGGCGCGGACGAACACGTCCCGGCGAAGCGGCTTGCGGCTGCGGGCGACGAGCGCGTTGGTGGCGCCGAGCGCGCGCAAATCGCGCATCAGCGCGAACATGTCGGCGTAGCGCACGACGACGCCGTCGCTGTCGATGACCGGCAGCGCGAGGCCGGCTCGCTGCATCAGGCCGCCGACCGCGCGCACGTCGGCGAACGGCGCGACCCGCGGCGCGGCGCCGCCGAGGACCTCGGCTTCCGCCGCGGTGAGGGCGGCGCGCAGTTCGACGAGCGTGTCGCCGCCGGCGAACGCGGCGATGACGAGGCCGTCGGGTTTGAGCGCGAGCCGCAGCTGGATCAGCGCGCCGACGAGATCGTCGACATGGTGCAGCGCGTAGAGCGAGGTCGCGAGGTCGAGCCGGGCGGTGGCCAGCGGCAGGCGCTCGCAGTCGGCGACGGCGGCAGGACCGGGACCGAGCGCGGCGCTCGCCAATGTCGGGGCGAGCCGCAACGTGAGGGCGGCGCCCGGCCGGCTCGCGAGCGCTTCCGCGGCGTGCCCGGTCGGCGAGCCGATATCGGCGGCGACGGCGAATTCGCGCTTGACGAGGCTCAGGCGGTCGGCGAGGTCTTCCGCGGCCCGGCGCATGAGGAAATCGGCGCCGGCGACGGGCCGCTTCAGCGCGCGGTCGAGCCGGCGGGCGACGAGGTCGCGGTCGAACAGTTTTGCGGGAGCGGTCGGAGTCACGGCGACGCATCATGCTCCGAGCGGAGCGCTCGCGAAAGAGACGAATTTCCGCTATGCTCTCGCCATGACCTCGGCCCTCGGCGCAGATCCCCGCGAGCCGCTCGGGCTGCGGCTCGGGGCGTGGTTCGCCGTTGCGGCGCGGGCGGCCGCCAACATCGTCTATCCCCCAACCTGTCTCTCCTGCCGCGCGGCGATCGCCGAGCCCGATGCGCTGTGTCCCAAATGCTGGAGTGCGATGGGCTTCATCGCCTGGCCCTATTGCGATCGTCTGGGCACGCCGTTCGAACACGACATCGGCGAGAAGCGGCTCTCGCGCGAGGCGGTCGACGATCCCCCGGCGTTCGCGCGGGCGCGGGCGGTGGCGCGGTTCGAGGACGGCCCGGTGCGACGGCTCGTGCACCGGCTCAAATATTCCGATCGCGGCGAACTCGCGCGGCCGATGGGGGCCTGGATGGCGCGCGCCGGCGCCGAGCTCCTCGCCGACTGCGACGTCGTGACGCCGATGCCCTTGCACCGGCTCAGATTGTGGTTGCGGCGCTACAACCAGGCCGCCGCGCTCGCCCGCGAAGCGGCGAAATGCGCGAACGTTGCCTTCGAGCCGGCGCTCATCGAGCGCATCAAGGCGACGCGGAGCCAGATCGGGCTCACCCGCGAGATGCGCGCCGAGAACGTGCAGGGCGCGTTCCGCGCCCGGCCCGGCGCGCCGATAAAGGGCCGGCGCATCGTGCTCGTCGACGACGTGCTGACCTCCGGGGCGAGCGCCAATGCGGCGAGCCGCGCTCTCCTCAGGGCAGGGGCTCTGCGCGTGGACGTGCTGGTGTTCGCGCGGGTTGTGGCGGGGCGGCGAAAGCCCATATAGAACGAGAATATTTCCTGGAGCCCGACTCATGCCGCCCGTCGTCATCTACACCAAGTCGACCTGCCCCTATTGCCAAGCGGCGAAGGACCTGCTGCGCCGCAAGCTGGCGCCGTTCGAGGAAATCGGGGTCGACGGCGATCGCGCCGTCCAGGCGGCGATGGCGTTGAGAGCTGGCGGCCGTTCGACGGTGCCGCAGATCTTCATCGGCGAAAGCCACGTCGGC
This sequence comes from Roseiarcus sp., assembly GCA_052147395.1. Taxonomy (GTDB): domain Bacteria; phylum Pseudomonadota; class Alphaproteobacteria; order Rhizobiales; family Beijerinckiaceae; genus Roseiarcus. The sequence goes on from JBKQKS010000125.1 coordinate 5,329, forward strand.
GGTTGCGACGATCTCTACGAGCTCGACGCCCGAGGCGGCCTCGATCCCCTGCTTGCCGGATAGACGATGATCAAGTTCACGCTCGTGTGCGAGCGCGGTCATGAATTCGAGAGCTGGTTTCCTTACGGGGAGGATTTCGACGCCCAGGAGCGACGGGGGCTCGTGCAATGTCCGGATTGCGACAGCCGCAAAGTCCACAAGGCGCTGATGACGCCGGCCGTGGTCGGCGGGCGCCGCGCCGATGAGCCGGCTCAGGCGGTCGTCCTTCTCGACGGCAAGCAGCGCGAATTGCGCGCGGCCGTCACGCAGATCCGGCGCGACATCGAAGCCCACACCGACGACGTCGGCGCCAAGTTCCCCGAGGTCGCGCGCGCGATGCACGCCGGCGACGAGCCCCATCGCGCCATTCGCGGCCGCGCGACGGTGAGCGAAGCCCGTGCGCTCGTCGAGGAGGGGGTCGGCGTGATGCCGATCCCGATCCTGCCCGACGAAGCGAACTGACGCTTTCCGCGGCTCGCGAACTGGCGCGTTCTGTAGCCGGGGGCGCCCGCAATCCGAATAGGAGCGTCGGCGTCCACGCCGACGTCTCGAGGCGGTTGTCGGCGTGGACGCCGAC